>CABTZE010000010.1 GCA_902489215.1 uncultured Brevibacterium sp.
CCACCGCCGCTCGAGTCGCCACTGCCATGCTCGCCGGCGTCATCGGCGCGTCCGTGCTCATCCTGACCACCAGCATCAGCGAACTGCTGCGCGTCTTCACTGCAGCAGCCAAGCCCTTGGGCTGGGTGGGGGTGCGCCCCGAAACCGTGGGCCTGGCAGCAGCGCTCACCATCCGCAGCGTGTCCTACATCGCCGACCTCGTGGGGCTTGCCGCAGACTCCGCCCGTGCTCGCGGGCTCGAAAGATCACTCCGGGCCCGCTCCGTGCCGGTCGTGCTCGGTACCGTGCGCTACGCCATTGACACCGGAGCCGCACTCGAGGCGCGCGGCCTCGTGGAAGAACCGCGCGGCGCCTCGGCAGACTAAGTCCGCAACCTCCGTGACCGGGGCCTATGCCCCGGAACTCACGAGGTGCCGGTCCGGGAAACACACCTCAGCACACCGCCGAGGTGCCAGTCACCGGGCGTGCGCCAGGTTTTCGTGAGCGGCGATCGCCTGAGCGTAGTAGCCGATCAGCTGCGAGCACACTCCGCGCCACGTGCGGGACTCGACTTCGGCCCGAGCGGCCTGTGCGAAGGCGCGGCGCTTGGCATCGTCACCCAGCAGATCCAGAGCGCGATCGCGCAGACCAGCAACATCGCCCGGAGCGTAGAGCCAACCGGTGCGCGAATGGTCAACCAGATCCAGCGGGCCGCCGCGAGCCGGCGCGACCACCGGAACACCGGAGGCCATGGCCTCCTGGATGGTCTGGCAGAAGGTTTCAAACTCGCCGGGTGCAATGCAGAGGTCAAAGCCTGCAACCGCGCGGGCCAGAGCCTCACCGCCGAGGAAGCCCGTGAAGTGCGCGTTCGGCAGTTCAGCCCGCAGACGTCCCATAAGCGGACCTTCGCCGATGATGACGATCTTGGTGTCCGGCACATCGGCCAGTACCCGCAGATTCTCCACCTGCTTTTCCGCGGCCAGCCGGCCCACGTAGCCGATGATCTTCTTCCCGCCGGCCACCGACTGCCGCCATTCCTCGCACCTGCGGTCAGGGTGGAAGCGGGCGGCGTCGACACCTCGGGCCCATTTGGCAATCCGGTCAACACCGTGCGATTCCAGCTGCTCGATCGTCGGGGTCGAGGGGGCCAAGGTCATCGTGGCGCGGTTGTGAATATTGCGGACGTGACCCCACAGCATGGACTCCACGCCGGTCAGCCCGTAGCGGGCCGCGTAGGCAGGCACTTCGGTCTGATAGACCGCAACAGAGGGGATGTTGAGCTCCTGGCAGGCCTGCACCGCACGCCAGCCCAGCAGGAACGGGGAGGCGATGTGCACAACATCCGGCGCGAAATCAGCCAGGATGCGGCGAATGCGAGCCACACCGCCGGGCGCTACGCGCAGCCGCTTATACGCGGGGAAAGCCAGTGAGGGAACGTAGACAATAGGCACGCCCATGTACTCACGCGGACCGCCCATCCGGGTGCCCGGAGCAATGACGAGGGCTTCGTAGCCGCGTTCGGTGATGTGCTCAATCGCCTTGAGGAGACTTCCGACAACACCATTCATCTGGGGCAGAAAAGTTTCAGCAACAATCGCAACTCTCACAGTTTGAGGATCGTCCACACAGGTGGCCCCCGAGGTACGCCCAGAACACTCGAAGGTGAACTTTCGGCCACTAGTCCGGTGAGTCCTTCCCGGTACCGGGTGCTGCCGATAGCATGAGTGCAGCTCGCACAGCAGGCACCCTTAGGCAGGAGCCCAGACACGTGTAGGCAGATGCCAACAGAACAGACAAAGGAGGCGCAATGGCGGAGATCATCCTCGTCGCCATTGTCGTTGTTCTGTGCTTGGGACTTGCCTACCTCCTGTACACCCGAGGTTCGCAGCTGCGACTGGCCCTCGACCTCGTGAGCGAAGCCCGACGGCAGCTGGACCAGGTGCGCACCGACCGGCACACCCTCGTTCCTGAGTTTCTGCGCATGGCGACCGCCCATTCGGAACAGGACGAGCACCACCAAAAGTCCGTGCAAGATGCTCTCAGGCGGGCCAAAACCGTCAAAGAGGCAGCCGAAATCGGCCCGGCGGAAGAACGCCTGACCCACGCGATCGATGCGCTTGCCATCGGACTTATTGAAGTTGACCAGCACCGTCAGAGCCTGGGCGCGGCAATCGACCTGCACGCGCAGATGCGGATCATCGAAGGTCGGATCGTCTCCGGCATCCGCTACTACAACCTGGCGGTTGCCAAATACAGTGCGCAGCGACGCCAGCCGACGGCTGTTGTGCTGAGGGCTGCCTTTCCGATGCTTCTGCCCATGGAGTACCAAGACGTCGAAGCGGAGCCCGTCGTAGAGTTTCGTTCGTGAGGTTTCGACTCGATCTTGGCTATGACGGCACCAACTTCCACGGGTGGGGAGTGCAGCCGCAGCTGCGCACTGTCCAGGGAACACTGGAAGAGGCGCTCGCTTTGGTCTGCCGCACCCCTGTGCGCACTGTTGTTGCCGGGCGCACCGATGCCGGAGTGCACGCCCGCCGGCAGGTTGTTCACCTGAATCTGGGTGAGCCTGAGATCGCCGCACTCGTGGGGCAGCGCCGGGTTGATCGGAACGGCGTTCCGCGCACACCTGAATCTGCCCTGGTCAGCCGGCTGCGCGGTGCGCTGACCCGGTTGGACGCCCACGATGTCGTCATCCACGGTGCTGCCGCGGTCTCGGATGATTTCGATGCGCGCTTCTCGGCAGAGTGGCGGTCGTATTCGTACCGGCTTGCAGATGACCATTCGTTCTTCGACCCGCTGCTGGCGGCCGCTACGGTCCGTCACAAGGGTGTTCTTGATGCCTGCGCCATGGCCCAGGCCGCTGCTGGGCTGTTGGGCTTGCACGATTTCCTGCCGTTCTGCAAACCCCGCCCGGATTCGACGACCATCCGCACGCTGCAGCAGATCTCGGTCGGCCGCGATGCCGACGGGGTGATTGTCTTCCGTCTGCGCGCTGATGCCTTCTGCCACCATATGGTCCGCGCGATCGTCGGCGGTCTCATTCGGGTGGGCACGGGCGCGTGGTCGGCTGAGTATCCGGCTGATCTTCTTGAGCACGCCAACTCACGAGGTGAAAGCCCGGAACCGCTCTACATCGCACCCGGGGAGGGGCTTGTGATGGAAGAGGTGGGCTATCCGCCGGAGGCTGAATGGTCCGCGCGGGCTGAGCAGACCCGGGCCCGGCGAAACTCGGCTGAGCTGGGCGAAAGCTAGTGGGTGACGGGGCCTCTTTACGAACAATCCATATGGAATTCATGCAAAAGCCCCCAAAAAGATCTCAGATTTGTAACACTGTGCTCAGACCTTTTTCAGGAACGCGCGAACAGCGCTGAATCAGAAGCTTAAGGACCGAACATGCTCAAAGCACGCCGTGCGCTGTACGGAGGCGCTGCCGCCGCCGTACTCGTCGCACCTCTCGGCGCAATGCCGGTTTATGCAGACGCCCCGGAGGGCACCAAGCTTCAGGTGCTCGGAATCACCGACTTCCACGGACGCATTGCCGACCCTGACGGCCAGGCAATGGCCTCGACGGTGGAAAACGAACGGGCGAAGGCTGAGGGCAGCTCAGTTCTGCTGTCCGCTGGTGACAACATCGGTGCAAGCACCTACGTTTCGTCTTCCCAAAAAGACGAGCCCACGATTGACTACCTCAACGCTCTGGGGCTCGACGCCTCGGCGATGGGCAACCACGAATACGACCGCGGCTTCAAAGACTTCAGCGAGCGCGTGCTGGCAGGCGACCACAAGGCGGAATTCCCGCACCTGGCCGCGAACGTCTACAAGAAGGGCACCAAGGAGCTTTCGGACGGCGTCAAAGACTACGAAATCATCGAAAAGGACGGCATCAAGATTGCCGTCATCGGTGTTGTGACGCAGGAGACCGCAAGCCTTGTCAGCCCTTCGGGAATCGACATGCTTGACTTCGGCGACACCGCCGAAGCCGTCGAGCGCACCTCGAAGAAGATCGCGGAACTGCCTGAGGGTGAAGGCCCGGACGTCACGCTCGTCCAGGCTCACGTCGGTATGAACGGATCAGCCGCGGGCGACAGTTGCGATGCAGCTCTCGGCAAGAGCAAGGAAGTCAAGGGCATCCTCGACGCCGCAGACGATTCCGTTGACGCATTCTTCCTGGGTCACACCCACGTTCCGGTCAACTGCACCTACAAGAAGGGCGACAACACCGTCCCCGTCATGCAGGCCGGCCAGTACGGCAAGAACGTGGCAGCGGTCAACCTGACCTCGAAGGGCGACGGCAGCTGGGTCGTCGACAGCCAGGAAATTATCGACACCGAGGGCCAGGAAGCTTCGACAGAGGTCACCGGCAAGACCGGCGAAATCATCAAGGCGGCTACTGAGAAGTCGAATGAAATCGGCAAGGAAGTTGCTGGTGAAATCGACGAAGACATTACGCGCGCTTTTGATGAGGACGGTAAGGAAAACCGCGGTGCTGAATCGACGCTCGGCAACCTCGTTGCTGATGCCCTCAACGAAGGCACCGGCCTGACCCAGCTGGAGAAGTCGGACTTCGCCATTACGAACCCGGGCGGTCTGCGCACCGACCTGAAGGTTGATGACATCTTCAATGGCGAAAAGCCGGGCGAAGTCACGGTTGCTGAACTCAACCAGGTCCTTCCCTTCGCGAACGACCACGGAGTTGTGTCGCTCAAGGGCTCGGACGTCATCCAGCTGTTCGAACAGCAGTGGCAGCCGGATGGCGCTTCGCGTCCGTTCCTGCACCTGGGCATTTCCAAGGAACTCGAAGTTATCTATGACTCTGAAGCTGAGCGCGGCAAGCACGTTGTTTCCGTCAAGGTAAACGGTGAGGACATCGACCCGAACAAGACCTACCGCGTGGCCACCCTGTCCTTCCTGGCAGCCGGTGGCGACAACTTCACCGCTTTTGCCAACGGCAAGTTCGAACAGTCCGGTCTGACCGACTTCGAAATCTGGGAAGCCTACTTCAACGCCCGCCAGGCTGAGGGCAAGAAGGTGAAGGCCGACAAGGACGAACGCCAGGCTGATGCCGCGCTGGACGTCATCAAGAACGGTGACCTCGAAGTCTCCATCAAGCACCCGTCGAACAAGGACGACGCCTTCGAAATCAAGGCTGGCACCACCGAAGAAATCAGCGTTCAGTTCAACGCCAAGAAGAAGATCGAGGGGCCGCTGCAGATGACCCTTGACCTGCCGAAGGGTGTTTCGGTTGACCTTGGCGACTACGCCGTCAAGGGCAAGAAGAACGTTGCACAGTTCGACTCGGTGCCTGAAGGCAAGTCCGAAGTGAAGTTCAAGGTGACCGCCTCGAAGGACGCCGGCAAGAAGGACGAACCGAAGGCCGGCGGCAAGGTTGACGGTGCCGAAGCTGCGAGCGAAGGCAAGGCAGACGAAGGTAAGGCCGAGCCGGTGAAGGGTCCGAAGATGACCGCCACCCTCATTGCTGCTCCGAATGCCGGATGGTGGGACAACAACCCGCTGCCTATTGGCGGCAAGGTTGAAATCCCCGTGAACGTCCTTCCTGCCGACGCGCCTGCTGAGGACGAACAGCCCGAAGATGGCGGCAAGGACAAGCCGGAAGCTGGTGGCAAGGACAAGCCCGAGGGCGGCGACAAGGCCAAGCCCGAAGCTGGTGACACGAACAAGCCGCTGCCCCGTACGGGTACTGAAGTCCGCCTGGCTGCTGCTGCGGCAGCTGCGCTGCTGGTGACCGGTGCTGGTGCACTTGCGCTGAGCCGCCGCAAGAACGCAGACGTGCGCTGAGCCTGAGGTTCTCAACGCGCTGACGTTCTCAGGCGCAAACGCTTCGGCGGGCAGTTCCCACAGGGGAGTTGCCCGCCGAAGCGTTTCTGTGTTCGAAGTCCGTGTGCCTGCACGCCCCTCGAACAAGAAGATCAGCCCGACCTCCACCTCGTGAGAGCAGTCCAGCACACGCGCTCAACCTCACACGAGCCCCGTTTTGCAAAGGTGCGCGCTTCCGGGCTAACATTGACAGTCGCTGTACGTCAGATACACACGCCGCAGACCTCTAGTCGCGTTGCAGGATAAGCGGGAAATGTATACGCGTACCGTGCACCTCAAGCAAGTCAAGTACTGCTGAACAAGACTCACGACCTTGTCAGGCAGACGTGTGTGGCTTGGAAGCTAGAGACGAAAAGAAGGCAACTTTTGCGTACGTACACACCAAAGCCCGGCGATGTCGAGCGCCAGTGGCACGTCATCGACGCCACTGACGTCGTTCTCGGTCGCCTTGCTTCGCAGGCAGCTCGTCTGCTGCGCGGCAAGCACAAGGTGGAATTCGCACCTCACATCGACACGGGTGACTTTGTCATCATCATCAACGCGGACAAGATTGTGCTGACCGGCGACAAGCTGGAAAAGAAGCGCGCCTACCGCCACTCCAACTACCCGGGTGGTCTCAAGAGCCTCAGCTACGAAGAGCTCCTTGAGAAGTTCCCCGAGCGTGCAGTGGAGAAGGCTGTTGCAGGCATGATCCCCAAGAACCGCCTCGGCCGTGCCCAGATGCGCAAGCTGAAGGTGTACGCAGGTGCTGAGCACCCGCACGCCTCGCAGAACCCGCAGAAGTACGAAATCAGCCAGGTCGCGCAGTAAGCGCCCAAGGCTCAGTTAACCGAGGAGAATCGTGGCTGACAACCAGAACCTGAACGAGGACGTCGAAATGACGTCGTACTCGACCGAAACCCCGGCTTCGGCTGGTCTCGGCGAAACCGTGGCCGGTGGCCGCGGCGAATCGCTCACCGCTCCCGGCCAGGGCGTTGGCCGTCGCAAGCGCGCTGTCGCTCGCGTCCGCCTGGTCCCCGGCACCGGTGAATGGAAGATCAACGGTCGTGACCTTGAAGCCTACTTCCCGAACAAGATGCACCAGCAGCTCGTTCGCGAACCCTTCCGCCTGCTTGACCTCGAAGGCCGTTTCGACGTCTTCGTGCGCATTGCCGGTGGTGGACCCTCCGGCCAGGCCGGTGCTGTCCGTCTGGGCATCGCCCGTTCGCTGAACGAAATCGACCGCGAGAATAACCGTCCTGAACTGAAGAAGGCCGGTTACCTCACGCGTGACGCTCGCGTTCCCGAACGCAAGAAGGCTGGTCTCAAGAAGGCTCGCAAGGCTCCGCAGTTCTCCAAGCGCTGATCTTCGCCCACCAGGGCAGATCCGGCTTGGGGCACACAGTGCCTGTATCAAGACCCTCGCACTTTCGTGCGGGGGTCTTGTGCTTTCCGGGCACGAGGTGCCGCTGGGCGCGCGCTGCGTTCTCACCACACGCCGTGCCCATCTGACCGGGTGCTCAGCTTCGTAAACGTAGAATGAATGCGATCCAAAACAGGAGGTTCTATGAGCAGGCTTTTCGGTACGGACGGCGTTCGCGGTCTGGCCAACAAGGACATCACGGCTCGACTCGCTCTCCAGCTGGGCGTTGCAGGAAGCCGAGTTCTCGGCAGGCCCGAACAGCGCTACGGCACGGACAGCAAGCGTCCGTTCGCGATTGTCGGTCGCGACACCCGCATCAGCGGTGACTTCCTGGCATCAGCAATTTCCGGCGGTATCGCCTCGACCGGTGTTGACGTGTGGAACGCAGGCGTTCTGCCCACCCCGGGTGTCGCTCACGCCGTGAAGGAAACAGGCGCTGACTTCGGTGTTGTGCTCTCAGCCAGCCACAACCCCATGCCGGACAACGGCATCAAATTCTTCGGCCCCGGCGGCACCAAACTCGACGATGCCGCGGAAGACGAAATTCTCGAACTTCTCGACGCTGACTGGGACCGCCCCACCGGCGCGGACGTCGGCCGGGTCAAGCCCTACGCGGCAGCGGCAGACGAATTCGCCGAACACCTCGTATCGACTCTGGGTGACACACCCACCCCGCTGCAGGGACTGCGCGTGGTCGTCGACTGCGCCAACGGAGCGGCATCCGTCGTCGGCCCCGCGGCTCTGCGTCAGGCCGGTGCCGACGTCACCGTCATTGCCGCAAGCCCCGATGGTCTCAACATCAATGACGGTGTCGGCTCCACACACCTTGGCCCGCTGCAGAAGGCCGTCGTCGAAAACGGCGCTGACCTCGGCGTTGCGTTTGACGGCGACGCCGACCGTTGCCTGGCAGTTGATGCACGCGGCCGCGAAGTCAACGGCGACCAGATCATGGGCATCCTGGCTCTCGGCATGAAGGAAGCCGGCACTCTGAAGAACGACACGCTGGTCACCACCGTCATGTCGAACCTCGGTCTCAAGCTCGCCATGGAGAAGGCCGGCATCGCCGACGTGCAGACGAAGGTCGGCGACCGCTACGTACTTGAGGGCATGCTGGCCGGCGGCCACGTGCTCGGCGGTGAACAGTCCGGACACGTGCTCATGCTCGACCACGGCACCACCGGCGATGGTGTGCTGACAGCTTTGCACCTGATCAACCGCGTCGCCGCAACCGGCCGCACACTGGCCGACCTCGCAGCGGAGATCCCGCAGCTGCCGCAGGTGCTCATCAACGTCCGCGGAGTCGACAAGACCCGCACAGACGACCCTGCTGTTCAGGCAGAAGTCGCCGCCGTCGAATCCGAACTCGGCAAGACCGGCCGCGTCCTGCTGCGTGCTTCGGGCACCGAACCGGTCATCCGCGTCATGGTCGAGGCCGAAACCGAAGCCGAAGCGCAGAAGCAGGCCGAACGCCTGGCCGACTGCGTCAAGCAGAACCTTGCCCTCTGACCGCGTTCAGCTCCCCGCACCGGGGCCGCTCAGAACCGCGGCACCTCGCACGACCGTCGTGACATTTCGCCCGGTGGCCCCGGTGGTGAGCACACAGTGAAGAAGAGCGCGGACAACAAGAAGGTCCTGTACGGGCGCGTGGCGGCTGGCCTGGCTGCTGCCGGCTCGACAGCGGTGGGCACCGTCGTGATCGTGGGCTTGAGCCTCCTAGCCCGAGCGACGTCCGGTTCGTCTGGCCTGTGGTGGATGTTCGGTGTGCTGACTTCGTCCTTTGCGGTGCTTGGCGGCATTGCCACGGTCGGCGCTTTCCTTACCGGCCTTGTGCGGGCGGGCTACGTGGCTGACCCCGGCAAACCGGCTCGCTGGAGCGCAATGACGGCCCTGTTCATTGCCTTTGCCAGTCCGGTCATTCTGTACGTGTTCACTGGCCCGTGGTTGACCAACGGGCTGATCGTCGCAGTCTCAACGTTCCTGTGCTCAGCAGTCGGCGCACTCATCTTCCTGCTGGTGTGGCCGCTCCTGCTGCGGGCAGGCACAGTCACCTCAATCGACGTGTGAGGTTTATGGTTTTCGGGATCAACCTAACGGTTTTGTCCAGCCCCCAACCGTCTGGCGAGCTCCTGCGTTCATATCCGTTTAATGTGCTGAGCCCAGTCTTTACAGCGATTCTTTACTGCCTCGAGTTCCGTTGTGCTCACGCCGTAGCCGGCCACTTCGAAAGGTTCGATTCGGTCCGCCATCTCAAGGCGTTCCGCAAACATCGATTCATCGAATCCTGGATCAGACGCCGCAGCCATTTCCAGCAGCTCCCGGTCGGTGTATCGCCCAGATCCGCGTATTGAATCAACATCGAGAAAATCTCTTGTTTCACCACGTGAGTAAAGAGCCAAGACCTTATTGGAGACCGCGTCTTCGACAGCAAGAACAGGACCTACTTCCAGTGCCACTGGCTCACGCTCACGCCAGTCGATACCCAGATCCAGTTCAGTTTGCAGCCCGAGGCGCGACGAAACAACCATTCGAGTGAATGACTCGCTCTGCCGGGGAACGTCGACTTCGTAGCCGGCTTCTTCTAAACGCTCGCGAATCGATTCGACAGCGGTGCTGAACTTGTCTTGCGCTGACATAACAGTGAAGAGGTCCACATCGGCTGTAGGTCGCTGAGTGAGACCGTGTTCACGAATAGCCCCCGACCCGGCCAAAGCGAACCCAGAGTCGGCGGCATCGCTCAGGGCAATGCGGGCAACATCGCGCTGCATTGCCTCGCGGCTACACATTCACACGCTTCAGCTGAGGAAAGCGATCTTCCCAAAGATCGCGTACACGGGAATCCAAGCTCAGGTGTGGCCATACCTGCAGCAGTCTGTCCTTGTTGATCAGCTGTGCTTGGATCTCAGCGGTGCCTTCTGCAAGCAGAGCCTGGTAAGCCAAGCGCACCCCGCCGGGATCAGTCACGTCAATATCGCCGTCGTCAATCCACCGAACCCAGATCGGCAGGCGAATGGTGCCCTGCGGCGGCCCCTTCAAGTCATCGAGACTGTCAACGACCTCGTACGGTTTCAGATCCCGGAACCGCACTCGTTCCATGACTGCTCCCTTCGGCTGTTCACCCTTTCAGCCTACCGTTTTCTCCGACTCGCAGCCTCAAGATTCTCTGCCAGGAAATGACCGCGGGCTGCTCTAGTCTCCCGAGGTGCCGCCGGCTGAGTCTTCTGACTCCTCTTGGTCTGCGAACTGGGTTGTGTACAGCTGCGCGTACCGGCCGTTCTGCGCCAGGAGTTCGCTGTGGGTGCCGCGCTCAACAGCCTGCCCGCCCTCAATCACGATGATCTGATCGGCACTGCGCACAGTCGACAGGCGGTGGGCGATGACCAGGGCAGTGCGGCCGGTCATGGCTTCGTTCAACGCGTGCTGCACAGCCGCCTCGTTCGTTGAATCGAGAGCACTCGTCGCTTCATCCAGCACCACCACAGCGGGTTCGGCAAGCAGAAGACGGGCAATCGTGAGCCGCTGGCGTTCACCGCCGGACAGCCGGTAGCCGCGCTCTCCAATGACAGTGTTGAGCCCATCGGGTAGGGCGTCGATGACAGGCCACAGCCTCGCGCGTTCCAGTGCGGAGCGCAGCTCATCATCTGTCGCATCAGGTTTGGCGATCGTCAGATTGTCGCGAATGGATTCGTGGAACAGGTGGCCGTCCTGTGTGACCATGCCGACGGTCGACTTCAGCGCATCAAAGCTCAGATCCCGCACATCAACTCCGGACAGCTCAACAGCGCCTTCTGTCACGTCATACAGCCTGGGCAGCAGAGATGCGATCGTTGACTTTCCAGCACCGGAGGAGCCCACGAGGGCGACCGTGTGACCAGCCGGAACGGAAATGTTCAGCCCGTGCAGCACCTCGGAAGACTCCCGGCCGTCAAGAACCGAGACCTCTTCAAGAGAGGCGAGAGACACCTCGGCGGCGGTGGGGTAGCGGAATGAAACGTCGCGGTACTCAACAGAGACCGGGCCACCGGGCAGGGGCCTGGGGGACTCAGGTTCCTGCACGGTGGAGCGCAGATCAAGAATCTCGAACACCCGCTGGAACGACACGATTGCAGACGTGATGTCCATGCGCGCATTCGCCAGCATTGTCAGCGGCGTGTACAGGCGGGTCAGCAGCAGCGCGAGTGTGACGACCTTGCCCGCATCGAGCGAACCGGCCACCGCCTGCATACCGCCGACCCCGTACACCAGGGCCAAAGCCAGAGCGGATACAAGTGTGAGCGCAGCCAGGAACGTCACCTGCAGCATGGCGGTGCGCACACCGATATCGCGCACCCGACCGGCACGGTCGGCGAACTCCGCCGACTCCTTCTGCGGGCTGCCGAACAGCTTGACCAGGGTCGCCCCGCCAGCTGAGAACCGTTCCGTCATGCGTGTGGACATCGCCGCGTTGAGATCGGCCGCCTGAAACTGCAGCGACGCCAAACGGCCGGCAATGAAACGGGCGGGCACCAAGAAAATCGGCAGAAGCAGAACCGACAACACCGTCACCTGCCACGAAATCGCGACCATGACACCGACCGTCAGCGCAAGCGACACAAGGTTCGTCACAACCCCGGACAGCGTGTTGGAAAACGCCCGCTGCGCTCCCATAACGTCGTTGTTGAGCCGGGAGATCAGCGCGCCCGTGCGGGTCCGGTTGAAAAACGCCACCGGCAGAGTCTGCACGTGATCAAAAACCGCGGTGCGCAGATCAAAGATCAGGCCTTCGCCAATGCGGGCCGAAAAATAGCGCGACACAATCGTCAACGCCGCATCGAGCAGCGCCAGCACTCCCATGAGAACCGCGATGCCGACAATCAGACTCACCGGCCCACCAGCGGTAATGGCATTGACCACCCGGCCAGCCAGCACCGGAGTGGCCACAGCAACACCGGCTGAGACCGCAGAGAGCAGAATGAACAGGGTCAGTTTGGTCTTGTGCCGAGCCGCAAAACCGCCGATGCGCCGCAGGGCAGCCCGGTCAACCTCCGGGGCCTCACGCCCCTTGGTGCGCTGACTGGCTGTCGTCCTGTGCAGAATCGCCATGGGGGAGTAGTTCGACACGATGCTCCTTTCACCACGCTCCCTGACCTGAACCAGGACAGGAGGGAGCACGGGAAGTCTAGCGCCGCCTCGTCATATGGAGCTTTATGACGAAAAGCGCGTGAAAGCTGTCCGCAGAGTGAGAAACTTGCCGACAACACAAGCACACTCGTCAGAAGGACTGAACATATGAAACTGCGCATCGCAGCTATTGCCGCCGCCGCAAGCCTGATCCTCACCGGCTGCGGTGCAGGCGGAGGAAACCAGGAAGTCGGCCAGAAGGACGGTGACATCACCAAGCTGACCGTCGGCGTCTCGCCCGTTCCACACGGTGACATCCTGCGCTACGTCGACGAAAACCTGGCAGAAGAAGCCGGCCTCGACATCGAGGTCAAGGAGTACACCGACTACGCGCTGCCCAACCGTGCGCTCGTTGACGGTGACCTCGACGCCAACTACTTCCAGCACAAGCCGTACCTGGACGAAGAAGTCGAAGGCCAGGGCTACAAGCTCTACGCATTCGAAGGTGTGCACATCGAACCGATCGCGCTGTTCTCCAAGAAGGTGAAGTCGGTTGACGAACTGCCCGAGGGCGGCACCGTCGGCATCAACAACGACCCCGCCAACCAGGGCCGTGCCCTTGACATGCTGGCCAAGGAAGGCGTCATCACGCTGGCTGACGGCAAGGACGCAACCACTGCCACCATCAAGGACATCAAGGACAACCCGAAGAACCTCGAATTCAAGGAAGCCGACGCAGCACAGCTGGCACGCACCCTTGAAGACACCGACGCTTCGATCATCAACGGCAACAACGCCCTGGAAGCAGGACTGTCGCCCACCGAAGACTCGATCCTCGTGGAATCGGCTGAAGACAACCCCTACGCGAACTTCCTCGCAGTCCGCGAAGGCGACGAAGAAAACGAAGCCATCAAGAAGCTCGACGAACTCCTGCACTCAGAAGAAGTGAAGAAGTTCATCGAAGACACGTGGACCGACGGCGCGGTGCTTCCCGCCTTCTGATTGACACACCCCTGAGGGCTTCGCCCGTGGAAGGCGAGCCCCAGGGGACTTCGAAATCACACGGGCTTCGGCCCACCAGACGCCGGGTTCAGCGGTGCGGACTGACTACAGTTTGCGCAGCTGGATCCGGCGTACTGAATGGTCGGCCGATTTCGTCAGAATCAAATCGGCCCGACCGCGCGATGGAGCGACGTTCTCCCGCAGGTTGGGTGCGTTGATCGAATCCCAAATCTCACCGGCGAGGGTGAGCGCTTCGTCTTCCGTCAGCTCCGAATAGCGGTGGAAATACGAATCCGGCTGGGTGAAAGCGCCCGACTTCAGCTCCATGAACCTGTCGATGTACCACTGGCGAATATCACCGGCAGCCGCGTCGACGTAGACGGAGAAGTCGAAGTAGTCGCTGACGGACATACCCACTTTGCCGTCAGCGCGCGGCCTGGGCGGCTGCAGAACATTGAGCCCTTCGACAATGAGCACATCTGGTGAACGGACCGTGATTTCAGCACCCGGAACAATGTCGTAAGTGTGGTGCGAATAGACGGGAGCGCGTGCTTCTTCTGCACCGGACTTGACCTTGGACAGGAAACGCATAAGCGCCCGTCGGTCATAGGACTCCGGGAATCCCTTTCGCGACGTCAGACCACGGCGGGCAAGTTCTGCATTGGGAAACAGGAACCCATCCGTGGTGACGAGCTCAACCTTCGGGGTGTCCGGCCAGCGGGCCATCATCTCACGCAGAACACGCGCCGTCGTGGACTTTCCGACGGCCACCGAACCGGCCACACCGATGACAAACGGAATGTGCTGCGGGGCAGGGTCGTGACCGCTGGCGCGCAGCGGGGCGAAGAACTCCCGCGTGAGCCTGTGCTTTTTGCGGCGGGCGGAAACGTACAGGTTGAGCAGACGTGACAGCGGCAGATAGATCTCTTCGATCTCGGTGGTGTCCATGCGCTCACCCTTACCGCGCAGACGCTCCACATCGGCCGCCGTCAACGGCAGGGGAGTGGCCTGAGCAAGTTCCGACCACGTGGAGCGGTCAAAACTCCAAAACGGCGAGGCGATGGACTGCCCGCTCTGCTTCTGGTGCGGGCGCAGGCCCGCGAGCAGGCGAGCGGGATCGAGGTCGCTGGATCGAACGAACGGTGTGGCGTCGTTGTGTTCCATAGGTGCTGCAGGTCCTCGTTTCGCTCAGCATTCACTCAGGCGGCGAAATCCAGCTTACGGCACCACCGCGCGGTAATATTGAAGTCTATGTGTGGAATTGTTGGATTCGTCGGAAACCCGAACGCCCAGATCACCGCTGAAGACGTCACAGTCGGAGGCCTCAAGCGAATGGAGTACCGCGGCTACGATTCCGCGGGCGTCGCATTCGTAACCGATGATGGCCAGCTGGCCTCAGCGAAGAAAGCCGGAAAGCTCGACAACCTCAAAGCTGAGCTTGCAGAGCACCCGCTGCCGAAAGCCGTGACCGGCATCGGCCACACCCGCTGGGCTACCCACGGTGCGCCGACCGACGAAAACGCTCACCCCCACCTGGCTGACGACGGCCGCCTGGCGCTCATCCACAACGGGATCGTCGAAAACTACGCGTCGCTGAAAGAGCGGCTGCTGAAAGACGGCGTTGAATTCGCCTCCGAAACCGACACGGAAGTCGCAGCCCATCAGCTGGCCAGGAACTACCGCGAAACCGGTGACCTCACCGAGGCCATGCGACGAACCTCCAACCAGCTCGAAGGTGCTTTCACCCTGCTGGCCGTCCACGCTGACAAGCCTGGAACGGTTGTTGCCTCCCGCCGCAATTCGCCGCTGGTCATCGGCCTGGGCGAAGACGCGAACTACCTGGGATCGGACGTTGCGGCCTTCATCGACTACACCCGCCGCGCCGTTGAGATCGGCCAGGACGAAGTCGTGACCATCACCGCTGACTCCGTCGACATCATGGACTTCGACGGCAACCCGGTCGAAGGCACCGAATACGAAATCGACTGGGACCCGGCAACCGTGGACAAGGGCGGCTTCACGTCCTTCATGGAAAAGGAAATCCACGACCAGCCACAGGCAGTCGCCGACACACTCCTGGGCCGCTTCGACACGGAAGGCCGCCTCACACTGGACGAAATGCGGATCGACGAATCCGTGCTGAAGTCCGTCGACAAGATCATCGTTGTAGCCTGCGGTACAGCCGCCTACGCCGGTCAGGTCGCCAAGTACGCGATTGAACACTGGTGCCGCATTCCGGTTGAGGTCGAACTGGCCCACGAATTCCGCTACCGCGACCCGATCGTGTCCGAAAAGACACTCGTCGTTGCGATTTCGCAGTCCGGCGAAACGATGGACACCATCATGGCGCTGCGCCACGCCCGCCACCAGGGTGCGAAGGTCGTAGCCATCTGCAACACCTACGGTTCGACGATCCCGCGTGAATCCGATGCTGTGCTGTACACACACGCCGGACCGGAAATCGCTGTCGCCTCGACCAAGGCGTTCCTGTCCCAGATCGTCGCCTGCTACCTGCTGGGCCTCTACCTGGCGCAGCTGCGCGGCAACAAGTACCGCGACGAAATCCAGCTGATTCTGGACGAACTGCAGAACATCCCGAACAAGGTCCAGCAGCTCCTGGACGATGACTCCCAGCAGATCACGGACCTGGCCAAGCGCCTGGCAGACACCCCGTCCGTGTTGTTCCTCGGCCGTCACGTCGGCTTCCCCGTGGCAATGGAGGGCGCGCTCAAACTCAAGGAGCTCGCCTACATCCACGCGGAGGGCTTCGCCGCCGGCGAACTCAAGCACGGGCCTATTGCGCTCATCGATGAAGGCCAGGTTGTCATCATCATCGTGCCCAGCCGCTTCGGCCGGGATTCGCTGCACGCCAAGGTCGTGTCCAATATTCAGGAGGTCCGGGCACGCGGAGCCAACACGATCGTCATTGCCGAACAGGGTGACGAGGCGGTGCGCGAGTACGCATCCGAAGTCATCTACGTGCCCAACACCACCACGCTGCTGGCACCGTTGCTGACGACGGTGCCGCTGCAGATCTTCGCGATGGAGCTGGCGCAGGCCAAGGGCCTGGACGTTGACCAGCCGCGCAACCTCGCGAAATCGGTCACGGTCGAATAAGAGTCGAATAAAAGCGGCCCACGGTCGGCCGCACACGAACCCAGTAAGGAGAGCAGAGTCGTGGGAATCATCGGCATCGGCGTTGACATTGCCGACGTTCCCCGGTTCCAGGAGCACATCGAGCGGGTGCCCGAACTTCTGGACCGCCTGCTCACCCCGGCTGAACAGCTGAAGAAGAACGGCAAGCGGCGCAGCCCCGAAAGCCTCGCAGCCCGATTCTCGGCAAAAGAGGCGCTGGTGAAGGCTCTGCAGTTCCCGCAGATCATTCCGTGGCAGGAGGCCGAGGTGGTCTCAGCATTCTCCGGCGCCCCGTCTTTCCGTTTGAGCGGCTGGGTGCTGGAGATGTTCCGCCAGCGCGGCGGTGAGCACGTGCACCTGTCGATCACGCACGACGGGGACCGCACCATCACGTACGTCATCGTCGAAGGCAGCGGACTGGCGCTGTCGCCGCCTGTCGACCAGCCGGCACCTCCCGTGCCCGGAACGGAAGAACACGATCGCGCGCTCGCCCAGTTCCGCGCCGATGTCGCGGCCAGGCGCGAAGAGCGCAACCGCATGCGTGAGGAAGCCCGCCGGAACAACCCCAGCTGAAGCAGCAGTGCCTCTGCAGCGCGCTCAGCCCGAACAGAACAGGAAACACGATGCCCCGCCCCTCATACACCGGTGAGCAGATCCGCCAGGCCGAAGCCCCGCTGTTGGAAGCCGGTGAAGGCGACCGGCTCATGCGCCGGGCCGCGGGTCAGCTGGCGGCCGTGTGCCGGCGGGTTCTGCGTTTAGGCGGAGGTGCCGTCTACGGAAGGCGCGTGGCTGTTCTCACCGGGCCCGGCAACAACGGCGGGGACGCTCTGTTTGCAGCCGCCGACCTCGCCCGCCGAGGTGCGGCCGTCACCCTTCTGCACACCCTCGGCACACCGCATGCGGCGGGACTCGCCGCTGCCGTCAGCGCCGGCTGCCGGCGGGTGGATATCGGCGAAGCGCCGGGTCACCTGGGGGCTGCTGACCTGGTGATCGACGGGATTTTCGGCACGGGTGCGAAACCGCAGCTGCCGGAGGACATGGTGCAGCTCATCCGCGTGTGGCAGGCCAGTTCGGCCCGCGCAGAAGGGCAGATCACCGTCGCCGTCGATGTACCTACCGGCATTGACGCTTCAACAGGCCGCAGGGCGCAGGCCGCCGTGCAGGCCGACTGGACCGTGACGTTCGGAGGCCTCAAAACCGGCTTGTTCACGGGTGCTGGAGCGCACGCTTCTGGCCGTGTGGTGCTTGCTCCCATTGGCCTGGACTTTTCGGACACCGTGCCGGACGCGTGGGTGTACAAGCGCAGTGACCTGCGCGAACTCGTGAAAGCGCCGACGGGCGAGGACCACAAATACACCCGAGGCGTCGTCGGCATCTGTGCCGGTTCCGCTGACTATCCGGGGGCTGCTGTTCTGTGCACGAACGCGGCGGTGGCCGCCGGCGCCGGAATGGTGCGCATCACCGGTGATGATCGGCTGCGCTCAGCCGTCACATCCCATGTGCCGGAAGCCGTGGCAGCTGACGGTCGTGTGCAGGTGTGGGCCGTCGGCCCCGGAAGTCCCAGCGAAGACAGAATGGCGGCCGCGTTCGTAAGCGGTGAGCCCGTCATCGCCGATGCCGGAGCACTTGACCACCTACCCGAACGGTTGCCGGCAGGCAGCATCATCACACCCCACGCCGGTGAACTCGAAAGGCTGCTCACGGCACGCGGCCACAGCGTTCAGCGCAGCCAGATCGAACAGGATCAGCTGCGCTGGGCCCGTACTGCCGCCCGTGAACTCGACGTGGTCGTTCTGCTCAAAGGCCACCGCACCGTCATCGCAGAACCCGACGGCACCGTCCACCTGCCGCCGGCCGGTTCAGCGAATCTCGCAACAGCAGGCTCCGGTGACGTTCTCACGGGGGTGCTTGCAGCGCTCCTGGCAGAAAGAGCGGCAGCCAAACGGCACCTCGAGCCCGGTGTGACAGCCGTGACCGCCGCAGCCGCGGTCCTGCTCCACGGGAGGGCAGGGAAAGCCGCAACACACGCCTCCGGCTTGCCGCGAGCAGTGGAGCAGGCTGTGCTGAAAGCACGTGCGCGTTAGGATCAAGGCGTGTCCCCAACGTCATCTGATCTCCTGCCCACAACGGCCTACGGTCCGTCGCTGCTGAAAGCGCTCATCGACCGTGACGCCATCCGCACCAACCTCGCAGTGCTGCGAGAACACGCGGGCGAAGCTGATGTCATCCCCGTCGTCAAAGCCGACGCCTACGGTCACGGCATCACGAATGTTGTTCCCGTGCTGGTCGAAGCCGGAATCCGCCGAATCGGCACCGCCACCGTGCCGGAAGCCCTGCAGGTGCGCGACCTTCTGGAGCGGCTCGCCGCCGAAGGGCTCGAAGGTGCCGCCGACACTGTTGTTCTGTGCTGGCTTATGCCTATCGGCGTGGACTTCGCTGGGCTCGCCCAGAAGAACATTGAGGTGGGCATCAGTGCGGCCGAACAGCTGCCGCACCTGGTCGAAGCCGCCCGGAAGAGTACGGACAATTCGCTGCGCATCCACATCAAGATCGACTCCGGTCTGGGTCGCGGTGGGATGACCGAGCGCCAGTTCGACGGCTTTCTACGCGAGGTGGCCCAGCTGGATGACGATGTTCGTGCCGGTCTGAAGATTGTTGGCGCCATGACCCACCTGGCGGTTGCCGATGAGCCGGGAAGCGAATTCACCGACCACCAGTACAGCATCTTCACCGAGGAGATCTCGAAGCTGCGCGGTTTCCTCCTCTCCCAGCCAGACCTGGGACACCCGGACGAACTCATCGTCCACGCCTCGAATTCGCCTGCAGCGTTGAGCATTGGCACCGGGCCGGACACTCTGACCGCGCGTGCCGTGCGGACCGGACTGGCCGTGTACGGGCTCAGCCCCTTTGCCGGCAGCACTCCGGAAAGCCTGGGACTGCGCCCGGCCATGACGCTGAAATCGCAGGTCATTGCGCTCAAAGACGTCGCCCGCGGCAGCCATGCCAGCTACGGACTGACCTACACGTGCGAGGCCGACACCCGCTTTGCGCTGGTAGCCGGCGGCTACGCCGACGGTCTGCCGCGTTCGGCATCCAACGCGGCACGCGTGTTCATTGGGGGACGCCAGTACCGGCAGGTGGGGCGTATCGCCATGGACCAGATTGTGGTGGAAGTCGGTCTTGACTCTGACGTGAGTGTTGGCGATGACGTGACCATCTTCGGGCCTGGCGATTCCGGCGAGCCCACCGCAGCCGACTGGGGCGCATGGGGCGGAACCATCAACTACGAAATCGTCACCGGAATCGGCAGCCGTGTAGAGCGGGTCTTGACGGGCCGGGCGGTCGGGGAGCCAAGCGAAGCCGGGGAGACCGCGTGAGCCGCATCGACATCGAGCTGCGCAATCAGGCCCGCACGGCCGAACTCGCAGCGGCACTCGCACCGCAGCTGCGAGCGGGGGACCTCATCATCCTCACCGGCGGCCTCGGGGCGGGCAAGACCACGTTCACCCAGTCGTTGGCCGCACACCTCAACGTGCGCGGGCGCGTTTCCTCACCGACCTTCATCATCGCCCGCGAGCACCCGCCGGTCGGTGACGGCCCGGGGCTCGTCCACGTTGACGCCTACCGGTTGGAAGACGCCGCGGAACTCGATGACCTCGACCTCGACTCCGAACAGGACGAAGTCGTCACGGTCGTCGAATGGGGTGCAGGCATGGCCGAATCCCTGGCCGATGATTACCTTGAGATCACTCTGACCCGGCCGGATTCCGCAGACCCTGAATCCGGTCAGCGCACAGCGAGCCTGCAGGGCTTCGGTGATTCCTGGACCGGCCGTTTGGCGCGTGTGAAAGAGGCAATGCAATGACCGCGCAGGACACTAACAAAGACAAGCCCACCGGCGCGAAGCCGCCGGTTGTCGTCGCACTCGATACATCGTCCGCGGCCTCCGTCGCGGTTGTCGCCGATGACCGCGTTGAGGCCGAATGGGCGCAGTCGCGCGCTCGCCGTCACGCTGAGCTTCTGGGCCCTGCACTGACCGATGTGCTGAAGCAGGCGCCAGAACCCGAACTCGTTGCAGTCGGCGTGGGGCCTGCACCGTTTACCGGTATGCGCGCCGGCATCGCCTCTGGCTTGGGCTTCTCTGTTGGGTGCGGGCTGCGGACGGTGGGTGTGCGTTCGCACGACGGTTTGGCGCTCGCGGTGTACGAACAGCTGCGTGCTGACGGGGAAGACGTCGACGGTGTTCGGATCCTGGTTGCCTCGGATGCTCGCCGCCGTGAGGTCTACTGGGCTGAATACGCAGGACTTGACGAGGACGGCCTGCCGATCCTCGTCGCGGGTCCCGATGTTGCCAAACCCGCCGACCTCGCCGCACTTAAGGGACTCGGTCCAGCTGACAGCAGCGAACCGAGCCCAACAGGCTCGAGCCCTGAGGAACCGGGCTCGACAGCGCCTACGGTCCTCCGCATCGGCGCCGGTTTTGAGCTCTACGCTGACGTGCTTGGTACACCCGATCCGCGCTTCCCAACGGAAGCGCTCGCGGCGGACATTGCCCGCATCGCCGCCCGGACGGAAGCCGCTGGACGCGAGCAGCTGGAGCCCATCCCGCTGTACCTGCGCGAACCTGACGCCAAACCGCTGCCCGGCCGCTGACCGCACAGCCCTGACTGCCCAACACGCGAACGCCCAGCAGCTATGACCGTCACCCTGAGCCCCCTGCAGTGGTGGGACATTCCCACCGCCGCCGCAATGGACCGCGAAATCTTCGGCGCGGATGCCTGGAGCGAAGACTTCTTCTGGACGCAGGCGGCAAGCCCAACGGTGTTCCTCATTGCCGCGCACGCTGAGCAGGGCCTGGCCGGTTTCGCTGGGCTCAGCATCAGCGGCAAAGAAGCTGAGATCCTCACAATCGCCACCCACCCGAACATCCGGGGCCGAGGTGCCGGTCGCCTCCTTCTGGAATCCCTTCTGGATACTGCCCGCACCCGTGGGGTCGAGGCGGTGTACCTCGACGTGCGCAGTGACAACACTGCCGCTCTGGGCCTGTACGAATCGTTCGGCTTTGCTGTTCTGCACACCCGGCCCGGCTATTACACGGGCGCTGACGCACTGGTCATGCGGGCGTCGTTGCTAGGCTTGGAAGCATGATTTCGGCATCCATCACACAGTGGGAAGACGGCACAGATCTTGTGCTCGAAACAGCTATCAGCGCCGACCTCCACACCGTGTGGAAGCGCATCACCAGCCCCATGGAATGTGCGCTGTGGTTCGCCCCTTTCCACCCGGTCCAAGACGAAGACGCTGATCAGGGTGAGGGCGCCTCGGAAGCCAGCGGCGCCTCGGAGGTGAGCGACGGCGCGGAAGCCAGCGCAATCGAGTTCGACTTCGAGGGAAGCCCCCTGACGGCCCACGTGTTGTCCTGCGTTGAAGATGACCACGTGCTGGTGGAACTCGGCGGGCTCGGCCGCATCAGCCTGCGCCTGTCAGAGTCCGCACCCGGCCAGCCCAGTGAACACCCCACTGAACAGCCCAGCGTGACCGTGACAGCCGCCCACACCTACGCATCTGACGAAGAAGCCGCCCAGCTCATCCCGCAGGTAGGCCCGGTCTGGGATACGCACCTGCGCCTGCTGGTCGGCACTTTCGCTGCCGCCGATCTCACAGAATCCGAAAGCGAAGCCGCTCTCTACGCCCGCTACACCCAGCTGGCAGTCGACGAATTCGGCGCCGAAACCGTGCAGACCGGCGCCGCCCCCGCCCCGGAAGGCGATGACGGCGACGATGACTGAGCCGCTCATCCTGGGCATTGAGACCTCGTGCGATGAAACCGGGGTCGGCATTGTCCGCGGCAGCACCCTGTTGGCGAACACGGTGGCGTCGTCGATGGACGAACACGTGCGCTTTGGCGGAGTGGTGCCGGAAGTTGCATCGCGCGCCCACGTGCAGGCCTTCGCGCCGACACTCACCAAGGCCCTGGAAACCGCGGGTGTCACACTCGATGACATTGACGCGCTGTGCGTGACCGCCGGCCCCGGTCTGTCCGGCGCGCTCATGGTCGGCGTCAGTGCTGCGAAAGGGCTCGCGGCTGCCACCGGCAAACCCCTGTACGGTCTGAACCACCTGGCCGGTCACGTGGCAGCGGCAACTTTGGACACTTCCTCTGACGAGGCGGAGCCGGGCTCCGGTCTTGAACTGCCGACTATTGCTCTGCTCGTGTCGGGCGGGCACACGGAAATCCTCAAGATCACCGACTTGGTGGACGGGATTGAGCTTCTGGGCTCCACAATCGACGACGCGGCGGGCGAGGCTTTCGACAAGACGGCCCGCCTGCTTGGTCTTGACTATCCGGGTGGACCGAACATTTCAAAGGCCGCCGCGGGTGGTTTTGACGACGGCGTTCCGGGTGACCCGACGGCTGTGAAGTTCCCGCGCGGACTCATGACGGCTAAGGACCTACGTGACCCCGAACGCCGATACGCATTTTCATTCTCGGGTCTGAAGACCGCGGCACTGCGAGCTGTTGAAGCCGAGAAGGCCAAACCCGAATCCCAGCGTGTGCGTCTTGCTGACATTGCCGCGTCCTTTGAAGAGGCCGTGGTCGATGTTCTTGTGCGCAAAACCCTCCTGGCCTGCGAAGACACCGGAATCAACCGGGTGCTTCTGGGTGGGGGAGTCGCCGCCAACCGCCGTCTGCGCGACAAGCTGAGCCAGCGCTGTGCCGATGAGGGCATTTCCCTGCTCATCCCGCCGCTGAACCTGTGCACCGACAACGGGGCTATGATGGCCGCCCTCGGTGCTCATGTGGTCGCCCGCGGAAAACAGCCCTCAGCACCGGATTTCGGAGTGACAAGTTCATTGGAGGTCGACCAGGTTGTCGTCTGAAGGCCCTGCCAGCGCTCGCGGCTCACGCCCACCGGAAGAACACCTGCGGCAGCAGCGCCGCACCGGTGACGGCTGGCTGGAAACACCGCAGGGACGTTTCTGGGGGCTGTTCGGCGCAGCCGGTCTGCTCATCCACGACCCCGCCCGCGGAATTCTGCTTCAACACCGCGCCGTGTGGTCAGCCCAGGGCGGCACGTGGGGAATCCCCGGCGGCGCGATTGACGAGGGCGAAACACCCAGGCAGGGCGCGATCCGCGAATGCTGGGAAGAAGCCGGCGTGCCCGGACCAAATGGCGAAGGCATCACGGTCATCGGCGAATACCGGGTGGACAAAGAGGGCTGGGCCTACACGACTGTCATCACGCAGGCCACACAGAGGCTCGAAGAGCACGTGGCGGATGCCGAAAGCATTGAACTGCGCTGGGTGCCTCTAGACGAGGTCGCCGACTACGAACTCCACCCCGGTTTTGCTGCCGCATGGCCAGACCTGGTGCGGGTGCTGCGCCAGAACGCGGCTGAGCAAGGTTGACACTCAGTTCAGCTTCAGGCTCAGCCTGAAATTCACCAGCCAGCGGGCTTACCAGCCTGCCGGTTTCCCGGCCCGCATTTCCTCAACCAGCAGACCGGCAACGTCCTCCATGCGACCGGTTTCTTCAAACCGCTTCTTCTGCCGCTGGTAGGAAGCCCCCACGCGGGAAAACGACAGCATCGATTCCAACTCAGCCGAGCACCCGAGTTCCTCAGCGATCGGGGCCAGTCGCTCCACCTCGTCAGCAA
>CABTZE010000011.1 GCA_902489215.1 uncultured Brevibacterium sp.
CAAGATGTGCGGGTTCGAGTCCCGCATCCGGTACGAACAGATCTCGGGACATCGTGGAAACGATGTCCCGAGATTTTCTGTTTGGGGCAGCCTGCGCGGCACCGCTGGTGAAGCACACGAGGCGGCCGGCAGGTTCTGCCGGTTACCTCACGAGGCGCCGGTCACCGGTCAGAAGTTCGGTTCGGTGATCTTGCCGTAGCCTGCTTCCGGGTGGCTGAAGATCTGGTTGTCATCCCGGTATGCCGGTGCCAGTCCCTTGATTGCGTCACCGAGTTTGTGCACGCGCAGGGCGTTTGTCGAGCCGGGCAGACCCGGGGGCGAACCGGCCACGATGACGCAGTAGTCACCTTCATCGGCCATTCCCTCGCCCAGCAGGATTTCGTCGGTCTGCCGCGCCATCTGGTCGGTGTGGCTGACTTCGTTGACGAGAATCGTCTCAACGCCCCAGGTCAGCGCCAGCTGGTGACGCACCTTGACGTCAGGGGTGAATGCCAGAAGACGACGAGGTGCACGCAGCCTCGACATGCGGCGGACCGAGTCACCCGTCTGCGTGAACACGCACATGTGGTCGATGTCGAGGTCGTGGGCGACCTGCACGGCAGCCGCGGTGATTGCACCGCCGCGGGTCTTCGGCTCACTGCCCAGTTCGGGGATCAGGTGCAGGCCCTGCTGTTCGGAGGATTCGATGATGCGGGCCATGGTGCGCACCGCATCGAGCCAGTGCTGACCGACTGAGGTTTCGCCGGAGAGCATAAGAGCATCCGCTCCGTCGAAAACAGCGTTGGCACAGTCGGAGGCTTCAGCGCGGGTGGGCCTGGGCTCTTCGATCATCGATTCGAGCATCTGGGTGGCCACAATGACCGGCTTGGCCTCGCGGCGGCATTTGGCGATGGCGCGCTTCTGGACGAGGGGAACCTGTTCCAGCGGAACTTCAACGCCCAGGTCGCCGCGCGCCACCATGAGCCCGTCAAAGGCATCGACGATTTCGTCGAGCTTTTCAACAGCCTGCGGTTTCTCGAGTTTCGCAATGATGGGAATGCGGATGCCCTCGTCGTCCATGATCGAGCGAATGAGCTCAGCGTCTGCGGCATCGCGCACAAAGGACAGCGCCACCCAGTCAACACCCATGCGCAGACCGAAGCGGAGATCGGCTATGTCCTTCTCAGTCATCGCCGGCACTGAAACTGCGACACCGGGAAGGTTGATGCCCTTGTGGTCAGACAAGAAGCCCGGAACTTCGACTTCGACACGGATATCGGTTTCGGTGACTTCAACAGCGCGCAGGCGCACGCGCCCGTCATCTACCAGCAGCGGGTCGCCGACGCTGACGTCGCCGGGCAGACCCGGGTACGTGGTTGAGATGCGCTCAACGGTTCCTTCGACGTCATCGGTCGTAATGGTGAACTGCTGACCGCGCTCAAAGTAGTGCTTTTTGCCGTCAGCGAAAGTGCCCAGCCGAATCTTCGGTCCCTGCAGGTCCATGAGGACCGCGACGGGACGTCCGGTGTCGTTGGCTGCTTCGCGCGCCCAACCGTAGAGGCGCTTGTGATCGGCGTGGGTTCCATGGGAGAAGTTGAAGCGAAGAACATCAACTCCGGCATCGATGATGGCACGGATGTCTTCGTAGGATTTCTGAGCAGGTCCGAGGGTTGCAACGATCTTGGCTAGCCGCATAGTCCCAGCCTAGTCGAATGTCGTTCCCGGTGAGAGACCCGCCGCAGCCGGATCAGCTGCCAGCCTGTTCGTCTTCGTGGCGGCGCACCTGCGGGACAATCGAGATCGTCGACGTCACCGCACCGAAGTATCCGAAGGATCGTCCCGATACCGGCAGTTCCGAAGTTTCGGGATCGGCAATGACCGGAAGTGCTTGGGTAACAGGGCCGAAGCCGATCTCCTGTCCCCCGTCGGACTGCTGGGGCAGGGCGGCGGTTTCTGCCGAGGTGCCGCTCGCCTGAGTGCGAGGGCCTCCCCTTGATCCGCTCAGAGTGATGTCGGGATTGAACCTGGGGTAGCGGATACGCGACACCGCGAGCAGGACAGCGCCGAGGATGAACACGAAGATCGAAGTCCACACGTTGAGCCGCAGGCCCAAAATGTGCTCCGCAGTGTCAATGCGCAGAGCTTCAATCCACACCCGGCCCAGCGTGTAATAGCAGATGTAGGAGAAGAACACCTGGCCGTGATCCAGCCGGAACCGCTTGCCAAGCCAGATGAGCAGAAGCGCGCCCAGGACGTTCCAGATTGATTCGTAGAGGAACGTCGGATGAAACAGGGTGCCTTCGGGAATCGAGGGGTCAGGCCAGTTGGGATTGAGACGACCGTTGATCACCTGGTCGATGTGCAGACCCCACGGAAGTGTGGTCGGAGCGCCGAACAGCTCCTGGTTGAACCAGTTGCCCCAGCGGCCGATCCCCTGCGCCAGCAGCAGACCTGGAGCGGCAGCGTCGAGAAAAGCGCCGAAGCGGATGTCGAGCCTGCGCGCCACGAAGTACGCCACCAGGACGCCCAGGGCGACAGCACCCCAAATACCGAGTCCGCCGTTCCAAATGTAGAGAGCGGCAACAGGGTTACCTCCCGGCCCGAAATACGGGGCGGGAGTTGAGAACACGTGGTAGAGCCGGCCTCCGATGATGCCAGCCGGGATCGTCCACATGGCGATCGTCCACAGATCATCCGAATCTCCGCCTCGTGCGGTCCATCTGCGGTTCGTCAGCCACAGGGCCACGAAGATCCCGGTGATGATGCACAGCGCATAGGCGTGGATGGTCAGCGGGCCGAGCGAAAAGCCCTGCCAGGTCGGTGATGGGATCGCCGCCTGATACGTCACGAGCGGACCGTTCCCTCGCGCAGTTCTTCTGCAAGTCGGCCGACGGCGGCGGGACCGCCCTCGTCAAGAGCACGCACCAGCGCAGAGCCGACGATGACGCCGTCGGCGTAGGCGGCGACTTCGCCCGCCTGTTCGCGGTTCGACACACCAAGACCCACGCAGACGTGCTCAGCACCAGCTTCGCGCACACGGCCCACGAGTTCTTCTGCGTGCGAGTCCACCTGGTCGCGAGTACCGGTAACGCCCATTGTCGAGGCGGCATAGACGAAGCCGCGAGAACGCGAGCTGATGAGAGCAAGGCGCTCCGCGGTTGAAGACGGTGCGGCCAGGAAGATCCTGTCGAGGTCGTGAGCGTCAGATGCTGCGTCCCAAGCGGCGCAGTCGTCCGGCAGCAGATCCGGCGTGATGATGCCGTGGCCGCCGGCGGACGCGAGGTCGCGGGCATAGGCTTCCACGCCGTACTGAAGGATGAGGTTCCAATAGCTCATGACAACGGGAACAGCACCCGCGTTCGCGGCTGCTTCGACAGCGCGCAGCGAATCCGCAACGCGAACTCCGGCCTGCAGAGCAGCATCGGCGGCCCGCTGGATGACGGGACCGTCCATGCCGGGATCGGTGTACGGGATGCCGACTTCGATGATGTCGGCGCCTCCTCGAGCCAGTTCCTCGATCGCCTCAAGGGAGCCCGGAACATCGGGGAAGCCGACGGGCAGGTAGCCCACAAGGGCGGCGCGGCCGTCGTTCTTGGTCTGTGTGAGGACTTCAGCCGTGCTCATACCTGGACCGCTCCTTCGTCGATGTAGTCAAACCACCTGGCGGCGGTCGTCATGTCCTTGTCGCCGCGTCCGGACAGGCTCACGAGAATAACAGCGTCTTCTCCGAGTTCCCTGCCGATCTTCATGGCACCGGCAAGAGCGTGCGAGCTTTCGATTGCCGGAATGATGCCCTCGGTGCGGGCCAGCAGGCGGAAGGCCTCCATGGCTTCATCGTCGACGATGGGCCGGTATTCAGCGCGTCCGGAGTCGTTGAGGTAGGAGTGTTCGGGACCAACCGACGGGTAGTCGAGTCCGGCAGACACCGAGTGCGACGGCAGGGTCTGGCCGTCTTCGTCCTGCAGGATGTACGTCGCAGAACCATGGAGAACACCGGGGCGCCCACCGGAGAAACGTGCGGCGTGACGGCCTGTGTCCACACCGTCGCCGCCGGCCTCGAAGCCGTATAGGCGGACGTTCTCATCGCCGATGAATGCCGCAAAGATTCCCATCGCGTTCGAACCGCCGCCAACGCAGGCGCACACAGCGTCAGGCAGACGGCCGGCCTTCTGCTGAATCTGTTCGCGTGCTTCATCCGACATGATGCGCTGGAAGCTGCGCACCATAGCCGGGAACGGGTGGGGTCCGGCGACCGTGCCGATCATGTAGTGCGTTGTCTCGACATTGGCCACCCAATCGCGCATGGCCTCGTTCATAGCGTCTTTCAGGGTGCGGGTTCCTGTGCGCACCGGAACGACTTCGGCACCGAGCAGGCGCATGCGGGCCACGTTCAGTGACTGCCGCTGAGTGTCTTCTTCGCCCATGTACACGGTGCACTCAAGCCCGAACAGAGCAGCGGCGGTCGCTGCTGCAACGCCGTGCTGACCGGCACCGGTCTCGGCAATGACGCGGGTCTTGCCCATGCGCGCCGTGAGAAGAGCCTGCCCGAGCACGTTGTTGATCTTGTGCGAACCCGTGTGGTTGAGGTCTTCGCGCTTGAGGAAGACACGTGCGCCGCCGCAGTGTTCAGCAAAGCGGGGAGCTTCCGTCAGCAGGCTGGGTCGGCCCGTGTACTCAAGCTGCAGGCGGGTGAGCTCTTCAGCGAACTCAGGATCGACCATCGCTTTGCGCCAAGCTTCCTCGATCTGGTCAAGGGCGGGCACGAGAGCTTCCGGGAAGAACCGGCCGCCGAACTCACCGAAGTAGGGGCCGGCTTCTGCTGCTGGGATTTCGGGCATAGTCTCTTCCGTTCTGTGTGGGCGGCTCGGGCTGTCAGAGCACGAGGCGCCGGTGCGCGGGCGGTGTGCTTTGAGTGTGCGCTGCGGCTGGTTCGCTAGGACCGCTGCGCGCGGCCTGCACGGGTGAACTCGGCTACCGCAGTTTGCGGGTCGCCGTGCTTCACGAGCGCTTCGCCTACGAGCACGAGGTCTGCGCCGGCCGCCGCGTAGAGTTCGACTTCGGCGCTTGTAGCGACACCGCTTTCAGCGACCAGGTGCGTGTGCCCCGTCGCTTCGGCAGCCAGGGGTGCAAAGCGCGCGGGATCAACCGACAGGTCTTTGAGATTGCGAGTGTTGACACCGAGGATCTTCGCCCCGAGTTTCGCCCCACGCGCGATTTCTTCGCTGGTGTGGGCCTCTACAAGAACGGCCATACCGAGTTCGTGGGCAAGCTCGTAGAGGCTGCGCATCTGCTCGTCGTCAAGAGCCGCGACGATCAGCAGGATTATGTCCGCCCCGTAGGCGCGGGCTTCATACACCTGATATTCGTCGACCATGAAGTCCTTGCGCAGCAACGGAACGTCCACGCGGGCACGCACTGCTGCGAAGTCTTCCAGGCTGCCGCCGAAGCGACGCTCTTCTGTCAGCACCGAGATGGCTGCAGCACCTCCGGCTTCGTAGGCGGCCGCAAGTTCAGCCGGGTCTGCGATATCGGCCAGCGCACCCTTGGAAGGTGACGAGCGCTTGACTTCGCAGATCAGCCCGAAATGCGCGGGTGCGAAGGAGCGCGCAGGGGCTGCTGCCGCTGCGCGCTCTTTCATCTGCTCGAGGTCAACACGAGCGCGGCGCCGTTCGAGGTCTTCACGGACCCCGTCGATGATGTCGCCGAGAACTGTCAACGCTGCAGGGTGTTGCGGTGAATCTTCGGGCCGAGGCCGGCCTTGACCAGAATGGGGCCGACGATTGCGCCGAGAACCACGATTCCGCAGCCGACGAAGAACAGCGTCCAGCCGCTGCTGTTGACGATCAGCGTGCCGATGCTGGCGACTGCAATGCCGATGAACACGAGGATGACGCCGATCCACGCACCCACGGAGTGCATGTGGCCGGGGTCCTGGATCGCCTCGTAGTCGATGCTCGACTTGTCGAGGTCGGGGGCTCCGTTGCGGTACTTGGTCTTAGACATTGTGCTCCTTCATTCTGCTGTCAGGATTCTCTCACGAAAGACTGAGTTGCTGGCAATCGGCTCGCCATGAGAGGCGAATCATCTGATGTCGTCGGGATCTTCGCCGCGCGAAAGCGCGTCCCAGGCGGCAGCCGGGTCGTCGTCGGGATCTGCTTCGCCCTCCGCGATGTCAGCGCGTTCGAACTTCTGACTGTTGCGCCACTGAGTACGCCCGAAGCCGACGATGCCCGCGGCCACGGCTGCAGCAAAGCCGGCGGCAGCTGCTGCCCACGCCCACGGCGTTGCGTCCTGGCCGAGTGCAATGCCGATGCCGGTGCCGGCGTAGCCGAACCCCAACAGCACCATGAGGACGCCTGTGATTCTGCGGCCCACCGTGCCCAACATCGCAAGCAGCAGAGCCGTCACGGCGAAGGCAGCCGCCTGTGCCGTGAGCACGGGCGAGCCTCCACCACCCGAATCCCCGGGTGCACCGTCGGCAACTCCTGCGGGACCGGTGTTGACTGCCCCAGTCATGGTCACGAGTTCCCGCGTTGAGATGAACCACAGGATTCCTGCGGCTGCCAAGAGAAGCAGAACCGACCGTCCGCGGGTCATTCGCGTTCTCCCTGCTCTTCGAGGTCATCGACCGAGACTGCTGTACGCAGCGTCTGCGCGGCAGCGGCCGAGTTGAGCACCGACGCCGCCTTGGTGCGGGTTTCCTGGTACTCGGATTCGGGTACGGAATCGGCAACGACTCCCGCGCCGGCGTAGACGGCGATGACTCCGTCTTTGAGGACTCCAGTGCGAATGGCGATCGCCATGTCGAGGTCTCCGGCGAAGGACAGGTAGCCGACGACTCCGCCGTACAGTCCGCGGCCGATTAGTTCGAGTTCGTCGATCAGCTGAAGGGCCCGCGGCTTAGGTGCGCCCGAAAGAGTGCCGGCAGGGAACGCAGCGCGAATGACGTCCATGCCGTCAACGTCATCACGCAGGGTTCCTGTGACGGTCGATTCAATGTGCATGATGTGGCTGTAGCGGGCGATCTCCATGAACTCTGCGACGTCCACGGTGCCCGGTTGGCACACTTTCGCCAGGTCGTTGCGCGCCAGGTCAACCAACATGATGTGCTCGGAGCGCTCTTTTGCATCGCCGATGAGTTCTTCCGCAAGCCTGCGGTCTTCGACCTCGGTCTTGCCGCGTGGCCGCGAACCGGCGATCGGGTGGGTCAGAACCTCGCGGTCCTTCACTGTCACGAGTGCTTCAGGAGACGAGCCGATGATGCTGAAGGGCTCGCCTTCGGAGTTCTCCACCTCGAGCAGGTACATGTACGAGCTCGGATTGGTGCGCCGCAGGACTCGGTAGATGTCGAGCGCCGATGCCGAGGTGTCGCTTTCGAACCGCTGTCCCGGAACCACTTGGAATACGTCACCGCGGCGAATGTGCTCTTTCGCCGTTTCAACGGTGGTGAGGAAGTCTTCGTGCTCGGTGTGAGAGCGCACCTCTGGTGCCGGCCATTCAAGCGTCGAGATGACGGGTGTGCGCTGCGCATTGAGGTCTCGCAGCATGGCGTTGATCCGCTTGCGCCCGTTCTCATAGGCCTGCTCAATGCGCTCCGGCGAACCATCGGCGTTGAGCACATTTGCGACCAGGGTGAGTTCAGCCGTGTAGTGATCGAACACCACGACGTCGCCCGGGATCGACAGGTGGATCTCCGGGATGTTGCTTACCGCTTCTGGTCCGTCGTCGAGCTTCTCGAATCGACGCACAGCATCCCAGCCGACGTAGCCCACGAGCGAGGACGTCATGGGAGGCAGATTCACCGGCGGTGGGCTCTTGAGCAGACTGAGCACCTGCGAAATGCCCTCCAGCGGATCTCCGCCAGTCGGGGCACCCGCGGGCACTGTTCCCTGCCAGGTCAGTTCTCCGCCACGCTGCGCGGTGAGCGTTGAGAGCGGGTTGCGGCCCACAAAGGAGTATCGCTGCCAGAATCCCTGCGAAGCGGATTCAAGCAGGAACGCGCCCGGACGACCGTGGGCAATGGCGCGGTAGATCGACATTGGGGTTTCCCCGTCGCCGAGCACCTTTGCCGTGACCGGGACGACCCGGTGGTGTTTGCCGAGCTCGCGGAACTCACTGAGCGGAGTGATCATCCATCCTCCTGTCGGAAAAGCACGACGGCGTGTTCGTGTGGCAGGCCGGCCCTGTCTGGCGCACCTCGTACAGGACGGTGTCACCGTCGCAGTCGTGGCTGACCCGCATCACCTGCTGCGCGTGGCCCGAGGTTTCGCCCTTCACCCAGTACTCGCCGCGTGAACGCGACCAGTACGTGGCCTTGCGGGTGTTGAGTGTGCGGCGCACCGCCTCGGCGTCGACCCAGGCGAGCATGAGCACTTCGCGGGTGTCGTACTCCTGGACGACTGCCGGCAGCAAACCGTCGGAGCCGTAGCGCAGATCCTCGGGGCGAAGAACTTCGGTCATCGAACTTCGATGCCCTCAGCGCGCAGAGCGTCTTTCACATCGGCGATCGTGAAGGTCCCGTAGTGGAAGACGGAAGCTGCCAGAACCGCATCCGCGCCGGCGCGCACGGCCGGTGCGAAGTGTTCGAGCTTGCCGGCACCGCCGGATGCGATGAGCGGAACCGTGATGTGCGGGCGCACGTCGCCAATCAGCTCAAGGTCGAAGCCCTCCTTGGTGCCGTCGGCATCCATGGAGTTCAGAAGGACCTCGCCCACGCCGCGCTCCTGAGCTTCGCGCACCCATTCAAGAGCGTCCAGGCCGGTGCCCTTCTTGCCGCCATGAGTCGTCACCTCGTAGCCGGACGCTGTGTCCCCGCGGCGCACGTCGGCTGACAGCACGAGCACCTGCGAACCGAAGCGGTCGACGATTTCGCCGATGACCTCGGGGCGGGAGATCGCGGCGGTGTTGATCGACGCTTTGTCGGCACCTGCGCGCAGCAGCCGGTCGACGTCGTCGACCGTGCGCACTCCCCCGCCGACGGTCAGCGGGATGAAAACCTGTTCGGCGGTCTGCTTGACCACGTCGTACAGGGTTTCGCGATTCCCGCTCGAGGCGCCGATGTCGAGGAACGTCAGTTCGTCGGCCCCGCCGGCGCCGTAGCGCTCGGCAAGTTCAACCGGGTCGCCGACGTCCTTCAGGCCTTTGAAGTTCACGCCCTTGACGACACGGCCCCCATCAACGTCGAGGCAGGGGATGATGCGCACGGCAGGCATTAGATACCCAGCTTTCGGTAGCGGTCAATCCGCTGGTAGCGGCGGCGCGACGGGTGGACGCGCATGAGGTTGATGATTTCGTATTCCAGGGTCTTGGCAACGCGCTCGGAGAACTCGCGCGGTTCTTGGGCCGCGTTCGGCTTCTCTGCGATGACCCGATCCACGATGCCGTGTTCGACGAGCATTTCGCAGTGCACCTGCTGTGCCTGCGCCATTTCGGCGGCGCGGTCCTTCGTCCGGTGGACAATTGCCGATGCGCCTTCCGGCGGCAGCGGCGACAGCCAGCCGTTTTCCGCACTGAGCACACGGTCAGCGGGAATGAGCGCGAGAGCTCCGCCTCCCGAGCCCTCACCGAGGATGACCGACACCGTCGGTGCCTTCAGCGCAATGAGGTCAGACAGTGAGCGGGCGATTTCACCGGCAAGTCCGCCCTCTTCGGCGTCCTTGGAAAGGGCCGCACCCGGGGTGTCGATGACGGTGACAAGAGGGATGTGCAGTTCGTCGGCCAGGCGCATACCGCGGCGGGCTTCGCGCAGGGCTGCAGGCCCCATCGGTTCGTACTTGCGCTGACCGCGGCGGTCTTGGCCGAGCACAATGCACGGCGCAGAGCCGAACGTGGCCAGGGCAAGGATCATGCCGCGGTCTTTCTCACCCTGTCCCGTGCCGTTGAGCGGCAGCACATTGCGCGCCCCGTAGCGCAGCAGTTCGCGCACTCCGGGCCGCTTTTCATCGCGCGAGGCGGTGATGATGTCCCACGCGTTCGTGCCGCTGGGCATAGGGTTCGGCGAGGTGTCGGGATTGTCGACGGGCGCCGGCACCTCGAGTGCGCCCATGAGGACGTCGAGCGCCTTCGCTGCGGTCTCCCCCAGACGTTCGGGGCCCATGACGGCGTCAACGAGACCGCGACGGTGGAGGTTGTCTCCGGTCTGCACATTGGTTGGGAAGGGCTCGCCGTAGAGCTCTTCGTACACGCGCGGACCGAGGAAGCCCACGAGCGCGCCCGGTTCGGCAACGGAGAAGTGGCCAAGCGAACCCCACGAGGCGAACACACCGCCGGTGGTGGGGTGGCGCAGGTAGACGAGGATCGGCAGACCGGCCTTGCGGTGGTCGTTGACGGCTGCCGTGATCTTGACCATCGACAGGAAGGCAACCGTGCCCTCCTGCATGCGGGTGCCGCCGGATGCGGGACCGGCCAGCAGCGGCAGACCTTCTGCGGTTGCGCGCTCGATGGCGGCCGTCAGACGTTCGGCAGCGGCAATGCCGATGGAGCCTGCGAGAAAGCGGAACTCACTGGCCACAATGGCAACACGGCGACCGCGAACTCGACCTTCACCGGTCAGGATTGCCTCGTCAACACCGGATTTCTCGCGGGCCGCCGCAAGTTCGGCGGCGTACTCGTCCGAAATTCCCGCGGCGGGGGTGATCGGTTCCGTGTCCCACGTCTCAAAGGTTCCTTCATCAACGACGAGGTCGATGAGTTCGCGGGCTGAGTACCGCTTGGTCATGCTTCACCGTCCAACCAGGCGCGGATGGCCTCAGAGTCTGCGTTGAGAACAGGCGGTGCCTTGTGTTCGGAGAACGTCGTTTCGACTTCACCGTCTTCGCCGCCGTCGAAGAAGCGCAGAACCGGTCCGGCGAGGTCCATGTCGCCGACAACGGGGTGGTCCACCGTGATCTTGAGGCCCTGCGAGAGTGCCTGATCCCATTCGTAGACTTCGTCGAGCGTGCGGACAACACCGGCCGGAATGCCGGCTTCGCTGAGCTTGGCCAGCACTTCTTCGGAATCAAGGTCGGCAAAAGCACCTTCGACAGCAGCAGTGACTGCTTCGCGGTTCTTCACGCGCGCGTCGTTGTCGGCCATGCCCTCAGCTTCGGGGTCGAGTCCGAAGGCATTGCAGAACTTCTGCCACAGCGACTGGTTGCCCACCGACATCTGGACCGCGCCGCCTTCGCCGCCCTTGCAGCGGAAAAGACCGTAGGGCGACAGAGCCGGGTGGTGGTTGCCATTGGGCTTCAGCGTAACTCCGCCGACAAGCTGCGAGGTGGCCTGGAAGGCGTGCACGCCGACAATGCCGGCGATGAGCGAGGTGCGAACGATCTTGCCCTTGCCGGTGCGTTCGCGCTCAAGGAGAGCCGCAAGAACACCGAGGGTTCCGTTGATGCCGCCCAAGAGGTCGGCGATCGGCACGCCGACTCGCTGGAAGTCCTCCGGGCCCGAGCCCGTGACCGACATGAGCCCCGCCTCGCCCTGGGCGATCTGGTCGTAGCCGGCACGCCCGCCTTCGGGACCGTCGTGGCCGAATCCGGTGATGGACAGGATCACCAGGCGCGGGTTGAGCTCCAGGCAGCGCTGCGTGGAAAAGCCCAGGCGGTCCATAACGCCGGTGCGGAAGTTCTCGATGACCACGTCTGCGCGCTTGATGAGCTCTTCGAGAACGTGCTTGCCGTCCTCGCTCTTGAGATCCAACGCGATGGATTCCTTATTGCGATTGCACGCGAGAAAGTACGTGGCCTGCTTCTGGTCTTCCGGCCCCACGTACTGCGGGCCCCAGCTGCGCGTGTCATCACCGCTGGTGGGATTTTCTACTTTGATGACCCGCGCACCGAGGTCACCGAAGATCTGGCCTGCGTGAGGGCCGGCGAGAGCGCGGGATAGGTCGACGACGGTGTAGCCGTTGAGTGGTCCTTGCGACATGTCAGTCCTTCCTGGTGTGGCGGCCGCCGGCGTCGGTGCTGGCGGACGGTGTCAGATGCGGCAGGCGTCAATGCGGCTGACGAGGATTGCCCGTGCGCCGACGCTGTAGAGCTTGTCCATGAGTGAATGCTGGTCTGCCGTGGGCACCATGGCCCGCACGGCGAACCAGCCGCGGTCGTGCAGTGTTGAAATTGTGGGGCTTTCGAAGCCCGGTGTGATGGCAACGGCTGCTTCGAGGTTTTCTTCTGCAACGTCGTAGTCAATGAGCACGTAGTCGCGGGCAACGATGACGCTTTCCAGACGGCGCAGCAGGATATCCGTTTTGAGTTTGATCTGCTCCGGGTCTTCAGCTTCGCGCGGCGGACCGTCGCGGCCGATGAGCACGCCCTCCGAGCGCAGGATCGGTTCGCCGATGGTCTCGAGCCCCGCGGCGCGCAGAGTGGTGCCGGTCTCGACGACGTCCGCGATCGCATCGGCAACACCCAGCTGGATGGACACTTCGACAGCACCGTCGAGCGGCACGATGGATGCGCTCATTCCGCGCTCATCAAGATCCTGCTGAACAAGTTCCGGGTACGACGTGGCAATGCTCTTGCCGCCGAGCTCACTCGGGTCGGCAAAAGTGCCGGCCGGACCGGCGTAATGGAATCGTGAAGCTCCGAAGCCCAGGGACATGATCTCTTTGGCTTCCGCACCGGATTCGAGCAGAAGGTCGCGACCGGTAATGCCGATGTCGAGGATTCCCCGCCCGATGTACACCGCGATGTCGCGCGGGCGCAGGTAGAAGAACTCGATTTCGTTGACGTTGTCGGTGTGGGCCAGCGTCTTCGCGTTGGGCCGCAGCGAGTAGCCAGCGGCGCGGAGCATCTCCGTGGCTTTTTCGGACAGTGATCCCTTGTTGGGAACGGCGACTCTGAGCACAGGGGCCTTTCTTACAGGTACCGGTAGATGTCTTCGGGGGTCAGTCCGCGTGCGAGCATCATGACCTGCAGGTGGTAGATCGCCTGGGAGATCTCTTCGGCCAGTTCGCTGTCTGATTGGTATTCAGCAGCCATCCAGACCTCAGCGGCCTCTTCGACGATCTTCTTTCCGATCTGATGCACTCCGGCATCGAGTTCGGCGACGGTCGACGACCCTTCCGGGCGGGTCTCAGCTTTGGTCTTCAATTCGGCAAAAAGCTCGTCAAAGGTCTTCACGGTGCCAGATTAGTACACGGCTCAGACCGCATGTATCGCGGCTCACGTTGTGGGAATCTCAGCCGATCACGAACGAGGAGCCCGCGCCTCAGGCGCGCTCCTCACCGTGGATCGTGGCGGCGGCTGAGGACGGTGAGGAAATCGTCTGACGTGACCTCTTGGCCCAGTCGCGCATGCCCATAAGAACCATGATGAGGAAGATGAAGTAGACGATTCCGGAGAACAGCAGTCCGCCCATGACGGCCAGCGGGATGCCCACGAGATCGACGGCCAGCCACACGAACCAGAACTCGACAATCGCCTTCCCCTGAGCGTACATCGCGACGAGCGAGCCGATGAAGATGTAGGCGTCCGGGTAGGGGTTCCACGACCAGTCCCCTGCTTTCAGCACGGTGCCGAACACGGCGGTGCCCACGATGAGGGCTGTCAGCAGGACGGCGCGTTCTTTCCACGTTGCCCAGCGGACTTCAATTGAGCCGGTTTCGCTCTTCGCTTTCTGCCACGTGCTCCATCCCCACACGGCGGCGGCAATGATGACCACCTGGCGGCTGGCGTTGCCGCCTAAGTGGGCTGACAGGGATGCGCTCAGCAGCAGCATCGAGCCCAGGATCTGCACGGGCCACGACCACACGCTGCGTTTGAGTGCGAGCCCCACCGTCAGCAGGGCGAAGATGTTGCCGACGAAATCTGACCACGGGACGGGTTTTCCCGCCAGCCAGAAAGCCGGGGTGTTGAGTACGCCGAAGAGGTCGGTCAGCAAGCGTGTTCTCCCGCAAGTTCGCGAAGGCGCGCAATCTGCGCGGCAGGGTTGTCGGCACCGTAGACGGCGGAGCCTGCGACGAAGACGTCGGCGCCTGCCTCTGCTGCGCGTCCAATCGTGTCCTCGGATATTCCGCCGTCCACCTGGACGGTCAGTTCGAGGTTGGCCGCCGAGATCGCTTCGCGGATCCTGCGGACCTTCGGCAGGCACACGTCGAGGAACTTCTGTCCGCCGAATCCCGGTTCGACGGTCATGATGAGCACCTGGTCGAATTCGCCGAGAAGATCAATGAGCGGTTCTACGGGGGTGGCAGGTTTGACCGCGACGGAGGCCTTCGCCCCCAGGCGGCGCAGTTCGCGGGCGGTGCGCACGGGGGCGGCCGAGGCTTCCAGGTGGAAGGTCACCGACTCGCAGCCCATTTCGGCGTAGACCGGTGCGTGCCGGTCGGCCTCAGAGATCATGAGGTGCATGTCCAGCGGGATGGGCGAGACGGCTTTGATTCGCTCGACAACGGGCGGGCCGAAAGTGAGGTTGGGCACGAAGTGGTTGTCCATAACGTCGACGTGCGCCATGTCGGCGTCGGCGATTTTGGCCAGTTCGCGGTCGAACTGCGCGAAGTCACAGGACAGGATGCTGGGGTTGATGGAAATCGACACGGGTGTCCTCTCAGGCTGGGCGGCGGATGAGGCAGATGAACATGCCGTCGGTTTCGTGAACGTGGGACCACAGCTGGGCGGCGGCACCGTCGCCCACGGCGGACGAGGCGAAGCTTTCGGCTGGCTGTCTCGTCACCCGGGCCAGGTGGTCGGGTGTGTCGAGAATCTGCGCTTCGGGGATGTCTGCTGCGAAGGCGCGGACCACGTCGAGGGTTTCGTGCTTGTGCGGCGAGCACGTGGAGTAGGCGATGACACCACCGGGAGCGCAGGCCTGCCAGGCCGCGCGGAGAAGACCGTCCTGAAGCGGGCGCAGTGTGCGCACGTCTTGTGGGCTGCGTCTCCAGCGCGCTTCCGGCCTGCGCCGCAGTGCGCCCAAACCGGAGCAGGGCACGTCGACGAGCACTCGGGTGAAGTCACCGGGATACGCTTCGGCGAATTCGCGTCCGTCACCTTTGAACACTTCGACGGTGTCAGCAAAAGCGCGCGTGCTGTCGACCACGAGGTCAGCTCGGTGACCTGACGCATCAAGGGCTGTCACGGGCACGCCCCGCTCGGCTGCTGTGGCGGCCAGAATTGCGGTTTTGCCGCCGGGGCCGGCACACATGTCGAGCCATTCGCCCTCGGGAGCTTCAGCTTCCAGCAGGGTGAGTGCTGTCAGCTGGGAGCCTTCGTCCTGCACCCGCGCACGTCCCGTTCGCAGCGCCTCGAGATTCCCCGGGTCACCGCGGTCGAGAACGACTCCCAGGGGTGACAGCTCGGTGGGAGTTCCGGGAAGTTCACTGCGGTCCAGTCCTGGCAGTGCGGTGAGCACGACTGGCGCTGGATCGTTGTGCGACTGCAGCAGCAGATCGATCTCTGCCGTGCTGCGCCCGTGTGCTTCGAGGGCCTCCCGCAGGGCGCTGACAATCCATGCCGGATGCGAGTACCGCAGCGACTTCGCCTGTTCTTCGGGCAGACCAGCTGTGACAAGCGCCAGCCAGTCGTCATAGCTGCGTTCACCGATCCGGCGAAGGACAGCGTTGACGATCCCGGATGCGCGCGGCAGTGACTGCTTGATGACGGCTACTGTTTCGCCCACCGCGGCGTGGTCGGGAATGCGCATGGCCAGAAGCTGATGTGCGCCCATCCGCATGGCGTTGAGCACCGGGATTTCCAGGGTGTCGACTTTGCGGGATGCCGCTTCAGCGATGATCGCATCGTAGAGACCGCGGGCGCGCAGCGTTCCGTAGGTCAGCTCTGTTGCCAGTGCCGCATCGTCAGCACGCAGGCGCGTGCGCGCAATCTTGCGCGGCAGCAGAAGGTTGGCGTAGGCGTCGTCTTCATCAACCGCGACGAGCACCTCCCACGCGAGGATGCGGGCAAGGTTGGCTTTCTGCGGGTTGTTCCGGCCCCGACTGCGACGAGCGTCAGGCCGGCTCATGCGTCCTCACCCAGGTCGAAGCGGACGCCCGGGTTGCCGCGCAGGAAGTCCGCGGCGGCCATGCGCTGCTTGCCGAACGGCTGGATTGTCTCGATGAATACCGGATGGCTTCCCGTGCCGATGAGCATTCCCCCATGAGCACTGGCGGTGTGGCCGGGTTCAAGCGAGCCCTCGGCTGGTGCGAGTGGCCCCAGCTTGGTGCGCTTGCCGCCGATCGTGCTCCACGGTCCCGGGGCCGGCGAGGTGCCGCGCGAGCGGGCGATGAGCTGTTCGGCTGGCAGCTGGAAGTCCAGCTGCGCATCAGCGGCGGTGATCTTGGGTGCCAGTGTCCCCTCGGCCGGCTGTGGAGTGAACTGGGCCGTGCCGTTCTCTACCGCCGTGAGGGCATCTGCGAGAACAGCTGCACCCTTTTCGGCGTAGTCGGCAAGGGCCGCTCCGGCATCGACGTGGTCAAGCGGCAGTTCGAGTGCGCTCACGATGTCACCGGTGTCCATGCCCTCGTCTAGCCGGAACACAGTGACGCCGGAAGTCGTGTGTCCGTCGATGAGGGCGCGCTGAACAGGAGCGGCACCTCGATAGTCGGGAAGAAGCGAGAAGTGGAGGTTGTACCAACCCAAGCGAGCGGCGGCGAGTGACCGGGGTCCGGCCAGCGCCCCGTAGGCGACGACCGCAACGGCATCGACTTCGAGCTTTTCGATCTCAGTGACGACGTCGCCTACCAATCGGCTGGCCTCAATGACGGGCAGGCCGAGTTCCTGTGCTGCTGTCTTCACCGGGCTGGGCGTCAAAACGCGTTTGCGTCCGATCGGCGCATCGGGTCGGGTGAGCACGGCTGCCACGCTGTGCTGCGAGGCGACGGCGCGCAGGGAGGGAACGGCGGGTTCCGGAGTGCCGGCAAACAGGATTCTCACGCCGCTCAGTCTAGTGGGCGCTCGGTGTCACAGGGCGTCGGGATCGTCCATGCGGACGCGAATCTGCACGTCGCCGCGCATTGACCGGCTGGCGGTTTCGGCCGCAAGGTGCTCTGAGAGCGTGCTGCCGGTCGAGGCTGGAATGCCGAGAACCGCTGTGACGACGGATTCGTCGACGTCGTCGCCGGGTCTTGTGAAGCGAGAACGAGGCGGGCCGTCGCGAAGCTCATACAGCCGTGCGTCGAACTCTTCACAGCAGCCTTCCGCAACGTCTTCGACCGCGTGGCGGGCACCGGTGACCTCGGCTGTTCGCCAGGCAGGCGGGAAGCCCGCTTCCGTACGGTCCGCGAGCTCTCCCGCAGCGTAGATTTCCGGATCCCAGCGCGTCAGGGTGCGGACAACGTTTGGGTCGTCGTCCAGAATGAGCACGCGGCCCCCGGCGCGGGACGGGCGGACCATGGCCGCTGCCCGCATGCGCCGGGCTATTGCCCTGTCGGTGGCTCTGAGCACGGGGCCGGGCCACAGCGTGTCGAGCAGAACCGCTGCCGCATAGCCGCCGTCCACATAGGGCTCAGCGCCAGTCGAGGCAACGACAATGTCCGCTGGATCATCCAGTCGGGAGAAGACTCTGCTGCCGCCGGAGCGCACAACCGTGAAGCCGGGAAACGCTCGGCCCAGCTGCGCGTGAATCCCGTCGAGTCCCGCGCTGCGGAAGCTGAAGCGCCTGCCTCGGCAGCTGCGACACGCGAGCTGCTCGATGTGCCATCCGCACCGGGCACAGGCGAAGGGACCTTCCGGACCGGCGGCACTCAGCGGCGCTTCGCATGACGGGCAGAGAGCAGGGTTGCTGCACGCCGTGCAGGTCAGAAAGGTCGAATAGCCGGTGCGGGGAACCTGCACCAAAACCGGGCCGACAGCGGCATGGCTTTTCGCCCGGCCCAGGGCACCCCGGATGACGCTGAACACAGCGTCGGGCAGCTGCGTCAGATCGCTGAGGCTGCGCTCTGCCTGCGGACGGAACACGACGGGCGCTGCCTCACGTCGCTCCTGACGGGACGTGCGCAGCTCCCCCAGCCATCCGGCGCCAATGAGGAACTGCACGTCAACTGTGCGCGTTCGGTCAAGAAACAGAAGAGCAGCTCCCGAACGACGAACCCGCTCCTGCAGGACGAAGCGCGCGTGTGCATACGGCGCCCGCCCGAAAAGATAAGAATCATTGCCGTCGTCGAACATCAGCACGAGCCCGAGGCTCTGCATCGGGGCAAAAGCGGCCGCCTGGGTACCCAGCACCAAGCGCGACCGTCCGGTCAGCACGCGAACCCACGCGGCCCATCGTGCTTCCGGTCCCTGGTCAGCGCTGAGCACAGAAGTGAACTCAGCAAGCGATCCCAGATGACGCTCAACCGCCTCCAGTTCCCGATAGTCGGGCACCAGCCACAGCACCGTCCGGCCCTCAGAGATGACCCGCGCGGCGGCCTCAATCCCGAAGCGCACCCAGTCAAGACCACCGGAATCCCCCGGCAGCACCGTGTAGGCGCCCCGAGGACCGGCCTCGGGTTCAGCCGCATCATCGTTTTCGGCCCACGACTGCAGGGCCGCAAGAAAACCAGCTTCGGCGGCCGGAACGCCATCAGCAGCCGGAGCCGCAACAACATCGCGGGCAACCTCAGCAGCCTTGTCGGGATCAGCGGGCGCAGACTTCAGAACGTTCTTTTCGCCGCGCGCGTGGCGGGAGGGAACTCCCAGCCTGACAACATCCGCCGTGGTCCCGGCAAAGCGCGCCGCTACAGCCTGACAGAGGCCGTACAGTTCCTCACCCAGCACGGGAAGCGGCGAAACGACGGAGGAAAGAGGCGAGAGCTCACCCGCAACATCGGTCGTGTCCGCACGCTGGACAATGAAACCTGATAGCCGGCGCCCGGAAAAGCGAACCCGAACGCGAGCCCCGACCTCCGCCTCGTCAGCCTGATCCTGGGTAACGGCATAGTCGAACAGGCGGTCCAGGTGCGGAAGTGGGGACTCCAGCAGGACGCGCGCCACGGGACGGTCATCCGCAGGCTGTGCACCGCCGCGGATCCTCAGGCGAGGTTCCTCAGCGTCGGCGAACAGCTGAGCGTCGTCCACGGCTCTCAGCTGAAATAGGACTTCAGCGCAGCGGCGCGGTCAGTGTTCTCCCACGTGAAATCAGAGTCTTCGCGGCCGAAGTGGCCGTAGGTAGACGTCTTGCGATAAATGGGACGGTTGAGGTCAAGTTCGGCGATGATGGCCGCGGGACGAAGATCGAACACCTCGCGCACCGCGCCGGCCAGCTTCACCGGATCGACTTCGCTGGTGCCGAAGGTTTCGACGTACAGGCCGACGGGGCTGGCAGCGCCGATGGCATAGGCCACCTGGACTTCTGCGCGTTCAGCAAGGCCCGCGGCGACGATGTTCTTGGCTACCCAGCGAGTCGCATAGGCGCCCGAACGGTCAACCTTCGACGGGTCTTTTCCGGAGAAGGCGCCACCGCCGTGACGGGCGAAACCGCCGTAGGTGTCGACAATGATCTTCCTGCCGGTCAGACCGGCATCGCCCATGGGTCCGCCGGTAATGAACGGACCTGCGGGGTTGATGAAGTAGTTGGTCCGCGAGGTGTCGAGCCCGGATTCTTCCAACACCGGGTCGACCACATGGGCGCGGATGTCCCGTGCAAGCTCAGCGTGCGTGATGGTTTCGTCGTGCTGCGTGGATAGAACAACAGCTTCGACCGTCACGGCCTTGTCGCCGTGATAGCCGACCGTGACCTGCGACTTCCCGTCGGGGCGCAGGTACGGCAGGGTGCCGGACTTGCGAACGGCGGTGAGTCGTTCTGTCAGCCTGTGCGACCAGTAGATCGGCGTGGGCATGAGAGTCGACGTTGAATTGTCCGCATACCCGAACATCAGACCCTGATCGCCAGCGCCCAGAGCGCTGTAGAGATCGGTAGTGCCGGAGCGAGCTTCGAGAGAACGGGTCACACCCTCGGAGATGTCGTTCGACTGTGCGCCGATCGACAGCGAAACACCGCAGGTGTGGCCGTCGAAGCCCTTAGCCGAAGAGTCGTAGCCGATGTCGGTGATAACGTCACGCACCAGCTGGGCGATGTCAGCGTAGCCGGAGGTTGTCACCTCGCCGGCAACGTGCACAAGTCCGGTGGTGACCATCGTCTCCACGGCAACGCGGGCGCGACTGTCCTGTTCAAGAAGGGCATCCAGCACGGCGTCGCTGATCTGGTCGCAGATCTTGTCCGGGTGGCCCTCGGTTACGGATTCAGAGGTGAATTGACGAAGTTCAGACACGATTCAATCCTAGGCGACCGCGTGTTTCGCGATCGTTTCCATGACAGAAACCGACACATCGGCCTTGTTTCCGGTGAACTCTCCCCGACTGACCACTTCTGAATCGGCCAGAGCCAGCACTTCGACGTGAGTGGTGTCATGGCCGAATGTCTTGCCGTCAGACACATCGTTGAAGACGAGAATGTCACAGCCTTTGCGTACAATCTTCTGCCTGGCAAGTTCGGCCGCGGGGGCTTCCGGACTGCCGGTTTCAGCAGCGAATCCGACGATCGTCTGACCATCACGGCGATCGGCAACGAGACCGGCGAGGATGTCGGGATTCTGTACGAGCTCAATGGTCAGGCCGGCGTCGCCGTCCTTTTTCATTTTGTGGCCGGCAGCCTGCGCCGGACGGTAGTCAGAAACAGCGGCGGCCATGATGACGATGTCAGCCTCCGCTGCCTCTTCACGGCATACGCTTTCCAACTGGGCAGTCGTTTCGACTTCGCGAATGCTGATGTCCGACGGCAGAGACTCAAGAATCGCCGAATCGACATTCGCCGCAGCCAGAACGACCTCGGCTCCAAAGCGGTGAGCGGCGTCAGCAAGGGCCGCTCCCTGCTTGCCGGATGAGCGGTTGCCGAGGAAGCGGACCGGATCAAGCGGTTCTCGTGTGCCGCCTGCGCTGATGAACACCCGACGGCCGGCAAGAAGTCCTTGGGCAAAGCCGTCTTTTCGGGCCGCTGCCTCACGGTGGACCGACAGAGCGAAATCGACGATGTCCTGTGGTTCGGGCAGACGTCCCGGCCCAGAATCAGCACCGGTCAGACGACCCGATGCTGGTTCGAGGACGTGCACGCCGCGTGCCCGCAGAACCGCAACGTTGTCGACGGTGGCAGGGTTGAACCACATCTCGGTGTGCATAGCGGGAGCAACCACGACCGGCGCGGTCGTGGTGAGCACCGTAGCAGTCAGAAGATCATCGGCTATTCCGGCGCGAATGCGCGCCAGGCTGTCTGCTGTCGCCGGGGCGATCAGCACGAGGTCAGCCTGCTGGCCGATGAGCACGTGTTCGACCTCTTCGACCCGGGTGAAGACGTCAGTCTGCACCGGCTGACCCGAAAGAGCCTCCCACGTGGGTGCGCCGACAAAGCGCAGAGCGCTTTCGGTGGGTACAACGCGAACGCTGTGCCCGGCTTCTTTCAGAAGTCTGACTACGTGAGCCGCTTTGTATGCGGCGATGCCCCCGGTGACGCCGAGAACGATGTTCACAGTGCGTCGGGGTCCAAGCTGAAGTCGAACTCTTCAGCGAGAGCTTCTTCTTGAGCGAGCTCTTCTGCAGTGGCCTCACGGCTGACGAGCTTGCCCTCGTTGATTTCGCGCAGAGCAATCGACAGCGGCTTTTCGCCGGCTTCCGGCGTCACGAGCGGACCGACGTTCTCCAACAGTCCGTCCTGCAGCTGTGCGTAGTACGAGTTGATCTGGCGGGCGCGGCGCGCAGCCTCGATGACGAGTTCGTACTTCGACGGCGTCACATTGAGCAGATCGTCGATCGGCGGGTTGGTGATGCCTTCGGGGTTAGCAGTCAAGAAATTTCTCCACATTCACCTAGGGGTGTCTGATGACAGTCCCATCAAGTCTACTAGTTCGGCGGCCGCTGCTGAAACATCGGTGTTGACGATCACGTGGTCGAATTCGTCCTGCGCCGCCAGTTCAGTGCGCGCTGTCTCAAGACGACGGGCAATCTGCTCGGGCGTTTCGGTGCCGCGGCCGGTGAGCCTGCGGACGAGTTCGTCCCAGCTGGGCGGTGCCATGAACACAAAGCGTGCGTTCGGCGCGTGCTCACGCACTTGGCGCGCCCCGTCGAGGTCGATTTCCAGGAGAGGCGCCAAGCCGTCGGCCAGAGCCTGCTCGACAGGGTCGGACGGCGTGCCGTAGCGGTGATGACCGTGTACGACGGCGTACTCGAGCATCTTTCCTGCTTCGATGAGCTCGTCGAACTCGGCGTCCGTCACAAAATGATAGTGCTCGCCATCGACTTCGCCCGGGCGAGGATCACGTGTGGTTGCGGACACCGACAGCCACATGCGGTCGGCGCTGTTCTTGGCATGCTGGACGACGGTGCCTTTGCCGACCGCGGATGGGCCGGTGAGCACGGTCAGAATTGGTTTACTCAAACTTCTCCAATAGCGCGGCTCGCTGGTGCACGCCCAAGCCTCTGATTCGACGAGACATAGCGATGCCGACTTCTTCCATAATGGCCTCCGCGCGCCTATCCCCCACCTTGGGGATTGCCCGCAGGAGGTCGTAGACCTTCATTTTCTGCAACGCCTCGCTGGCGTCCGCTTCCGCGAGCACCTCAGCGAGCGTCTTCTTACCGGATTTCAGGTCAGTTTTGGCTTCCGCCCGCTCGACACGAGCGTCGAAGGCCTTTTTCAGGGCAGCTGATCGCTGCTCCTCGGTCAACGGCGTCAGTACCATGTGTCCCCCTCCTCAAGATCCGTTAATAGATCGGGACACAGGCAGTCTATCGGCCTTTTGGCGCCAATGCTTCGATAACCGTGGTTATTTCATTCGCAATGTCGGCACTGTCAGGGCCGCGACGCGAAAGCGACCGAGAGGCATTGACGATCACCCGCCTATCCCTGTACGACTCGCTGAACACCGCCTCGAGATCTTCAACCCCGGCTCCCTGCGAACCGAAGCCCGGCGACAGCACGGGCCCCGAAAAGCTCGGCAGATCAATCCCGAGATCAGCAGCGGCGGTGCCGATGGTAGCTCCGACCACCAGGCCGATCAGCGGCACATCGAGCTGACCGTTGACCTCCTCAGCGTGTCGGACCACCTCGGCGGCAACCGCCCGACCTTCCGGGGTGCGCGCATGCTGCACTTCCCTGCCCTCCGGGTTGGAGGTCAGAGCCAGCACAAACAGTCCCCTGCCGTGTTCGGCCGCGAGCTCCATGGCCGGCCGCAATGACCCGACCCCCAGGTAGGGAGACACGGTCAGCGCATCAGCCGCCAGCGGTCTGGCCGGGTTCAGGTAGGCGTCGGCGTAGCCGGCCATCGTCGAACCGATGTCACCGCGTTTGGCGTCGAGGATCGACATGACGCCAGCTTCCCGAGCCTTCGCCAGCAGGTCTTCGAGCACGGCGATTCCGGCTGAGCCGTGGCGTTCGAAGAAAGCCGACTGGGGCTTAATGAACTTCGCTCGCCCGACGGCCGCGCTCAGCACGTTCTGTGCGAAAGTGCCGAGCGCGTCAGAGGTGTCCGGCAGGCCCCACTGCGCGATCTGCTCGGGGTGAGGATCAATTCCGACGCACAGGGGGCTTGCCTGCGCGGCCTCGTGCCACTGCCTGAACGTCATGCCCAGTCCTGGAGCGAACGAACTTCCGAGGTTCCGCGACGGCGCACGTCAATTGCGCCGACCGCCGAGGAGAAAGCCGCAGTCGTCGTCATGATCGGCACGTTCGCGGCGATGGCGGCCGCGCGGATCTCGTAGCCG
>CABTZE010000012.1 GCA_902489215.1 uncultured Brevibacterium sp.
GCAGCACACACCCACACGGCCGCAGCCGTTGCCACCAGGCGGAGAGTGACGGGATACTTCAGCGCATATCGAAAAAGGTGCTCAGACGGTGGCGTTCGGCTTGATTTTCTCAAGGGTGGCCTCCCCGATGCCTGACACCTCTGTCAGCGCATCCACCGAGGCAAAAGGCCCTTTCTCCTCGCGGTACGCCACGATCGCGGCCGCCGTAACCGGCCCGATGCCGGGCAGGTTCTCAAGTTCAGCTGCCGAGGCGGAATTGATGTTGATCTTCTGGCCCGCCCCCGCCGCTGTGGTGCCGGACGCGGAACTGGTGCCACCGCCGGCTGTCCCCTGTGCCGCCTGCGGCGCGTTTGCACCGTCATCGTCAGCGATTTCCGGAACAACAATCTGTTCGCCGTCTTTGACGACCCTGGCGAGGTTCACCTGGGTAAGATCAGCGTTCTTCTTCGTCCCGCCGGCGGCGTCGAGAGCATCAACCACCCGTGCTTGCCCTTCGAGGGTGACAACACCCGGCTTCTTCACCGCCCCGGCAACATGCACCTGCACGCGCGCGTCCTCAGTCTGCTCCGCTGTGATCTGCGCGGCCTCAGGCTGGCTGGTTCCGCGCGTCCTGAGGAAACCGAAAACACAGAGGGCGATGAGGACGATGATCATAAGCGACACAATAATCGCCCGCCGCGGGAGCGGTCGGCTTTTGGGCAACAGGTCGGCAATGTCATCGACGTCGTCATCGGGCTGCCAGCCCTGCGCAGAGCTTTCGCGCAGGGCACCCAGTCTGTCTTCTGGTGAGCGTTTCATGCACCGCATTCAACCCCACCAGCGAGCTCAGCTGTGGGGACCTGTGGACAGTGCGAAACCATCCACAGCGGCAGACACAGAAGTGCCCGCCTGAAGTTGCAGGAGCTGTTTAGGGAACCAGTCGCACTTCCACGCCGGCAGCGCCCGGACCCACATGAGCTGTCACAACAGTCGACAGAACCGCCGTGTCCACGTCATCCCACTGCGCCCGTGTGGCCTCAAGGATGGCTTGGAACAGCGTGCTCGCTTCACCGTCTGTGGCTTCGGGGTGCATAACGGTCGCCTGCACCCGCAGGTTCTCCGCCCCGTCATGCGTCCGCATCGCGGCGACGGCGGCGACCGCTTCGTCGACTGCGCGACGTGCGGCCTTTGCAGTGGTGCGGACCCTGGCCGCTGGTTCCACGCGGCCTTCGTCGACCTGCAAGACGGGCACGATCTTCAGTGCGCGTCCGAACAAAGCCGCCGCGCCGCCGATTCTTCCTCCCCTGTGCAGGTACTCGAGTGTTTCGGGGACAAAGAAGGTTGCGCTGTACTGTGCGGCGGCTTTTTCTGCGGCATCGCCGCAAGCTGCGACACCCTGCTGTGCGTATGCGGCCGCCCAGTGGGCGATGCCGACGGAGCCGGCGCTGGCGGTGCGCGAATCAATCACCCGGATGCCCACGGCTTCGCCCGGCCGACCGCCGTCCGCCCCAATACCGCCGTCCGCCCCATCATCGTCAGCAGCAAGCCCCCGTTCCTGAGCAACCTGTGCAGCCGCGGCCACCGCGGCTTTATAGGTGCCGGACATCTCTGACGAGAGCGTGATGATGATGATGCCGTCAGCCCCGTCGTCCAGCAGTTCGCGAATCGCAGCGGCGAAGTCTTCGACGGCGGGCATGGATGTCCGCGCGGTGCTTCCGTCGCGCATACGCGAGCACAGCTCAGACGGGTCCAGCTGTGAATCCCGGAACTCGTCATCGTCAATCGTGACCGTGAGGTCGACTGTGCGAACCCGCCCGGCAAACGCCTCGGTGATCGTTGTGCGGTCAGAGTCGCTCAGCCGCACGGTGGAATCGAGAACCAGACCGACCCCACAGCTGCCGCGCCCGCTGAAAGAACCCAAGCTCATTCCTGCCTGCCCAGACCGCGGACCGTCCAGCCGGCGTCGCGGTAGGCCTTGCGGTCGACGACGTTGCGGCCGTCCACGATGACCTTCTGCGCAACGAGTTCGCCGGCAGCCACCGGGTCGAGGTCCTTGTACTGCTGCCATTCGGTCAGCAGAACGACACCGTCGGCTCCGGTAAGGGCCTCTGTCAGGTCCGGCGTGTAGGTCAGCTCGGGATCGCGCAGGCGTGCGTTTTCAATCGCCTCGGGGTCGGTGATGACGACCTGTGCGCCGGCCTGTTCCAGGCGTTCAGCAACATCGAGTGCAGGAGAGTCTCGGACGTCGTCGGTATTCGGTTTGAATGCGATGCCGAGCACCGTGATCCGCTTGCCGGTGAGGTCACCACCGAGTGCTTCGCGGGTCAGGTCGACCATGCGGGCGCGCCTGCGCAGGTTGATGCTGTCGACTTCCCGCAGAAAGCTCACGGCCTGTTCGACTCCGAGTTCGTCGGCACGGGCGATGAAGGCGCGAATGTCCTTCGGCAGGCAGCCGCCGCCGAAGCCCAGACCGGCGTTGAGGAACCGGCGCCCAATGCGCTTGTCCATGCCGATGGCGTCAGCCAGCACGGCAACGTCGCCACCGGCTGTTTCGCACAGTTCGGCCATGGCGTTGATGAACGAAATCTTGGTCGCGAGGAACGAGTTCGCGGCAGTCTTGACCAGTTCAGCCGTCTGGTAGTCCATAACGAGCCGTGGGGTTGCTTCTTCTTCGCGCAGGTTGTGCGCGTACACCTCATCGAGGATTGCCACAGCCGGGTCGTCTTCGCTGCCGCTTTCGACCCCGTAGATGATCCTGTCTGGGCGAAGGGTGTCTTCGACCGCGTGGCCTTCGCGCAGAAACTCCGGGTTCCAGGCGAGTTTCGCTCCCGTCGGTGCGATCTTCTTCGCCAGTTCAGCTGCCGAACCCACCGGCACGGTTGACTTGCCCACAACCAGGTCGCCGGGCTTGAGGTGGGGCATGAGATCGCTGATCGCGGAGTTCACGTAGGTCATGTCGGCCGCGTTGCTGTCTTTCGACTGCGGCGTGCCCACACAGATGAAGTGGACCGTGGCCGCCGCCACACGGGAGATATCCGATGTGAACAGCAGGCGCTGCGCTGTTCCGTCCGCGCCTTTCTGTCCGGCTGAATGATCCGCCTGCCCCGCTTCCAGCAGCTCAGCAAGGCCGGGTTCAAAGAACGGCGGCTGGTAGTTCTCCAGCTTCTGCACCTTCTGCTTGTCGGTGTCGACACCGACAACGGTGTGTCCGACGGAAGCCATGGCGGCGGCGTGCACCGCTCCGAGATAACCACAGCCGATGACCGAAATGTGAGTCAATTGACCCTCTCCTCGCAGGTGATCAGTTCTGCCTCCCATAGTCCCACGGGTGACCGTACTAAGGTTGACGGTGTGAAGCGTTTTACCGACTTTCTCGTGAATTCCCTGCCGGCGCTGCTCATTGCGGTCGCCGCTGTTGTCATCGTGGCTGTGGGAATCGTCGCGGCTGTCATCTTCCCCGGTACCGCAGCTGTTGTCATCGGCCTCATCATCGTCGTCGCAGGCCTGGTCGTTTTGGCCGGCACTGTCGGCATCGGCGCAGAGTGGGCACGCACGCAGAACCGCATTGACTCGCTCAACGCCGAAGTCGCGGAAGCCCGCAGTGCCGAGAACACCGTCTACTACGCGGCCGAACTGCCAGAAGAAGACCAGCCCGACGCCCCCGCCGCGCAGAAGCTGCTCGAGACCTTCGCCGCTGACAGCCCGCTGATGGAGAATCTCCGCATCGACCGCGGCCAGGATCTCCCGGCCCAAGGCGCCGCCCAGCTTGACGGCTTCCTCAGTTCGTCAGCCAAGCAGTCGTTCTCTGATGCCGCGGTCCACTCTGCTTTTATGAGCGTTTTCCGTGCCGCCCGCGATCTGCGCGAATGGCTCAAGGCTGAAACCGTGGAAGCCGACGGCATCCTGTCGATCACCCCCGGCGATGTGCGGGAAGGCGGATGGCGCGAATTCTCGACGGCCGCAGCACAGGGTGACACTCTCGCGCAGAACCTGCTGACAGCACGCTCGGCATTTGAACGAGCCGTGCTCGAAGCCGATCTCCTGTGACTTCCGCTGCCCACGCAGCCGAACCGTCTGAATCTGAACCCCCAGGCGCCACCGCACAGGCCGTGCCTCCGCACCTGCTGAGCAGGTTGGCAGCGGTGTTCATCGGCGGCATGGCCGGCACTGCTCTTCGCGCAGGCATGGGCCTGCTTTTTGCGGAAGGCCCGGCACTGTTTGCCGCCAATATCGTGGCGTGTGGGCTGCTGGGATTCGTCTTGACATCACGCCTCACCGCACGCCCTCTGGTGCGCCTGGTCCTCGGCACGGGACTGGCTGGCGCGCTGTCCAGCACATCTGCAATCGCCGTGCACAGTGTTCTGACTGAATCCGCGTTCTACCCGCTGCTGTCAATCGCGGCGGGGCTTGCTGCGGCACTCGTTGGACTCATCGCCGGCCGCCGATACACAGGGCAAGCATGACCGGACTTGTCTTCTTCGGCGTGTGTGCCGCCGGCGGTCTGGGTGCAGCCGCGCGCTATCTGCTCGACAGCGCGCTCACGCGCCTGTTCCGCTCTCCCGCGTGGCCTATCGGCATCTTCGCGGTCAATCTGCTTGGCAGCTGTGCCGCCGGAGCTGCCGCGGCCGGTCTTACCGGGTACGAGGTGCCGCTCGCCATGGTCTCGACCGGTTTCCTCGGGGGCTTCACAACGTTCTCGACACTCATGGTGTCCGTCGTGCAGCTTCTCTCTGCTCGCCGGATTGCGCTGGCAATCAGCTACGTCGTGGCCACCGTGGTGTTCTGCGGTGGCGGCGCCTGGGTGTTCTTCTTACTGCTGGACTGAGGCCTCTTGGCGCGCCAGGTCAGCAGCGAATCCACCAGTCGGTCTGCGGTGCGACCGGCACGGTGCGCTTGTGCCTGCTGCGCATGAAAAGCTGTTCGATCTTCATGGCGACGTCTTCGTGCACTTCGCCGCCTTCGAGGTAGGTGTCGATCTCCTCGTAGCTGACACCGAGTGCATCTTCGTCAGACTGCCCGGGCTCGTCGTCCAGCAGGTCAGCCGTCGGCGTCTTCTCGTACAGGCGGGCGGGCGCTTCCATTTCCTCCAAGAGGGAACGGCCCTGGCGTTTGGTCAGCCCGTACAGGGGCATGACGTCCGCTCCCCCGTCGCCGAACTTCGTGTAGAAGCCTGTCACTGCTTCGGCGGCATGGTCGGAGCCGACCACCAGCTGGCCGGCCGCACCCGCGATCGCGTACTGAGCTGTCATGCGAATGCGGGCTTTCACATTGCCGCGGTTGAAATCGCTCATGGGCACACCGAGAGTCTCGGTGAATTCGTCTGCGAGAGCGTCAACGGAGTCGCCGATGTTGAAGTCCACGTCTTTGTCCGGCTGGATGAACTCCATAGCCAGCTGCACGTCTTCGTGGTCTGACTGGATGCGGTATGGCAGCCGCACGGCGGTGAAGGTGACGTCCTCGCCGAGTGAGCGCAGCTTCTGTGCCGCCATCTGACACATACGGCCGGCGAGTGTGGAATCTTGGCCGCCGGAAATCCCCAGCACAAAGCCGCGGGCCCCCGTTGTCAGGCAGTAGTCGACAAGGAACTGCACGCGCACAGCGATTTCATCGCGCGGTTCAATGGTCGGCTTCACTGCCAGGGAAGCCCGGATTTCGTCAGCAAGCCTAGTCATGAGCTCCACGGTAGCCTGAAGAAGAATTCACACCAATTAAACAGCGCACAAACAGGCCGTCTGCAGGTGTGAGTTTCACAACAGCAGACGGCCTGCGTCACATACGGGGCCGAAGAAGCTTAGGCGTCGGGCACCAGGTTCACGAGCTTGGGCGCCTTGACGATCACGCGGCGCAGACCCGCACCGGCCAGTGCCCGCTGGGCTCCCGGCGATTCGATCGCGAGCTTCTCAAGTTCCTCTTCCGTGATGTCCACAGGGACTTCGAGCCGGTCGCGGACTTTGCCCTTGACCTGCACGACTGCAGTCACGGTTTCGGCCTTCAGATAGCGTTCGTCAGCCTCCGGGAAGGCGCGGTAGGCCAGGGTTTCTTCGTACCCCAGACGCTCCCACAGTTCTTCCGCAATGTGCGGTGCCAGCGGGCCGGTCATCTGCACGAGAGCCTCTACGGCCTCCCGAGGTGCCGTCCCCGCCTTGGTCAGGTGGTTGGTGAGAACAATGAGCTTCGCCACCGCGGTGTTGAAGTGCATGTTCTCCATGTCTTCCGTGACACCGGCAATCGCCGTGTGCATGGCGCGCAGGGTCTCTTCGTCCGGGGCGTCATCGGTGACCAGCAGCTCACCGGAGTCTTCATCAACAACCAGACGCCACAAACGCTGCAGGAAGCGCTGCGAGCCGACCACCGCGCGGGTCTCCCACGGCCGAGACATGACCAGCGGGCCCATCGACATTTCGTAGACCCGGAAGGTGTCCGCGCCGAAGGCGGCGTACATTTCATCCGGTGTGACGACGTTCTTGAGCGATTTGCCCATCTTGCCGTATTCGCGGTTCACTTCTTCGCCGTTGTACCAGTAGGTGGTATCACCGGCGTCGTCCGTGCGCTCTTCGACTTCTGCGGCCGGCACGTAGACCCCGCGGGAATCCGTGTAGGCATAGGCCTGGATGTAGCCCTGGTTCACCAGGCGGTGGAAGGGCTCAGACGAGGAAATGTGGCCCAGGTCGAACAGCACCTTGTGCCAGAAGCGGGCATAGAGCAGGTGCAGAACAGCGTGTTCGACACCCCCGACGTACAGACCCGCCCCGCCGGCGGGGCGCTCGGCCGTAGGTCCAAGCCAGTAGGCCTCGTTGCGCGGGTCGACCAGAACGCTGTCGTTCTTCGGGTCCGCGTAGCGCAGCTGATACCAGGACGATCCGGCCCAGTTGGGCATCGTGTTGGTTTCCCGGCGGTACTGCTTGGGGCCATCGCCGAGGTCGAGGGTGACATTGACCCATTCTTCTTTGCGGCCCAGCGGCGGTTCCGGTTCAGAAGCAGCGTCATCCGCGTCGAAGGTGCGCGGCGAGAAGTCGTCCATTTCCGGCAGGTCGACCGGCAGCTGGTCTTCCGGAAGCGCGTGCGGGATGCCGTCTTCGTCGTACACGATGGGGAAAGGCTCGCCCCAGTAGCGCTGGCGGGAGAACAGCCAGTCGCGCAGACGATACTGCGTGGTCTCTTCGGCCAGGCCCTGGCCCGCCAGCCATTCGACGACGGTGGCCTTTGCGGCTTCGACTTCCATGCCGTCAAGGTCGATGTCGGCGTTGGCGGAGTTGATCTTCTCGCCTTCACCCTGATAGGCCGAGTCTTCGTCGTGGTCGGCATCCGGCTGAACCGTGCGGATGTAGGGCAGGTCGAACACCTTCGCGAAGTCCCAGTCGCGAGGGTCTTCAGCGGGAACACCCATGACGGCGCCCGTACCGTAGCCCATGAGCACGTAGTCGGCAATGAAGACGGGGATGCGCTTCCCTGTTGCCGGGTTCGTCGAATAGGTGCCGGTGAACACACCGGTCTTGTTCTTGTCCTGCTGGCGTTCTACGGGGGTGCGTCCAGCCGCCCAGCGCTGGTATTCCTCTACTGCGGCAGAAGGAGTGTCCTTGCCGCCCTTCCAGCTGTCGGGGGTGTCGGCGGGCCACTGCTCGGCAGTGTAGGACTCGACGAGCGGGTGCTCCGGTGACAGAACGAGGAACGTGCCGCCGAACAGCGTGTCGGCGCGGGTCGTGTAGACCTCAATACGCTCCAGGCCCTCGGTCTGCGGTTCGTAGCGCAGGAAGGCACCCGTCGAACGGCCGATCCAGTTGCGCTGCATGGCCTTGATGGCGTCCGGCCAGTCGACCTTGTCAAGGTCGTCAGCCAGGCGGTCGGCATAGGCGGTGATGCGCATGTTCCACTGCCGCAGGCTGCGGGTGTACACCGGGAAGTTTCCACGTTCTGACAGGCCTTCAGCCGTGACCTCTTCGTTGGCAAGAACTGTTCCCAGACCCGGGCACCAGTTGACCGGGGATTCCGAAACATAGGCCAGGCGGTAGCCCTGCAGCACGTCTTCGCGCTCGGCTGCGCTGAGCTCGGCCCACGGACCGCGGCCGGTGTCGCGCCCCTGCTCAAACTGAGAGACCAGTTCCGAGATCGGGCGAGCGGCACCTCGTCCGCCCTCAGCTTCTGGGTCGTACCAGGAATTGAAGATCTGCAGGAAGATCCACTGCGTCCATTTGACGAACTCCGGGTCCGTCGTGGCAAAAGAACGGCGCGGGTCGTGCGCCAGGCCCATGCGGAACAGCTGCTTCTGCATGTTGGCGATGGCAGCGTCCGTCGTCACACGCGGGTGCTGACCCGTCTGCAGTGCGTACTGTTCGGCCGGCAGACCGAAGGCGTCATAGCCCAGCGCGTGCATGACGTTCTTGCCGCGCATGCGCAGGAAGCGGCCGTAGGTGTCAGTCGACACGTAGCCCAGCGGGTGGCCCACGTGCAGGCCAGCACCAGACGGGTACGGGAACATGTCCATGATGTAGACCGGTTCGCGGTCTTCAGCCGAAAACCCGTTGATCGGCTCGGCGAGATCACCCGTGGGGTTGGGAGCGGCGAAGGTCTGCTGCTCCTGCCACCGACGCTGCCACTTCTGTTCGATCTTTTCGGCAAGAGCCGCGTCGTATCGAAAAGAGGCGGGCTTGGGCGACGTAGACGTCATCGGGGTCCTTCCAGGTGAACACGGTGGGTCGCGGCTAATTCTATGCACAGGCGCAAGCGAACGCTCAGCGTGTCCGAAAGGTGCACAGGCGCCGGATCACCAATACGATGGCAGTAACAATTCGAAGGAGATTGCATGACGCTGATGATGCCGATGTCGTCGACCCCGCTCGAGTTCGAGCTTGACACCGTGTCGACCATCCCCGACGCCCTGATCGCACGAGTGGACATCGACCCCCAAGCGCATCTGCTCAGCCGTCTTGAGAGCGGACGCGAAGAAGAAGTGAGCGCCCGCGAATTCCTGTCCGACATCCTGGCGCGCGCAAAAGGACTCATGAAGCGCGGCGTCGGTCCAGGCGTGCGCGTGGGCATCTTCGGGCCCACCAGCTACGACTGGACCGTCATGGACTTCGCCATCAGCTTCGCCGGCGGCATTTCGGTCCCCTTCTACGACACGTCAAGCCGTGACCAGGTCGCGTGGATCCTCGAAGACGCCGGCGTCACGATCGCCGCTGCACAAGACGAGGAATACGCCCAGCGCCTGCGCGAAGCCGCAGCCGGTGACATCGAGCTCGTCGTATGGGACAACGGCTGCACCGAGCTCATCGCCGAAGGCCGGTCGGTCAGCGACGACGAACTCGCACAGCACCGCTCCGCAGTCCAGCAGGCCGACGTCGCCACGATCATCTACACCTCCGGCACCACCGGCAAGTCGCGCGGCTGCGAACTCACCCACGCCAACTTCGTGCAGACAGTGCAGGCAGCCCGCGCCCACGTTCCGGAGGTCTTCTACACCGGAGCGCGCTGCCTGCTGTTCCTGCCCACGGCACACGTCTTCGCCCGCTTCATTCAGACGGCGTGCATCATCCAGGGCGTCGTGCTGGCTCACGAGGCCGACCTGAGCAAGCTCACCGATTCGCTGGGCCTGTTCCGCCCCACGTTCATCCTGGGCGTGCCCCGCGTCTTCGAAAAGGTGTTCAACGCCGCTCTGCAGAACGCCGAGTCCTCCGGCAAGGGCAAGATCTTCAGCGCTGCGGAAAAAGTCGCCGTCGCCTACTCGGAAGCCAAATCCAAGGGCAAAGTCCCGCTGGGGCTGAAGCTGCAGCACGCAGTTTTCGACAAGCTGGTCTACAGCAAGCTGCGCAACATCCTCGGCGGTCAGGCCGCACACGCCGTTTCCGGCGGAGGCCCGCTGGGCACCCGTTTGGGCCACTTCTACGCGGGAGTCGGAATCGATGTCCTGGAAGGCTACGGGCTGACGGAGACCACCGCACCGATCAGTGTGAACACACCGGGACGCAGCCGTATCGGCACGGTCGGCACTCCCCTGCCGGGCTGTTCCGTCGCACTGGCCCCCGACGGCGAAATCCTCGCCAAGGGTGTCTGTGTGTTCAAGAACTACCTGCACAACGACGAAGCCACCAAGAACAGCTTCGTCGACGGCTGGTTCCGCACCGGAGACATGGGCTCGATTGACGAAGACGGCTTCATCACCATCACCGGCCGCAAAAAGGAGCTCATCGTCACCGCTGGCGGCAAGAACGTCGCCCCGGCACCCTTGGAAGACATCATCAGGCGCCACCCCGTCGTCGGTCAGCCGGTCGTCATCGGCGAAGGACAGAAGTTCGTTTCTGCGCTCATCTTCCTCGATTCTGAAATGCTTCCCGGTTGGCTCGAAAGCAAGGGCCTGCCGAACATGAGCCTTGAGGAAGCGGCCAAGCACGAACGCGTACAGGAGGCAGTCCAGCGGGTTATCGACCGGGCAAACAAGACGGTTTCCCGCGCGGAGTCGATTCGCTCCTTCCGCATTCTGCCTGTCGAACTGACCGTAGAGAACGGCTATCTGTCGGCCAAGCAGTCGGTCAAGCGCCACCTGGTCACACGCGACTTCGCCGAGGCCATTGACGACATCTACGCACAGCACAAACCAGCCGAATGATCATCTGAGATCACGCGGCAAGACGCCCGCTTCTGATCCATGAACAGACGCCCCATGAACCCTGTGAATTCTCTTAAGATTGAACTATGAACGCTCAGAACAAAGACCCGCGCAAGCCCTCCACCACTCCCGTGCAGAAACCGGAAGGCGCCACCGCGAAGCCGGCCGCCAAAAAGCCCGCACCAGCAGCCGCAGACAAGCCCGACACCTCGGCGGCTGACAAGACGCAGTCGACCGACACGGCACAGGCCGCAAAGTCTGACGCTGATGCCAAGTTCGAACTCACACCCCAGGGTGTCCCGGACTTCGCCAACGAAATCGACTCCATTCACTCGCTGCGCAACAGCCTGGACAAGCGCAAGGGCCCGAAGTCGGACGCGTGGAAGATCAACTACCCGTACGACGAAAAGCTCGGCCGCAAGGAATACGAGCGGACCAAGCGCGCCCTGCAGATCGAACTGCTGAAGCTGCAGACCTGGATTAAGGAAAGCGGCCAGAAGCTCGTCATCATCTTCGAAGGCCGCGACGCAGCAGGCAAGGGCGGAACCATCAAGCGGTTCATGGAGCACCTCAACCCGCGCGGTGCCCGCGTCGTCGCCCTGGAAAAGCCAACTGAGCGCGAAAAGACCCAGTGGTACTTCCAGCGCTACGTCTACCACCTGCCGGCAGCCGGCGAAATGGTGCTGTTCGACCGCTCCTGGTACAACCGCGCCGGTGTCGAGCGCGTCATGGGCTACTGCACGCCGGAAGAGTATCTCGAGTTCACCCGCTCGGCCCCGCAGTTCGAGAACATGCTCGTCAACTCCGGAATCCACCTGGTCAAGTTCTGGTTCTCCGTCGGCCGCGAAGAACAGCTGCACCGCTTCGCATCGCGCAGCAACGACCCGGTTCGCCAGTGGAAGCTCTCCCCGACCGACCTCGCCAGCCTCGACAAGTGGGACTCCTACACCGAGGCCAAGGAAGCCATGTTCTTCTATACCGACACCGCGGCAGCCCCGTGGACGGTTGTGAAGTCGAACGACAAGAAGCGCGCCCGCCTCGAGGCGATTCGCCACGTTCTCAACCAGTTTGACTACCCTGGCAAGGACGAAGAGATCGCACCCGCACCCGACCCGCTCATCCTCGGGTCCCGCTTCGACATCTACGACTCGGGTGAAACTCCCGGCGTGCGGTTCGACACCCTCGAAATCTGATTAGGAACCTATGACTCAGCTTCTGACGGACAAGAAAAGCGAAGACGAATATTCGGTCCCGCTGACGGCCCGTCCGGCCATCGCCCACCTCATTCGGGCGATGAGCCGTTTCGGAGCCCGTTTGGGCAACCAGTTCGGCGCTGCGATCACGTACTTCCTCGTGCTCGCCATGATCCCGATCCTCATGTTCGCCTTCTCCGCACTCGGGTTCTTCCTCGATGTTGTCCGTCCGGAACTGGTCGACACCGTCAACGACTACATCGAAAGCTCGCTTGGCTCCAGTGATGAAATGGCCGCGATGCTGACGAACTTCATCTCCAACTGGAAGGCCGTCGGCATCGTCGGTATTCTCTCGGCGCTCTACACCGCCCAGGGATTCATCGGCAACCTCAAAGACGCGATCCGCTCGCAGCTGGCTGCCGACATGGACGAGATTCCCAAGCAGTCGTTCCCCGTTCGCGTCATCACGAACATCGGAACGCTCATCGGAATCCTCATCCTCACGGGACTGACGATCGCCGGCACCGTGATCGGCACCGGCCTGCAGTCGTTCATCGCCGAACTGTTCCAGCTGCCCGGCTGGGCGGCACCGGTGCTCAACATCGTCACGATCCTGCTGACGCTGGGCCTGGGCTGGGTGCTGTTCATGTTCATCTTCTGGTCGATCCCGGCTAAGCCGCTGCCGAAGAACACGCTCATGCTCGGCTCCCTGTTCGGTGCAATCGCCCTGACGCTTCTGCTCAACCTGGCGACCGTGCTCATTTCGATGTTCTCCGGTTCGCCCACCGCGGCACTGTTCGGACCGGTCATCGCGATCATGCTCTCGATGAACCTGTTCGCCCGCATCATCCTGGTGGTCGCAGCCTGGATGGGAACCACCGCTGAAGCTCCCGTCTTCGGCCGCGTCAGCGAAGACCCGCAGGCAGTTGCCGAACGTGAAAACGTCGAACCGCCATCAGCGACCGCCCACCTGGGCGCACTGGTCGTCGGAACCGGCATCGTGGCAGCAACCATCCTGGGGCTCAAGCGCTACGAAGAGAAGCACTGATCAACTCGTACGGACCCAGGGCGGAGGAAGGCTTCTTCCTCCGCCCTGCCCTTTCCCTGGCACCAGATCTTCTGGGCCGAGTTCTCATCAACACGAGCGCAGAAGGCACCGTTGCACTGCGCATCACCGAGGTCGAAGCCTACGTCGGCAGTGCTGATCCCGGTTCTCACGCCTTTCGCGGCAGAACCCAGCGCAATGCAACCATGTTCCGCTCCGGTGGGCACCTGTACTGCTATTTCATCTACGGAATGCACTTCTCGATCAACATCGTGGCCGACCGCGCGGGATGCGGAACGGGAGTGCTCATCCGCTCCGGCGAAATCCTCGAAGGCGCAGACCTCGCCGGGCAGCGGCGCATGGCGCGCAGAACCACACCCGTCGCCCACCGGCTCCTGGCTTGCGGCCCCGGCAATCTCGCACAGGCTCTCGGAGCTGACCGAAGCGACGACGGAGCGGACCTTCTCAATCCCGGCCCGTGGCACCTGCGCATGGGAATCGACCCACCCGACCGGCGCCTCGTAAGACACGGCCCCCGCGTGGGAGTCGGCGGTGAAGGCGGCGACCCGGATGTGTTCCCGTGGCGCTTCTGGCTCGAAGGCGACCCGACGGTTTCACAATTCCGTGCCGGTCGTGACATTCCCCCTGCGAGCCGCTGGGCGATAGGGCCAAGCCCCCAGTAGAATGAGGGGCGATCATCAGCCAAAGGAAGGAACCCCCAGGGTGAGTGAGCTTACCGAGAAGCGCCTGAGCGAATGGAATGCAAAAGCAGAAGCCGCTGAGCAGCTTCTTCCCGCTGTCGGCCGCCTCTACCGGAACAACCGCGTGCAGCTGACCATCTTCGGTCGCACACTGCAGAACAAGTCGGTGAACGGCATCATCAAGGCCGCCCGCTACGCGCGTCACCACAACAACGGCGTCGAACTCGACCTCAGCACCGCAGCTGAAATCGCCGGCGTCCTCGAAACCCTCGAACTGGGTGAAAGCACCATCGACCTGGGCCGCCTGACCGCTGGCTTCCAGGGTGGCGACCTCGAAGAATACCTCCGCGGCGAACTCGCCGACGCCGTCGGCAAGGCAGGCAAGTCACCCGCACCGCGTGACGTTGTGCTCTACGGCTTCGGCCGCATCGGCCGTCTGCTGGCCCGCATCCTCGTCCAGCAGGCCGGCGGCAACGGCCTGAACCTGCGCGCCATCGTGGTCCGCAAGGGCTCCGACGACGACATCATCAAGCGCGCCTCGCTGCTGCGCCGCGACTCGATTCACGGCAAGTTCGACGGCAACATCGTCGTCGATGAAGAGAACAGCACCATCCAGGCAAACGGCGTTCTCATCAATGTCATCTACTCGTCTGACCCCGCCAGCGTCGACTACACGGAATACGGCATCAACGATGCCATCGTCGTCGACAACACCGGCGTGTGGCGCGACGAAGCCGGCCTGGGCCAGCACCTGAAGTCCAAGGGCGTCAGCAAGGTCATCCTCACCGCCCCCGGCAAGGGCGACATCAAGAACATCGTCTACGGTGTCAACACCGCAGACATCGAAGAGGGCGACACCATCCTGTCGGCAGCATCGTGCACCACGAACGCCATCACGCCCACGCTCAAGGTCATCAACGACCGCTTCGGCATCCGCAACGGCCACGTCGAAACCGTGCACGCATTCACCAACGACCAGAACCTCATCGACAACTTCCACAAGGGATCCCGTCGCGGCCGCGCAGCCGGTCTCAACATGGTTCTGACCGAAACCGGTGCCGCAAAGGCCGTGTCCAAGGCCCTGCCGGAACTCGAGGGCAAGCTGTCCGGCAACGCCATCCGCGTTCCCACCCCGGACGTTTCGATGGCCATCCTCAACCTCAACCTGGACAAGGCCACCACCAAGGACGAACTCAACACCCACCTGCGCGATGTTTCACTGGATTCGCCGCTGCGCAACCAGATCGACTACATCGCAAGCCCCGAGGTCGTCTCCACTGACTTCGTCGGCTCGCACCGCGCCGGCATCGTCGACGGCCTGGCCACGATCGTCGACGGCGACCGCGCCGTCGTCTACGTCTGGTACGACAACGAGTACGGCTACTCCTGGCAGGTTGTCCGCTGCCTCGCCGTTATGGCCGGAGTTCAGGCACCCTCGCTGCCCGACAACGACTGATCATGTACCTGCTCGCCCTCGATGAGGGGACGACGAGCACCCGTGCGGTCATCTTCGCTGAAGATGGCCGCACGGTCGCTTCCGCGTCCACCGAGTTCACGCAGAGCTTCCCGCAACCCGGCTGGGTTGAACACGACGCCCAGGAAATCTGGCTCACCTCCAGTCAGGTCATCGGCGCCGCTCTGGGCCGTGCGCGTCTGACAAAGGACGATATCCGCGCGCTCGGCATCACCAATCAGCGCGAAACCACGGTCGTGTGGGATCGGAAGACGGGTGTCCCCGTTGGTCCCGCGATTGTCTGGCAGGACGGCCGCGGCACCGACATCGCCGAAGGACTCACTGAACACACCGATGAAATCCGCGCCATCACGGGCCTGCCCGTCAACACGTATTTTTCGGCCGTCAAGCTCATGTGGATGCTGCGCGAGCACGACGGTCTGCGGGCACGCGCCGAAGCTGGGGAACTGGCCTTCGGCACGATCGATTCGTGGCTCATCTGGAATCTGACCGGCGGGGTGCACGCAACGGACGTCACGAATGCTTCGCGCACCATGCTCATGGATCTGCGCACAGGCCAGTGGTCGGACAGAATGCTCGAGCTCACGGGTATCCCGCGGGCTATGCTGCCGGAGATCAAACCCTCGGTCGGCTTCTTCGGTGAGGTCTCTGAGGGCCAGCTGCTGCGCGGCACTCCCATCACCGGTGTTCTGGGCGACCAGCAGGCCGCCGCGTTCGGCCAGTGCTGCTACCAGCCCGGCGACACGAAGAACACCTACGGCACGGGCGGTTTTCTGCTGACCAACACCGGCACCGACATCCCGAACTCTGACAGCGGACTCGTATCCACAGTCGCCTACGGACGCGAGGGCAGGCAGCTTACCTACGCGCTGGAAGGCTCCATTGCCGTCGCGGGGTCCCTCATTCAGTGGCTGCGCGACAACTTGGGCCTGGTGCGGTCATCAGATGAAATCGAACCGCTGGCCCGCTCTGTCAGCGACAACGGCGACGTCTACCTGGTGCCGGCTTTCTCCGGTCTCCTGGCTCCCCACTGGCGGCCGGACGCACGCGGCGTTCTGGTGGGGCTCACCCGCTTCGCCGGCCGCGGCCACATTGCCCGCGCCGCTTTGGAGTCAACCGCCTACCAGACAGCGGAAGTTCTCGATGCCATGCGCGCCGATTCCGGCTATGACATCAGCGAAATCCGCGCGGACGGCGGTATGAGCCTGAACAACCTGCTCATGCAGTTCCAGGCCGACCTCCTGGGCACTCCCGTCATCCGGTCCTCCACCTCGGAATCAACCGCCCTGGGAGCCGCGTTCGCAGCGGGACTCGGGTGTGGTCTCTACTCGGATCTTGCCGAGCTCACTCAGCTGTGGTCAGCTGACCGCACATTCGAGCCTGAACGTGATCGCGACTGGGCGCAGGCCCGGATGACACGCTGGTCTCAGGCGGTCGAGCGCTCCCTCGGCTGGGTCTGAGCATTCGGGCGGATGCGCGCCTGCCTTTGGTCAGCGCGCGCCCGCTGACGAGGCGGAGCTCACCTCGGAGTCGTCTTCGAGGGTTGTGCGAGTGCTCGCCGGCTTGCCCACCGTTGTGGCCAGCGGAATCTCCTTGATGAACAGCAGAATGACCGTTGCGATGGCCAGCAGCGGAACGACCCACAGGAAGATTGGCACGAGTGCGTCGTTGTAGGACGCGACCACCGCGTCGTGAATCGGTGCGGGGAGTTCAGCCGCTTTTGCCGGGGTCAGCTGACCCGAAGCGCCTGCAGCGCCCTGCGCCTTGGCAGGAAGGGAATCGGCGAGGTTCGTCATGAGCCTGGCGGTGAACACCGATCCGATGACCGACATGCCCAGTGTCGCGCCGATCTGGCGGAAGAAGTTGTTCGACGCCGTTGCGGTGCCGACCATGCTCAATGGGAAGGAATTCTGCACGATCAGCACCAGCAGCTGCATCGACAGGCCGATTCCTACACCCAGCAGTGCCAGCAGCGCAATCGGAATGAGGGCGGAGTCGTCCGAGTGCATTCGCGACATGAAGAAAAGCGCCAGCCCCATGATGACAGTGCCGATGATCGGGTAGATCTTGTAGCGCCCCCAGCGCGACACGACGAAGCCGATTCCGGTGGAGACTAGGAGCATAAAGCCCATCATCGGCGTCATCATGAGCCCTGCCCGGGCTGCCTCGACGCCGTGCACCATCTGCAGGTAGGTCGGCATGTACGAAAGAACTCCGAACATTGCCACCCCAATGAAGACACCGGCAATTGTGCTCAGCGTGAAGTTGCGATCAGCGAAAAGGGACATGGGCACAACCGGTTCAGTGACCTTCAGTTCGACGAACACGAAGATCACGGCAGCAATGAGAGATACAGCGCCCAGACCGATGATGACCGGATCAGTCCACTCATACTGGTGTCCGCCCCACGCCGACATCAGCACAAGGCAGGTGGTGAACACGGCAATGAGCATCATGCCGGCACCGTCGATGCGGGGCCGTTCGTCCGCTTTTTCGTGCGGGAGTTTGAGCAGGAAAGTCGCTGTCAGAATCGCCAGTGCCCCCAGCGGCAGGTTGATGGCAAAAGCCCACCGCCAGCCCGGTCCTTCCGTAATCCAGCCGCCCAGAAGCGGCCCGGCGACAGAAGACACGGCGAAGGCCGAACCCATGATTCCCATGTACTTGCCGCGGCTGCGCGCAGGCACGATGGTCGCGATGATTGCCTGGGAAAGAGTCATGAGCCCTCCCCCGCCGAGGCCCTGAAAAACGCGTCCGGTGATGAGCATCGCCATCGAATCAGCGAACAGGGCGATGACAGAGCCCAGAATGAAGATCGAAATTGCCGCGAGGAACAGGGGTTTGCGGCCGAAGAGGTCGCCGACTTTTCCGTAGGCGGGCATCGTTGCCGTGGAGGCGAGCATGAAAGCGGTTGAAACCCACAACATGCTGTCCCAGCCGTCGAGTTCACCGACGATTGTCGGCAGCGCTGTCGCCAGCACCGTCTGGTTCAGCGAGAACATGAACATCGACACGAGCAGTCCGACGAACACCCACAGGACAGCGCCCCGCGACATGGGCGCGGCGGAGATTCCACCAACATCCGCAGCGGTGTTGGTCTCCGAGTGCGCAGCCGTTTTGGCTGTGGTGGGAGTTCTGTCGGTCATTTCATCCTTTCCAAAAGCTGTCCGCACAGTGCCACCGTGTCGGTGAAGGCGCGGTCGAACTCCTCTTGGCCTTCGCCGCTGAGCTGATACGCCAGGGCCAGGGGCACAGAGCACACGCGGATGATCATGCGGCCCACAACCGTGCGGTCGCCGTCAGGCAGGTGCACGCCGAGGCTTTCGACTCGATCCGCAATCTGTTCGGCCAAGTGCATCTCGATGCCGCGGGCAATCTCGACATTGCGCCGCACCAGCATCGGGTAGCGCCTGAGAATCGCCTTGCGCTTGTCTTTGTCAACGGCGTCACCGCCTATACGGCTGTACACCGAGCGCATCAGCGCTGATACGTCTTCCAGCGGACTGTCGCCCAGGGGGCATGCGGCAACGTACTCAGCCAGTCGCTCAGGGTTGAGGGTTTGATCGCTCAGACCGATGATGGCGTCTTCTTTTGTGTCGTAGTAGTTGAAGAACGTGCGCGGTGACACACCGGCGGCTTCTGCGATCTGAGCGGTGGTGACCTTTTCGAGCGACTCGGCGTAGACGAGTTCGACCGCCGCGGCATGCAGCGCCGATCGGGTGGCATTCTGTTTGCGTACGCGCAGCGAATCCTGTTCAGTCACACAGACAATTATGCACTCACTGCAAAGTTGCATCAACTGCAATATTCGCGAGATTGCTCACGAGGCGGAGTCGAGAAGGGTGCGCACGGCACCTCCCACACGGGCTTCGGTCGCTCATAAACTGTTCCCGTATTCTTGGGAACATGGCTCAAGAGTCCTCCATTCCCCACATTCTTTCGATGCTGCGCATCATCCTGCATTTGAGCTTCGCGGCACTTTTGGGTGTCGGCATCCTGCGGACGTTCATCGAACAGACCCAGCTTGCGCCTCTCATCTGCATTCTTCTGACAGCGGCGTTCACCGCCTGCTTGTACTTCGTGGGGACTCTCAGCGAGATCCGCTTCGCCAAGGGCCAGTCATCCTTTGACCCGCGCTCTCTGACCACGTGGTGGCTGGCTTCCATTCTTGTTCTATGGGCCGGACTGGCAATGTCGGGCGAAAGCTTCGTGTGGGTGTCCTTCCCGCTGTTCTTCCTAGTCCTCTACGCGTGGCCGCCGATCGGTGCGGCCGCGGCCATTGTGGGGATGCTCGTCGTCATCGCCGGCAGCAGTGTTCTGCACTCCGCATTCACCCCCGGCGTCATCATCGGACCGCTTGTCGGCGCGATCGTCGCCGTCACCATTTCGGCTGTGTACGCAAAGCTTGTTGACGAAGCCGTGCGCACACGGGCGGCATTCGATGAGCTGCGCGCCGCCCAGGCGAAGCTCGCCCTGTCTCAGCAGCAGGAGGGCCGACTGGCTGAGCGGCAGAAAGTTGCCGCCGAGTTCCACGACACGATTGCCCAAAGCCTGCTGTCGATTGTGCTCATCTCCCGCGCCGGACAGAACCGCCGCGATGTGCAGGAGCTGCATGAGGACCTGTCGACAATCGAAAACACAGCCTCGCACAGCCTGACAACCGTCCGCGGTTTCCTCGCGGGTGAAGAACTGGGCGGGGGCTCTGCCGAAGCAGAACTCGCCGAAGCCTGCACGACCGTTGAAGCTGCAGCCGCCGCCATTGGAACTCCGCTGCGCGCCGAGTTCTCTTCCGAAGGGGCAAAAATCGGTCTGGCGCCGTCACTTGAATATTTCTTTTCGCGCGCCGGTCAGTCGCTTCTGTCGAATGCGCTCCTGCATTCCGAGGCCGACTACGTATCCGTGAGCCTGCACTACTGGGGTACGGCCGTCGGCCTCGATGTCGTTGACAACGGCAAGGGCTTTGCCGGCAGCCACTACGGCTACGGATTGAATTCGCTAAATGCGCGCACAGAGGAGCTCGGCGGTTCCATGACCGTTCGCTCATCCCCCGGTGCAGGCACTGAAGTGAGCGTCTTCGTTCCGATCACGGGAGATTCGCTGGCCCGTCCGGCAGGCGCCTCGGCTCCCCTGAACGCCCAGACCGCCCGGCAGGAGGGAACACCGTGATTCGCGTTCTTCTGGTCGATGACCACCCTGTTGTGCGCGCAGGCCTTGCCGCCGTCATCTCGAGCGCTGACGACATTGACGTGGTCGACGTTGCCGAATCCGGCACAGATGCTCTCAACCGGCTGCGCACCGTCGACGTGGACCTGGTCGTATCCGACCTGCAGATGCCAAACGGGGACGGCATCGAGCTCATCAAAGCACTGGCCGGCGCCCCTCCCGTACTCATTCTCACGACCTTCGACACGCAGTCACTGGTCTACCGCGCAGTCGATGCGGGTGCCGCAGGGTATCTGCTCAAGGACTCCCCCGCACAGACCCTTCTTGACGGCATTCGGCGAGCCGCCGCGGGGCAGCCGGTCATGTCCGATGCCGCGGCAACAGCGCTCATGCAGCGCACCCGCATGTCCCACAGCGAACTGTCTGAACGCGAAACCGAAATCGTGCGCTTGCTGGCGGCCGGGCGCACCAACAGCGATATCGCCGGTGAACTGTTCATCTCACTGGCAACCGTGAAAACACACGTCAGCCGCATTTTCGACAAACTCGGCGTAGACAACCGGACTGCCGCCGCGAAAAGAGCACGGGAGCTGGGCCTCATCAGCTGAGGCTGTACATCACATGTGCTGGCGAAGCCTGGCCCGCTGACGCTCAAGCACCTGCAGCTGTTCCAGCAGCTTGGCCGAGGTGTCGACATCGTTCGGATCAGTGCGCAGCAGCTGGGAGTGCAGAAGGCCTGCAATGCGCACAATGTCCTTGTCGAACAGTCGCGCAACAATTGAGCGGCAGTAGCGCTCCACCTCGTCTTCCTTCTGTGCGGGAAGAGGCCGCACCACGAGTTCCGCCACAATCCGCCCCGCTCTCTCATCAGCGTTCTCGATCACACGCTCGGGCCAGTTCTGCGGATTCTGCACAGCCCACGCTATGCCGCCGGCGGCCTGCATGGCCTGGAAAACAGCTCGGCTGCCCGGATCGTTGAACGCTTCGGGCTTGAGCCGGTCAAACAGTCTGACGTTGATGAAGTCCGGTTTCTGCAGGGCAACCTGCAGCGCGCCGCGCTCAATGCGAAGGCCCGTGGAGTCCTGTTCGGTCCCGCCGATTTCGCGCTGATAGGACTCGACGTCACTGGCAATCCGCGCCCCTGGATCCTCCACATAGCTGCGCTGCTGACCTGAGTAGTTCCCCGCGTGCTGGCCTCCCCCACGAGGTGCCTGCTGCTGCCAGCTCCGGTTCTGCTGGTCACGTCCCGGCTGGGCGGTCGGTCGGTTTGCCGCGCCGGCCCGCTGCACGGCGTCGCGGATTTCATCGAAGGTCATGCCCAGTCGGCCCGAGAGCCAGCGCTCATAGCCCGGGCGCATACCGCGGTCGCGAATCGCAGCGATAATCGGCGCGGCTTCGCGCAGGGCCTTCACGCGTCCCTCGACAGTGTCGAGATCATAGTCGGCAATTGCCTTCGTGAGCGCGAACTCGAACAGCGGGCGGCGTGACTCAATGAGGTCGCGCAGCGCACCGTCGCCCTTCTGCAGGCGAATGTCCGCCGGATCGAGTCCAGAGCGCTCAACGGCGACGAAAGTGTCGGCCGTGAATTCACTGTCTTCGCGGAATGCGCGCAGAGCCGCCTGCTGGCCTGCTTCATCGCCGTCAAAGGTGAAGATCACTTCTCCGGTTTTTGACGCCGCATCACCCATGAGTCGGCGGATGATCTTGGTGTGCTCAGCGCCGAACGCCGTGCCGCAGGTCGCAACCGCGCAGTCAATGCCGGCCAGGTGCGCCGCCATGACATCCGTGTACCCCTCAACGACGACCGCCCGGCCCTCCTTGGCAATCGCCCTTTTGGCCCGGTCCAGACCGTAGAGCACCTGGTTTTTGCGGTAGAGCGGAGTTTCGGGGGTGTTGAGGTATTTGGGGCCTTCGTCATCGTCGTACAGCTTGCGCGCCCCAAAGCCGATTACCCGGCCCGTCACGTCCCGAATCGGCCATGTGAGCCGACCTCGGAAGCGGTCGTAGACGCCACCTCGGCGGCCTTCTGCGGCCAGTCCTCCCGCGGTCAGCTCTTTGTCGAGGAAACCGCGTGAGCGCAGGTGCTTGCTGAGATTGTCCCAGCCGCGCGGCGCATAGCCCACGCCGAAGGACGTGAGTGCGTCTTCGTCGAAGCCGCGCTCAGCCATGTAGCGGCGTGCTTTTTCAGCTTCGGGTGAGCGGATGTTCGCCCGGAAGAAATCCTGGGCTTCTTTGTGTGCTTCAAGCAGGCGTGCCCGCTGGCCGGCCTCGCGTCTGTCCGGTCCGCTGCCCTTTTCGTAGCGCAGCTGCACGCCGGCGCGTTCAGCCAGCCGTTCGACAGCCTCAGTGAACGTGCAGCCGTCCATCTTCTGCAGGAAAGTGTAGGCATCACCGCTTTCCCCGCAGCCGAAGCAGTGGTAGTAGCCTGAGCTTGGCCTGACGTGGAAGGACGGGGTCTTTTCGTCGTGGAAGGGGCACAGGCCCTTCATCGAGTCGACTCCCGCACTGCGCAGGGTGACGTACTCACCGACAACATCGTCGATCCGTACGCGCGAACGCACCTCGTCGATGTCTTCGCGCACTATCAGCCCTGCCATTGCGTCCTCTCCCCTTAAGAATCCTGTCCCTGGCACCGGTCTGCCTGCCCGCCTACCCGGAAAGCGAACCTGCGCGGCAGACCTGAACAGCAGCTCACAGCAAGCTTCCGGTGTCCTCCTGCATTGCATGGTAGAACGCCCACGCTGAGTGGTCGGTCAGGCTTGCCACCTGGTCGATGACGGCTCGGAGCTTCCTGTCGTCAGTGTCGGCATCCCGGTAGTCCAACCAGAACATCGTGTCCATGGCATCGGGTTTTTCGCTGAAGTATTCGCACAGCGCACTCAGCACTCGACCCTGGATGCGCTGAGTCTGCATGCGCTCTTCGGCAACCATGACGGTGACGGTCGCCAGGCCTTTGAGCACTGCGATTTCGTGTTCGGTTGTCTGCGGCACGACGAGGTTGCCCTGGTAGCGGCCCAGCGGCTCCCAGCCGTAGCCTTCGCGGGTTGCCGCTTCTGCCGCACCGACGAACCGGCCGATGAGCTGGCTGGTCAGATGCTTCATGCTTGCCTGGGCGCGGCGGGACCCGTCAAAGCGCTCCGTGGGCCAGTAGGCGGTCGAACGCAGGCGGTCGAACGCGTCGACGATGTCTTCGTCGCGCGCCCCCGGCAGGTACCACGAGCGTGTGATGTCGATCAGGCCTGCCATAGCGTGATCGTTTTCGTAGGCTTTGAACACCAGGTGGCCGGAGTTGACCGCGTCTTCGACGTCGTGGACGGAGTAGGCGATGTCATCGGCGAGGTCCATCAGCTGGGCTGGCGCTTTTCTTCATGTCGCGAATGCACTCGGACGACTCCGCCCTCATTCCGATTGCGCTGCTGGCACTGC
>CABTZE010000013.1 GCA_902489215.1 uncultured Brevibacterium sp.
CCCGGCCCGCTTCAGCTGTGCCCTACGGCCTCAGCGAATCTTCAGCGCATCACTTCACCAGCGAGCGAAGGACGTACTGGAGGATGCCGCCGTTGCGGTAGTAGTCGGCTTCACCGGGGGTGTCGATGCGCAGAACAGCGTCGAACTCGACGGTTTCGCCGTTGTCCTTGGTCGCGGTGACCTTGAGGGTCTTCGGCGTGACACCGTCGTTGAGCTGTTCGACACCTGCGATCGAGAAGGTCTCGGTGCCGTCCAGGCCCAGCGTGTCAGCGCTTTCACCGGCCGGGAACTGCATGGGCAGAACGCCCATGCCGATGAGGTTCGAACGGTGGATGCGCTCGAAGCTCTCAGCGATGACAGCGGCAACGCCGAGCAGCTTGGTGCCCTTTGCAGCCCAGTCACGCGAAGAACCGGAGCCGTATTCCTTACCGCCGAGGACGACCAGCGGGGTGCCGGCAGCCTGGTAGTTCATAGCGGCGTCGTAGATGGTGGTCTGCGGACCGCCTTCCTGCGTGAAGTCGCGGGTGAAGCCACCCTGGACACCGTCGAGCAGCAGGTTCTGCAGGCGGATGTTGGCGAACGTACCGCGAATCATCACTTCGTGGTTACCGCGGCGTGAACCGTAGGAGTTGAAGTCCTTGCGCTCAACACCGTGCTCGGTGAGGTACTTACCGGCCGGGGTGTCGGCCTTGAAGGAACCAGCCGGCGAAATGTGGTCAGTGGTGACCGAGTCGCCGAGCTTGGCGAGCACGCGGGCACCTTCGATGTCCTTGACCGGCGCCGGTTCGAGTGCCATGCCCTCGAAGTACGGGGGCTTGCGGACGTAGGTCGATTCGTCGTCCCATTCGAAGACGGAACCGGACGGGGTGTCGAGCTTCTGCCAGCGCTCGTCACCGTCGAAGATGGTGCCGTATTCGGACTTGTAGGCTTCGGTCGAAATCGAGGAGTCGATGACGCTTTCGACTTCTTCCGGCGAAGGCCAGATGTCCTTGAGGAAGACGTCGTTTCCGTCCTGGTCCTGGCCCAGCGGCTGGTTTTCGAAGTCGAAGTCCATGGTTCCGGCCAGGGCGTATGCGATGACCAGCGGCGGCGAAGCCAGGTAGTTCATCTTGACGTCCGGGCTGATGCGGCCTTCGAAGTTGCGGTTACCGGACAGGACTGCGGTGACCGAAAGGTCGTTGTCCTGAATGGCTTCCGAGATCTCCGATTCGAGCGGACCGGAGTTGCCGATGCAGGTGGTGCAGCCGTAGCCGACGATGTAGAAGTTCAGCGCTTCGAGGTCGTCAATGAGGCCGGCCTTGGTGTAGTAGTCGGTAACGACCTTCGAACCGGGAGCAATCGAGGTCTTGACCCACGGCTTGGAGTTCAGGCCCTTCTTGCGGGCGTTGCGAGCCAGCAGACCTGCAGCCATCATGACCGACGGGTTCGAGGTGTTGGTGCACGAGGTGATCGATGCAATGGCAACCGCACCGTTCTTCAGTTCGAACTCGCGGCCGTCGCCCATCGAAACGTCAGCCGACTTCTGCTCTTCACCGGGCTGAGCGTAGTTGTGGATGTCCTTGGCGAACTGAGCCTTGGCGTCAGACAGTTCGATGCGGTCCTGCGGACGCTTCGGACCGGAGATCGAGGGCACGACGGTCGACAGGTCGAGTTCGAGGTACTCGGAGTACTCGACTTCGTTCGACGGGTCGTGCCACAGGCCCTGCTCCTTGGCGTACTTTTCGACCAGTTCAATCTGCTCGTCCGAACGGCCGGTGAGCTTGAGGTAGTCGATCGTGACGTCGTCGATGGGGAACATGGCTGCCGTCGAACCGAATTCGGGGCTCATGTTGCCGATCGTGGCGCGGTTGGCCAGCGGAACAGCGGAAACGCCTTCGCCGTAGAACTCGACGAACTTGCCGACGACACCGTGCTGGCGGAGCATGTCGGTGATCGTCAGGACAACGTCGGTTGCGGTCACGCCGGAGGGGATTTCGCCCTTGAGCTTGAAGCCGACGACGCGCGGGATGAGCATGGAGACCGGCTGGCCGAGCATTGCTGCTTCGGCTTCAATGCCGCCCACGCCCCAACCCAGGACACCGAGGCCGTTGACCATGGTGGTGTGGGAGTCGGTGCCGACGAGGGTGTCGGGGTAAGCGCGGGTCACGCCGCCGACTTCGCGGGCCATGACGACGCGTGCCAGGTATTCGATGTTGACCTGGTGGACGATGCCCATGCCCGGGGGAACGACCTTGAAGTCGTCGAATGCGGTCTGGCCCCAGCGCAGGAACTGGTAGCGCTCACCGTTGCGCTGGTACTCGATGTCCATGTTGCGCTCGATGGCGTCTGCGTTGCCGAAGGAGTCGATCTGGACCGAGTGGTCGATGACGAGTTCAGCGGGAGCCAGCGGGTTGATGTCGTCCGGGTTGCCCCCGAGTTCCTTGACGGCTTCGCGCATGGTGGCGAGGTCGACGATGCAGGGAACACCGGTGAAGTCCTGCATGACGACGCGTGCCGGCGTGAACTGGATTTCAACGCTCGGTTCGGCCTTGGGGTCCCACGAGGCGAGTGCCTTGATGTGGTCCTCGGTGATGTTGGCACCGTCTTCGGTGCGGAGCAGGTTCTCCAGCAGGACCTTGAGGCTGAACGGAAGCTTGTCCGAACCATCGACCGCACTGAGGCGGTAGATCTCGTAGGACTTGTCTCCGACCTCAAGAGTGCCCTTGGACTTGAAACTGTCGACGTTGCTCAAGTGACTCTCCTGTTCGTTCGCTCTCGATACTCTGCGCCCGGCCCGGCTTCATCCGAGCTCGAATTAGGCAACATAAACGTTGTGCAAAGTATCTTGACGTCAAGATAAATCTTATCGCATCACCACAGTGTTCTCCACCACCGGGGCAGGGCTGTCACGCCCGGTCTCAGCGAGTGAAGACGGCGGTGAACTCAGTGTGCTTCGTCAGCGGGAAGGCGTCCCAGCCCTCCAGATTCTCCAGCGCAAAACCGCAGTCGAGCAGACCTTTCGCGTCACGCGCGAACGTCCCGGCGTCACAGCTGACATAGACGACCCTTCCCGCTGCCGAGGCGCCGATCATGTTGACGACGTCTTCTCCGGCTCCCGCTCGGGGCGGGTCGAGCACGATCGTGTCGGCCGGTGGCAGCATTCCGAGCTTTTCAATGCGTCCGACTTCGAACTTGGCCGGCAGGCCTTCCGCATTGGCTCGGGCGGACTGGATCGCGGCCTGCGATCCTTCGATGCCGGTGACTTTGGCCCCCGCCTTGGCGAGGAACACGGAGAACAGCCCGGCCCCGCAGTACAGGTCAAGCGCAGAATCCGGACTGCCTGCGGATTCGAGGACTTTCGCGGAAAGAACGTCTGCCGCATCCACGTGCACCTGCCAGAAGCCGTCGGCGTCCAGGCCGAAGCGCTGGCCGCGCACTTCTTCGCGCACCCTCCCAGTGCCAGCAAGAACCTGCGGGGGTGCTGGGCGACCCCGATTGCGCTTGCCCTCAGTGCGAAGCAGAACAGACCAGGCACCCGGCTGTGCGGCCGCGATCTCCCTCAGCCTGCCCAGCACCGCCTCTTTCGGCTGCCCCACGGCGATGATCGCACCGCCGCCTGCAGATGCGACAAGCTCCAGCCGCGACAGACCGGGCAGGGTCTCACGGTGCAGGCCCAGGTCATTGAGCCCTTGGACAGCCAGTGGGATGCGGGATACGGGAACGACGCGGTGCGATCCCCCGGCGCGCAGACCCGGCTGGCCGTCTGGGCCGACGGCAAGCTGCACTCGGGTTCTCCAGTCCATGCCGGAGCCCCCGTCAGCTTCGCGCGGCAGAGGATTTACCTGCAGGTCCCATTCGATGCCGCCGATCCGCTCCAGCTGCTGCCTGGCAGCTTCTGCTTTGAGCCTGCGCGAATAGGCGAGATCCACCGATGCGAACTCACCCCCACCCACGCCTGCGGCACCAAAGGCAGCCAGCCGGTCGGGAACACGGTGCTCCGATGGCTCGAGAACCGAGGTGACCCGAGCGCGAGCAAAGCGCTTCTTCACCTGAGTCAGCTTCACCTCGACAGTTTCGCCCGGAAGGGCACCATCGACGAAGACAACCCCGTCTTCGGTGCGGGCAGCGGCCGCTCCCCCGGCGGCCGGCGCATCGGGAACAAGAACGCGGCGGTCACCGACCGCGGGACGCTGAGTGGTCATTTCTTCATCCTGAGATCAGACAGTTCGATATTGCCCTCCGCGCTTTCCAGGACCACCTGACTGCGGTTGAACGACTCCAGGCGCCACGGCACGGTCGCAACAACCACACCGGGCAGGAACGCCAGGAAAGACTTCAGCCGCAGAACCGTCTGGTTGTGCAGCAGCGACTCCCACCAGCGACCCACGATGAACTGAGGAATGTAGACGATGATGAGGTCCTGCGGGTGGCGCCTGCGCAGAGTCGTCACGTGCCGCATGATCGGACGGATGAGTTCGCGGAACGGCGAATCGATGATGGTCAGCGGAACCGTCAGCTTCATCGCGTCCCACTGCTTTTGGACTTTTTCCACCGCTTCGGCATCAACGGCAACAGTGATGGCCTCCAGCTGAGTGGGACGGCTGGCCCGCGCATAGGCGACTGCGCGCAGAGCGGGCTTATTGATGCTCGTGACGATGACGACCGCACGCGTGCCCGTCGGCAGGCGTCGCACATCCGTGTCTTCCGGATCAACTCTCAAGTCCCTGTTGACAGCCGAATAATGGCGGAAGATGCCGCCCATGAGCGCATACAGCAGGAGCATCGCAAGCAGCGCCATCCAGACCCCGCCCACGAACTTCGTGATGATGACCACCACGAGAACAATCGAGCCGAGAACCCCGCCGACACAGCCGACAACGCGGGCAATGAGCATCTTGGTTCGCTTGGGCCCGGAAACCGTGCGCCGCAGAATGCGACTCCAGTGGCGGACCATGGCCAGCTGGCCCAAAGAGAACGACAGGAACACACCCACCAGGTACAGCTCAATGAGCTTCGTGGGCTGAGCGTCCGTGATGAAGATGATGAGCATCGACGCACCCGCCAACACCAGAATGCCGTTGGAGAACGTCATGCGGTCCCCGCGGGTGGCCATCTGCTTGGGCAGCAGCTCATCGCGGGCCAGACGCGAAGCCAAAACCGGGAATCCCTCGATGGCGGTATTCGCCGCCACCAGGAGGATAAGGGCCGACACGACGATGACAACAGCGGTGAGCACCGGCGAGAACGAGAAGACCGCCTCGGCCATCTGCCCCATCACGGGGTGCTGCACGTAGTCCGGGCCGACGCTGTGGCCGTTCTTGGACAGCTGAGCTGCGGGGTCGGCCGCATATTTGATGCCCAGCTCAGAGGCCAACCACATGAGCCCTACGAGCATCGTCGCCGACAGCGCACCCGTGATGAGCAGCGTGTTTCCGGCATTTCGGCCGCGCGGCTGACGGAACTTCGGGGCCGCGGCCGCAACCGTCTCGATTCCGGCGACCGCCACAGAACCAGACGAGAAGGCCCGCAGGACGATGAACACGGCGGCCAAGCCCTGCATCGCCGTATCAACACCAGCCAGGGGCTCCAGGGTGAACGCGGCAGTTTCAGCCTGCGGGAGATCACCCGCGAGCATTCGTCCGAAGCCGACGGCCAACATGATGAACACGAGCGCGATGAAGGTGTACGTCGGCACCGCCATGAGCGTACGAGTGCCCTTCCAACCGCGCAGACCGAACAGCGACACAACGGCCACGCCGCTGAGTGCAACAAGCACCGTGTAGCTGCGCAGCGGTGGAACGAGCTGGGCGACGAAACCGGCAAACACCGCCATGGACACCGACAGCGTCAGAACAAAGTCAACCAGCAGGGCGGCGGCTACAAGCCGGGCCGGACGCGCACCCAGGTTCTGCGCGACAACCGAGTAATCGCCGCCGGCCGGATACGCCCGCAGCGTGAGGCGGAAGCACAGCACCATGATGAGGGTGACGATGCCGACGGCAAGGCCGATCCACGGCGAAATGGTGATCGCCACGATCCCGGAGGTCGACAGGGCAAGCAGGATTTCGTCCGGCGCATACGTGACCGAGGACAGCATGTCTGAGGCAAAAACCGGCATTGCGAGGCGCTTTGGGAGCGCTTCGCGTCTAAAGTGGTCACTGCGAAACGGCCGTCCAACGACTGCGCGCTTGAGCGCATAGGTAAAACTGCTTGCCACGGCCCCCATGGTAGTCAACTGTGAAGAAGGCGGATGCCGTGCACTTTGTGATTATGGGCTGCGGGCGCGTCGGCGCCCTTCTGGCCAGAACACTCGACAGTCGCGGACACACGGTGGCGGTCATCGACCAGGATCCGGATGCGTTCCTCAAGCTGGGCCCGGAGTTCTCCGGTTCGACCATCACCGGTGTCGGCTTCGATCGGGACGTTCTCAAACGAGCCCGAGTGGACGGGGCCTACGCTTTCGCCGCGGTCTCCTCCGGTGATAATTCGAACATTCTGGCCGCGCGCGTCGCCCGCGAAACCTTCGGTGTGAAGAACATCGCCGCCCGCATATACGACCCGAAGCGCGCCCAGATCTTCGAACGGCTGGGAGTCCCGACCGTGGCAACGGTCCGCTGGACGGCCGAACAGATGATGCGCCGGCTCATTCCCCAGGGCTCCGTCAACGAATACCGCGACCCGTCCGGGCAGATCGGCCTGTCAGAAGTGCACGTCAACCCGGCGTGGGTGTCCCACTCCGTTCTCGAAATCGAAGATGCGGTGCCGGGCCGCGTGGGCTTCATCACCCGGTCTGGTGAGGGCATCCTGCCCCAGAAGGACACTCTCCTGCAGGAGGGCGATCTTGTGCACATCATGTCGCGGATGGACGACCTCGACGACATCGAGCGGATACTCGATGCGCCCCCGGCACAGCAGTACAGGCAGCAGGACTGAGAGGAGTCACCATGAAGGTCGTCATCGCCGGAGCCGGATCGGTCGGCAATTCCGTAGCCCGAGAGCTGTTGGAGAACGGGCACACCGTCCTGCTCATTGACAAAAACAAGGACGCTATTCGCCGTGACCTCGTGCCCGGCGCGCAGTGGCTCCTGTCTGATGCCTGCGAGCCCGATGGCCTGGCCGAGGCCAATCTTGACTACGCCGATGTTGTCGTTGCGGCAACGGGTGACGACAAGACAAACCTCGTGCTCAGCTTGCTGGCGAAAACAGAGTTCGGTGTTCCCCGGACCGTCAGCCGGGTCAACAACCCCCGCAACGAGTGGCTCTTCGATGACAGCTGGGGTGTCGATGTTGCCGTCTCCACTCCTCGCCTGCTCACCGCGCTGGTCGAAGAGGCGGTCGAAGTCGGCGGTCTGGTGCAGCTGATGAACCTGCAGCGCGGCGGCGCATCGCTCGTCGAGGTGACTCTGCACGAAACCGCTGCCATCACGGGTCAGCGTGTGGGCGATACTTCATGGCCGGCTGACACCGTTCTCGTCGCTCTTGTCCGGCAGGGCCGCGCTTTCGCTCCCGATGCCGATGATTCACTCATCGCCGGCGATGAACTGTACTTCCTGACTCTGCCGGAGCTGCACTCACAGCTGACGGCGATGACCCGCTGATCACCGGATCGCAGTGAACGGCCTGCCGCTCAGCAGTGTGTAGGCCGGACTGAGGGTGACCATTTCACCGCCCAACAGGCAGAACTTGCCGTGCACCGCGACCGGGCGGCCCGGCAGGAGGCCCGAGATTTCCCGCACACCCAGGAATCGGACCCGCACCTCGCCCGTGCTGTCTGCAACAACGCAGTCAAAGGTGAGGTTCGCACCGTGTGCGGACCGCGTGATCGACCGGATTGTGCCGGCCACCGATACGGTGTCGCGGTCTTCGACTTCGCTGATCGGCACGCAGGTCCGGGTCTGCCGCGATAGTTCGGCTACGCGCGCAGCGCGCGTCCCGCTGTCATCGGACTTCGGCAATTGTCGGACCCGGGTTGAGCGGATCGTCATCGTCTGATTCTTCCCGCTTCGGTTCGGTGTTCGGCGGGGTGAGCATCAGCAGCTCACGCGGAGGGCGCGCTTCTTCGCCGCGGGCGACGATGACGCCGCGCAGCACCTTGCGCAGCTCTTCATTCGCGGGGCTGTCTTCTGCGGCAGCGTTCGTCAGCGCTGCACGGAGGAACCAGCGGGGCCCGTCAATGCCGATGAAGTGCACCGGCCGCAGTGACGGGGTGTCCTCACCGTCGAGTTTGACGGGAACCTCGGCGTGCAGCTCGGTGCCGAATTCGGTGTAGCGCTCTGCAGCAGAACCGCCGGCCTGTTCAATGTTTGCCGCGGTCTGGGTGCGCACATCACCCCAGAGGCCTTCTGCTTTCGAAGCGGCAAAGGCCTGCAGCTGCAGGTTTCCGCCCTTGTGCACGAGTGTGACGGCAACGATTTCTCGCGTGTCCTCGGTCTGCTCCAGCTGCACCTGCATCTGGTCGTAGACGGGAATCTTCAGGGCGCCGAGGTCCAGACGGTCAGCCTCCGAAGCTTTTTCGGACGCGTCCCACGGACCGTTTTCGACACGGTCCCGCGGTCCTTCTTTCGCCGCGAAGTCGTCGTCGGCCTCGACTTCGGCAGCTTCGTCAACGGCAACTTCCTCGGTGCTTTCCGGTTCTTCGCTCGGTTCCTCTGACGGCTTGGCCTTGCGAAAACGGCTGAAGAATGACATCTACTGCTCCTCGTTGTGGGTGAATCCGCCGGTTGATCCGAAACCGGCACTGCCCCGATCTGTTGTTGACAGCGTATCGACAATCTCGAACTCTGCCCGGCAAACCTCCTGGATGACGAGCTGCGCAATGCGATCACCACGCGAAATCGTCGCGGTCGCATCCGGGTCCAGGTTCACCAGCGGAACCTGGATTTCGCCGCGGTAGCCCGCATCAATGGTGCCGGGGGCGTTGATGACGGTCACACCGGCTTTCGACGACAGTCCCGACCGGGGGTGGATGAAGCCCGCGTAGCCTTCGGGGATCGCCAGAGCAATGCCGGTCGGCACACGGCGGCGCTCACCCGGCCGCAGCACGACGTCTTCGGCGGCAATCAAATCGCAGCCGGCATCGCCGGAGTGCTCATAGGCGGGCACGGGGAGTCCCGGGTCGAGGACTTTGAGTTGGATGGGAACGGTATTGGCAGCCACGGGCAGGACTTTAGTGCTTAGCGCGTGCCGATGCCACCTCGTAAACCGGCCGTCCGAACACCGTGTGAGGCACGTGGGACAATGGAGAACATGAACTCCCCCGCCTCCGCGACGCAGGGCGTCGCCTACGTCGAGAAGCTGTCACCCACGATCACCTGGTGGATAGTGGCGCTCTTCCTTTCGTCCATGACCGCGGCCATGGTCTACCCCGTCTGGCCACTCGGTGCGTTCATTGTGCCCGTGGTCGTGTTCGCCATCGCCGCAACGTGGCTGGTGACGATGGGCACGAAGATCCTCGTGACCGACACCCACTTCTATGCGGGACGAGCCCACATCGAGCGCAGCTTCATCACCGAGGTCGAACCCTTGGGGCCCGCCGCGGCGTTCCAAGCTCGCGGACCGCAGCTGGATGCACGCGCTTTTCTCATGATCCGCCCGTGGGTGAAACAGGCCGTCCGCGTGCACATCAACGACCCAGCAGACCCGACGCCGTACTGGGTTGTGTCAACCAAACGTCCCGCAGCTCTGGCGCGAGCACTGAACTCCTAAGCAGCTGTCGGCGGACGCCGCAGCAGACAGTCATAGACAGCGGGGGCGCGAACAGATCTGTTCGCGCCCCCGCTGTCTATGACTGTATTCGTTTATGGATGTGCCTGCTCACCCAGCGGCCGCAGTGTCAGCCAGCGCAGTCAGAGCAGATGAGGACGCCGTCGTTGTCTTCTGCCAGCTGCGAACGGTGACGAACCAGGAAGCACTCCATACAGGTGAATTCATCATTCTGACGTGGCAGGACGCGCACCGAGAGCTCTTCGTTCGAAAGGTCGGCACCCGGCAGCTCGAAATCTTCGGCAGCGGCCGTTTCGTCTTCGTCTACCTGACTGGCCTGCGCCTGATTGCGCTGCGCCTTGAGCTCCTCGATGGAGTCAGCGCTGATTTCGTCATCCTGCTTTCGCGGGGCGTCGTAGTCGGTTGCCATTTGTACTGGTCACACTCCGGCGGCATCTGGTTGAAGTCTGTGAATGACCGGCTCTTGTGCGGGTCATCCCGAATAATGCACCTTCATTTGCTTTTGCGCAACTGCAGGCCGGGTGATTTCTTCGGTTTTTCTGACTTTGATAATTTGGAGGCTCAACATCATCGTGTTCACATTCAGTTCATGCGGACTGCCGATGATGCTGATGTTTGAGAAGGGAGGCTCCCATGTCAGGTTTTGCCGAAGGACTCGACAACAAAGTCGAGCTTCTGCGCGAACAGCTCGCAGAGGCCCGCGAGGCCGGCGACGAATTCCGCGAACAAGCCCTGCTCGAAGAGCTGAGCGATACCGTCAACATCGCTGGTGAAAACGATCTCGACACGTCTGAGCTGAAGAAGGTCCTCGCAGCAGAGACCGGCACAATCCCGGTCATCGACGACCCTGAGAGCTGACGTTTTCGCATACAAAAGGGGCGGCCGAAGCCGCCCCTTTTCTGTGCTCAGAGAGTGATCAGTCAGCCCAGTTCGGCATCGTCGGTCGGTCTTCTCGACCTCGGCAGCATTCGACAGACCCTGCACCGGAACCGTCGATCAGGGGGCCTTCCTCCGTCACGGCCGGCGCGCTGACCTCTTCACCGCGCACCTGTGCGGCGCGTTCCAGAATGAGGTCGACCAGACCGCTGACGAACAGCGGGTCGGTGCCGACCGTCGCAGCCCGCACAAAAGCGAAGCCGTGCTTGTCGGCCGTTTCCTTTGCCTCCGTGTCGAGGTCATAGACGACTTCCATGTGATCGGACACGAAGCCGATTGGCACAACGACAACACCGGTCACGCCTTCTTCGGCGAGTTCGTCCATGCGGTCGTTGATGTCCGGCTGGGACCACGGGATGTGTGCCGGACCGGACTCCGAGCAGAATACGAGCTCCTGCTTCAGCGGAAGTTCGTCACCCAGCTGGGCGGCAATGTAGTCGATCAGCTGCTGGTGCTGTGCTTCGTATCCGATGGTGCACTTTTCCGAAGCCGCCTGCATGGTGTCCGGAATTGAGTGGGTGACATACAGAACACGGTGCTTCTGCGGATCGAGGCCGCCGGCCTTCTGCGCGAGTTCAGCCAGTGCTTCGCGGACGATCTTGACCTGTGTGTCGCCGAAGCCCGGGTGGTTGTAGTACTGGCGGATCTTGTCGATTTCAACGTTGATCCCCTCGCCGGCGAGCTTCTGGCTGGCCTTGGCGAAGTCTTCGCGGTACTGGCGGTCCGAAGAATAGCTGGAGTAGGCCGATGTGGTCACTGCGATGAAGCGAGAGTCGCCGGCCTCTGCGCGCTCGCGCAACACGTCTTCGAGATACGGGTCCCAGTTGCGGTTGCCCCACACGACGGGGGTGTCGATACCGCGCGCGCGGACTTCCTCCCTCAGTGCTTCCAGAAGGGCGATGTTCTGTTCGTTGATCGGCGATTTACCGCCGAAGGCGAAGTAGTGCTCACCCACTTCTTCGAGACGCTCCTCGGGGATCCCGCGGCCGGCCGTGACGTTCTTGAGGAACGGCACAACTTCGTCGGCCTTATTGGGTCCGCCGAAGGACATGAGGACAATCGAATCGAAGGGAGAAACCGAAGATGAGGTCATGCTCGAAGTCTACCGTGACGTTCCTGGGCGGCGAGTCGTCAGTGCTTGACGACTCGCCGCCGGTGGTACCCCCATCGGGCCGCGCACCGTGAAAATATGGAACGGCTACAGGAAGGTGTGATTCGAGTGACGGAACTGTCTTTTCACGCAGCTGACGCGTCCGGTGCGCTTGTGCTGCGCGATGCACAGGGAGCCGAGTACCGGCTCCGCGTCGACGACGAACTTCTTGCCGCGGTGCGCCGCCTGCGCACCCAGCAGGCTACCCGCACCTATGGGCGAGGCCAGCTGAGGCCCAAGGCCATTCAGGCGATGATCCGCTCGGGGCTTACCGCCGAGGAAGTCGCGGATGCAACCGGAGGGGACCTCGACCACATCAAGGCCTTCGAACAGCCCGTCCTGGCTGAGCGCCGCCACATTGCCCACAGCGCTGGACAAAGCCCCGTCTACGAAGACGGCAGCCGTGACCACACTCCCCGCCCCCTGCGCGAAGTCGTCACCGAGCGCTTGGAGAAGCGCGGCGCTGACACCGACAATCTCCAGTGGGACGCTTGGCGATCCGACGAGGGCGTGTGGAACGTCGAACTGGCCTTCACGGTCCGCGGCACGCAGAAGACTGCGCGCTGGGAGTACCGGGAGCGCAATGTTCGTGCCGTTGACGACGAAGCCCGCTGGCTGTCCGAAGCCGGCCCCGCTGACTCCGGTCCGATCCCCAACTTCGGCAGTCCCGACGAACGTGTTTTCGACTTCGAAGACCAGGATCGCACCCCGAAGTCGGCTGACCACCAGGCTGAGACGGGCCGCATCCTCGAAAGCCTGCGCCGGCGTCGTGCTCGCACGCAGGAATCCGAATCGGCTCAGGCTCCGACCGGACTGCGGTCAGTGCCGGAAATGCCGGAAACCGAACCCGACGGAGCACACACAGCACTGTCCCGGCCCGAAGAGGCCGATGATGACTCCGTACTAGCGGTGAGCCCGCCGGAAGAAGAACACACGGACGCACAGCCTTCACTGCTGGATGAACCGGGTGTTTTCGACGGCGGCAACCCCGCTGCAAGCGCCGAGCCTGCAGAACAGCCCGAGCAGAAAGAGGCTAAGCGCGGCCGGTCGTCCGTCCCCAGCTGGGACGAGATCATGTTCGGCACAAAGCGCGACTGAGCTTTACAGCTTCACCCGCAGATCATCAGAGCTGACCCACCGCTGATCGTGGGTCACCATCACGACAGCGCGGTCATCAAGAGTTTCGCGCAGGTCCGTCATGAGCGCCTGTGCGGTCTCTGCGTCGAGGTGCGCGGTCGGCTCATCGATGACGACCACATCGGCACCTGTCAGGAGGGTACGGGCAATCGCCAGACGTCCCCTCTGCCCACCGGAGAGGAACTCTCCCCCGGCGCCGATGACAGCATCCAGACCGCGTTCGCGCGCAAGTTCATCCAATCCCACGCGCCGCAGCACGTCGAGCAGCTCGTCATCGCTGGGTCGATCATCACGGTCCCGCGCAATGAGCAGATTCGCGCGCAGGCTGGAATTGAAGACGTGGGCTTCCTGCGGGCACCAGGCAACTGTGCCCGCAAGATCTTCCGGCCCCACTTCGAGCAGGTTTGTGCCGTCTGCCGTGTAAGTCCCAGCAGTCGGGTCGAGGAAGCGCAGGACGACAGACACCAAAGTGGTTTTGCCCGATCCTGACGGCCCGGTGACCGTAGTCCAGCGCCCACGCGCAATATCGGCGTCGATGCCGGAGAGAATTTCGGGGCCGGTTGGCCACGATGCGCGAATGCCGCGCAGCTGCGCACTGCTGATCGATTCGACAGGCCGCGGCTGCCTCGCATCGTGGTCTTCTTCCGCATCGAGTTCCGGTACGCGCCGCAGAACCGAGGCCAGGGCCGGCCACTGCTGGACTGCCCGCAGAGAGTCCAGGCAGGCATCGATGAGGGCGAGTGGAACGAGCACGAGGATCGCGAGAGCTTCCGGTGAGAGGCCGCCGGAAATCACCGTGGGCCCCGCGATCAGGAGCATGAGAGCACTCAGAGCCGACAGCATGAACGTAACGATCCCCTCGCCCAGTCCAGAAGACTGCAGGATGCGCTTCTCAAACGCGCCGACTCGCTCATCTTCCTCGACAACGGCGGCGGCTGCCTCGTCAGCTTTGCCGTTTGCGATGAGATCCGTTTTTGCGCCGAGCAGGCGCGTTAGCTGTCCCAGCACCCGTGCCCGGTATTCCAAACGCTGCACACCGGCCTGACGCTCAGCCATGAGCGCAGCCGCTGGCCCCACGGTGAGTGCCAGTGCGAGTACAGCGGCAAGCGCCAGCGCCGCCTTGGGCTGGAAAATCCAGAAGACCACGACAGCCGCGGCACCGATGATGACTGCGACAATCGGCGGAACCAGAACGCGCGGCGCGGCGTCTCTGATGTCATCGACATCGGAGACCAGCCTGCGCAGGGCAACGTCGCTGCGGGCCACCGCTCGGTTGGCGGTTCCCTCGCGCGCAAAGGTCTGCCACAGATGACGGCGCAGCGCAGCCAGTTTGCCGAGGATTGCGTGGTGCAGGTTGAGCTGGTGGGTGTAGGTGAGAACTGAACGGCTCAGACCGAAGAACCGCACGCCGACAATCGCCACCAGCAGATACATGATCGGCGGCTGGAAGGAAGCGTGGACAATGAGCCAAGCCGACACCGCCGTCAGCGCCGTGCCGGCGGCAACAGCACCGACGGCCGACAGAACACCCAGCCAAAAGCGACCCGTCGTAAAGCCGACAGCATCGGCCGCACGTCGAAGCAGCTGCCACGTCGAGGCGGGGCTGGTATCTTCGGCACCTTCATCAAGGACGGGGCGCCTGTTCGGCTCGACAGGTTCTGCTGTCGGCTCCGCCGTGTCGAGGTCCTGTGCGGGCGCGCCGATGTGCAGGCGTGTGCCGGCTGCTGTCAGCGCGGGATCGTGGCTTGCCGCAATGACGGGGCAGGTCTCGCTGATGGTCTGCAGTTCCCGACGAATGCGGGCGGCAGAGGCGTCGTCGAGGTGCGCTGTCGGCTCGTCGACGATCAGCAGCCGCGCACCGGAATCCACGCGCGCAAAGGCTCGGGCCAAGGACAGTCTCCGGGCCTCACCCGGACTGAGAGCATCCACGGCGGCGGCGTCATCCAGTTCGAGAGCCGCGCGCTGCTTAAGACCAGCCGTGTCAATATCGGGACCGCCGAACAGGCGGAGTTCCTCACCCACCGTGGCACAAAAGAAGCGGGGACTCTGGTCGGCAAAAGCCAGTGAATCCGGAACCCCCGTCAGGCTGCCGGTGACCGAGGTGGTCTCCCCCGGCCGCACGAGGCCGGCGAGAACGCCCAGGAACGTCGACTTCCCAGCCCCGGAAGCTCCGGTCAGAACAGTCAGCCCCGGTCCGATCCGACCCGACACCGGCGGCAGCGCGACAGAATCACCGTAGGAAACCGACACCTCGGCAAATTGAACAGCCCCTTCCGAACCGACTGACTCCGCACCTCGCGAGCCGAAGACAGCAGACCGCGGAGAGGCGATGAGACCGCGGATGCGGTCGAAAACGGCCAGTCCGTTCTCAGTGGAGTGAAAAGCCGCACCAAGCTGACGCAGAGGCAAGAACACCTCGGGAGCCAGAACAAGAGCCAGCAGACCAGCGCTCAGATCGAGTGTCCCGTTGACCAAACGGACACCGATGAAAACCGCTACAAGAGCGACCGACAAAGTCGAAATGAGTTCAAGCGCAAGGGCGGAGAGAAAAGCGACCTTGAGTGTCTGCATCGTGGTGCGCCTGTAGCTGTCGCTGATGCGCACCAGCGCTTCGGTCTGCGCGCGCACTCGCCCCAACCCCACAAGCACCGGAAGGCCGCGTGCAAGCTCGACCAGATTGTCAGAAAGACGATCAAGGGACTTCAGCGCCTGCCCCACGCGCTCCTCGGTGTAACGGCCAATGAGGATCATGAACACAGGCACCAAAGGCAGGGTGGTCACCAACAGCGCGGCCGACACCCAATCGGCAAAGACAATGCGGACTATAACCGCAAGAGGAATGACAGCCGATGCCGTCAAAGCGGGCAGAACACCCGTGAAATAGTCGTCCAGATCATCCAGCGAACGCGTCGCGGTCAGAACCAGCGCGCCGTCGTCAATCTCAAGATCCCGCCCACCAGAACCGACAGAGCGCCCGATGAGCTTCCGGCGCAGCGCCGTTTTGACGCCGACCGCGGCACGGGCCCCAGCCGCCCGCTGCGCCCACACGGCTGCCCCGCGCACAACGGCCCCGAGGACACCCAGGAAAACAGCCAGCGAAACATCATCCCCGGCCATAACCCCGGTGACACCCCGAGCGACGGCCTCGGCGATGAGCACCAGCCCCAGCGCCTTGGCTGCGGCCACAGCCACAAGAACGCCAAGCGCCCGCCGTCCCGAGGGGACGGCGGACGCTGGAGTCCACGGTGAACTCACGCGTGGTAGCTGGCGATGGCCACCGGAACGCTGTGTGCCGGAGGCAGGTGCTTTTCGTGGATGCGGCGGGCAAACACGCGGTACGAGTACACGGTGTAGCCCAGAACAATCGGCAGGAAGATCACCGTGACGACGAGCATCACGCCGAGCGTGTAATCCGACGAAGAAGCCGAAGTGACGGTCAGAGACAGGGAGTCATCGATCGTCGACGGCAGTACACGCGGGTAGATGTTGACGAACAGGCTGGCCACACCGGCAGCGAGGAACACGCCGTTGAACAGGAAGGCGCGCAGCTCGGTGTTCTCGCCGATGCTCATCCACGTCACTACAGCTGCCAGCACCGCAACGGCGATGATGACGGCACCGACGATGTTGCCGAATTTGAACTGGACGATCAGGACCCACACGGCGGCGAACAGCAGGAGAAGCGGCAGGAACTTCTTTGCCTGTGCACGCGCGCGGACCCGCATTTCGCCGTGCGACTTCAGAGCCGTGAACAGCAGGCCCTGCAGGTAGGCGAAGCCGAGGATGGCCAGGCCGCCCACGATCGCGTAGATGTTGACCCACGCGAAGGCACCGCCCACGTTGTCGCCGTTGTCGTTGATCGGCATACCGGTGGTGGTCAGAGCGAGCATCGCACCGACGAAGAAGGCAGCGAGAGCCGAGCCGAGCGACAGGCACCACGTCCAAGCGTCACGCCAGCGCTGCGAATTGACCTTGCCGCGGTATTCAATCGACACGGCGCGCAGAATGAGTGCGAGCAGCGCCAGCGTCAACGGCACGTACAGGGCGGAGAACAGCGAGGCGTACCACAGCGGGAATGCCGCGAACGTCGCACCGCCGGCGGTCAGCAGCCACACCTGGTTGCCGTCCCACACGGGCCCGAACGAGTTGAGCAGAACGCGCTGTTCCTTTTCGCTTTTCGCGAAGGTCTTCATCATCATGGCCGCGCCGAGGTCGAAGCCGTCGAGGATGAGGTACCCCGTCCACAGGACAGCGATGAGGATGAACCACAGGGTTGAAAGGGCTTCCACAGCGTCTCCTTAGTAGGCGAACGACAGGACGTCGTCGTCTTCGTGCTCGGCTCTCGGCTTGCTTCCCGAAGTGTCGAGTTCGGGCATAGCAGCCGCGACACCGCCGCGGGCGTACTTGATGATGAGGATGAGCTCGACGACCATCAGACCGCCGTAGAGCAGGGTCAGTGCGATCAGGCTGAACAGCATGGCGCCGGCGGACACGGACGGAGAAATCGCTGCGGCCGTGTAGAGCATGACCCCGTCGACGCCGTCAGCACCCATATTGGGGGCTACGACGAACGGCTGGCGGCCCATTTCGGTGAACACCCAACCGGCCGAGTTGGCAACGAACGGTGCCGCGATGCCCCACAGCGACAGGTGTGCGAGGAACTTCGACCTTGGCACGGTGCCCTTGCGAGTTGCGAACAGCGCGTAGCCGGCAAACATTGCGGCAAGAGCGCCGAAGCCGATCATGAAGCGGAAGCCCCAGTAGGTGACGATCATCAGCGGCTGGTAGTCGATCTTCTGTCCCGCGTAGTCGCGGTACATGGGGTCATCCGGGATGACGCCGCCGAACTTCTCTTCGTATTCCGGCAGCAGAGTCTTCACGCCGGGAACTTCGTCCGTGAAGTTGGAGTGGACGAGGAAGGAAAGCAGTCCGGGAACCTCGATGAGGGTCTTCGTGTCGTCACAGTGGTTGGAGTCGGGGATGCCGATCGTCAGCACGGAGAACGAGGTGCCGTCGGAGCAGGCCGCTTCCGCTGAGGCCATCTTCATGGGCTGCTGTTCGTACATGAGCTTGGCCTGGATGTCACCGGTGATGGCCACCGCGACGAAGGCGATGACCGCGGCCCAACCGCCGATCCGCAGCGATTTGAACCAGACTTCGTGGTCTTTCTTGTCGCGGCCGGGAACAGCGGGGTTTTCGCCCACGACGACGCGGCCGTTCTCATCGACCGTGTCGATGCCGTCCTTGCGGCGGCGGTACAGGTGGTACCAGGAAATGCCAAGCATGAACGCGGCACCGCAGGCAAGCGAACCTGCGAGCGTGTGCGTGTAGGCGGCGATTGCGGTGTTGTTCGTGAGAACTGCCCAGATGTTGGTCATGACGGGGCGGCCGTCGACCATTTCAACGCCGACCGGGTGCTGCATCCAGGAGTTGGCGACGATGATGAAGTACGCCGAGATCCACGCACCGATGACAGCGCACCACAGGACAGTCAGGTGTGCGCGCTTGGAGAGTCGGCCCCAGCCGAAGATCCACAGGCCGAGGAATGTCGATTCGAGGAAGAACGCAATGAGAGCTTCCATAGCCAGAGGAGCGCCGAAGACGTCGCCGACGAACTTCGAGTACTCCGACCAGGCCATGCCGAATTGGAATTCCTGGACGATGCCGGTGACAACGCCCATGATGAAGTTGACGAGGAAGAGCTTGCCCCAGAACTTCGTTCCGCGCAGCCACTTTTCGTCACCGGTACGGGTGTACATCGTCTGGAAGATTGCAACCAGCAGACCCAAGCCGAGGGTCAGCGGAACCATCCAGAAGTGATAGACCGTGGTGATGCCGAATTGCCACCTGCCGATGAGCACCGGATCCACAATCGCCTCCTTGTTGGGCTTGGTCCGCCGAATGTGCACGCGCACGGCGAACCGGTCATTGTTATGCCGGTTCTAGACTACCGGCAGGGAACTCACTGTGAGCACGCTGAATATGCGTGGTCACTACTGTCTCAGAATTCAGACGACAGCGCTGGAGTGGCGCTGATCAGGCGTCGATCTTCTCAGAGTCCATCATGTCCGCACCGGACACGATGAACTCGCGGCGCGGAGCAACCTCAGATCCCATGAGCAGGTTGAACGTGGTCTCGGCCGCGCCCGCGTCGTCCATCGTGACGCGGCGAAGAAGACGGTGGGCGGGATCCATCGTCGTTTCGGCCAGCTGGTCGGCGTCCATTTCACCCAGACCCTTATAGCGCTGCGGGGGCTTATAGGTTTTGCCGCGCCGATCGAGCTTCTTCAGCTCACGGTGCAGCTCGGCTTCTGAATACGTGTAGATGACGTCGTTCGCCTTGCCCCGGTTGACGACTTCAACGCGGTGCAGCGGCGGTACGGCGGCGAACACCCGCCCGGCTTGGACCAACGGCCGCATGTAGCGGAAGAACAGTGTCAGCAGCAGGGTCCGAATGTGGGCGCCGTCAACATCCGCGTCCGTCATGATGATGACCTTGCCGTAGCGGGCCGCCTCCAGGTCAAAGCTGCGGCCGGAACCGGCGCCGATCACCTGAGTCAGCGCCGCGCACTCGGCGTTCGCCAGCATGTCCGACACGCTCGCCTTCTGCACGTTGAGGATTTTGCCGCGAATGGGAAACAGCGCCTGGTGCTCGGAGTTCCGCGCGGCCTTCGCAGTTCCCATTGCCGAATCGCCTTCGACGATGAACAGCTCGGTGCTGTCGCCATCGCTGATGCGGCAGTCGTAGAGCTTGGCGGGCAGCGCTGAGGACTCAAGGGCGTTTTTGCGCCGCTGGTTGTCGCGGTGGGTGCGCGCGGAGATGCGCGATTTCATTTCCGCGACAACCTTTTCCAGAAGAGCGTTCGCCTGGGCCTTCTCTTGGCGCTTGCTTGCCTCAAGACGCTCGGTCAGCCCGTCCTCGACGACTTTGCTGACAATCTGACGAACCGCGGGGGTTCCAAGAACCTCTTTTGTCTGACCTTCGAACTGCGGTTCGGCAAGTTTGACAGTGACAACGGCCGTCAGTCCCGCAAGGACGTCCTCTTTGTCCAATTTGTCCTTGCCGACTTTGAGCTTGCGGGCGTTGGCCTCAACTGCTTTGCGGACCGTCTTCACAAGACCTGCTTCAAAGCCCGCCTGGTGGGTGCCGCCCTTCGGGGTGGCGATGATGTTGACAAAGCTCTTGATCCGAGTGTCGAAGCCGGTCCCCCAGCGCACTGCGATATCAACATCGACTTCCCTGTCCACCTCGGTTGAGACCATGTGTCCGGTGTCGTCGAGAACCGGAACGGTTTCCGTGAAATCACCCTTGCCGCTGAAACGCCACACATCAGTGACGGCGGGGTCAAGCGCCAGATGATCTGCAAACGCAGAGATGCCGCCGTCATAGCGGAACTCTTCTTCCCGGCGCTCAATGACCTCACCGGCTTCGTCACGCGCAATGCCGCGTTCATCGACGATTGTGATCTTCAAACCGGGAACGAGGAACGCCGTCTGCCGGGCGCGGTCAACGAGCTTGTCGTATTCGAAGTCGGCGTCTTTCAGGAAGATCTGCGGATCAGCCCAGTAGCGCACCCGAGTTCCGGTCACACCGCGTTTGGCTTTGCCGATGATCTCGAGTTTTTCACCCGGCTTGTTCTCCGTGAACGGACTTTCAGGGCTGGGTGTGCCGTCATCGGCAAAACGTCCGGGACGGCCCCGTCGGAACGACAGACGGTGGACTTTCGAGGCGCGAGTGACTTCGACGTCCATACGCTCTGACAGCGCATTGACGACAGCGCCGCCAACGCCGTGCAGACCACCGACCGCGGCATAGGAACCGCCGCCGAACTTACCGCCGGCGTGCAGCTTCGTCATCACCAGTTCGACACCGGTCAGGCCGGATTTCGGTTCGACGTCAACAGGAATGCCGCGCGCCCAGTCGTCGACCGCGACCGAGCCGTCAGGATAGAGAGTCACAGTGATCTCTTCGCCATAGCCGGCAAGAGCTTCATCGACGGAATTGTCGATGATCTCCCACAGGCAGTGCATGAGACCGCGCGAATCAGTGGAGCCGATGTACATACCGGGCCGCTTGCGGACCGCATCGAGCCCTTCCAGTACCTGGAGCTGCTGTGCGCCGTACTCTGCTTTGGCCGCCACTTCCACGTCCTTTCCCTTTAATGCCCTGCCATTGTAGGGCGCAGCACGCGAAAGCCCGTGGATTTGCCCGCCGCGCTGTCACGCCCGTGTGCTTCAATGTTCGTATGATTCCGCGTTCCCCCGCCTTTGCTGCCGCGCTCTGCGCCCTCGTCCTGACCGGGTGCGCAGAAAGCGCACCGGCGCCCGGCACCTCGTCAGCACCGGCTGGCCCAGCCACCACGAGCACAGCGCCCTCAAACACCCCGACAGAAGACGAGGAGTCCCAGCCGCTGGCGGGACTCACGATCGCAGTCGACCCAGGCCACAACGGCGGCAACATGAAGAACGCCTCCAAGATCTCCAAGCAGGTCGATGACGGCCGCGGCGGAACAAAAGCGTGCAACACAACGGGAACAGCCACATCGGACGGCTTTGCCGAACACGAATTCAACTGGAAAGTCGCAGGGCACCTGCGCACAGCGCTCGAGGACAAAGGCGCGCGCGTCATCATGTCGCGCAAAGACGACAAGGGCATCGGGCCCTGCGTTGATGAGCGGGGACAGTTCGCGGCCGATGCCGACATCCTGGTCAGCATCCACGCCAACGGCTCCGAAAGCACCAAGCCGTTCGGCTTCGGCGCCATCATCGCACCCGACCGCGAACACGCTGAATCCAAGAAGCTGGCCACCAGCCTTGTGAAAGGCCTCAAAAACGCGGAGTTCCGCGCCAACCCAAGCTATGGCAAAAAGACCATCATCGAGCGCACGGACCTCGGCGGGCTCAACCACGCCACAGTCCCGGCCGTCCTCATGGAGATGGGTGAAATGCGCAACCCGGAAGAGGCAAAGACCATGAAAACCGATTCCGGCCGCAAACGCTATGCCGACGGCCTAGCCGCAGGCATCGAAGACTACTTCAAGGGCCGCGGCTGACCACAACAGCTTTACCTGCGACAATGGCCGGGTGACTGACTACACTGCTCAATCTGCTCAGCCCGTCTGGTTGGAGCTCAGCTCCCCACAGTCGGATGTTTCCACTAAGTTCTACAGCGAACTCTTCGGCTGGGAGTTCAGCGGCGCAGGCCCCCTTGGCCTTGGTTCACAGGCGCTGCTCGGCGGACGCGCCGCCGCGGGCATCAGCCCCCAGCCGCCGCAGGCACCGGAGGGCCAGCCGGGCTTCTGGTCTGTCTACTTCCGCGCGGAATCGCTCGACACCTTCCTCACCGCTGTTGATGCAGGCGGCGGACAAGCGATGACTGTCGTTCCCGAATTCGATGGCGAAGCATCGGTTGCGCTGGTCTCAGACTCTGGCGGCACGGCATTCGGTGCGCTGACCTTTGACGACTCCCGCGGACTGGGAACAGTAGAAGAACTCGGTGCGGCGGTCTACTTTGAGTTGCACACCCACTCCCCCGAAAAGGCGGACTTCTACTCTGAGGTGTTCGGCTGGACCACGAGCACCGGACCGTCGACCATCCGCGAAGAAGCCCAGCTGTTGACCATGCCGGGTGATGTTGATCTGACGGCTGCCGTCGTCGACCTTTCCGGTACGCAGATCCCCTCGCACTGGGAAGCGTTCTACATGGTCGAAGACGTCGATGCTTTTGCCCAGAAGGTGCCCGAGCTCGGCGGTGCGCTGCTGGTGAAGCCAACTGATACTCCGCGTGGGCGAGTCGCAAAGTTCATCGACCCACACAATGCGGCGTTCAGCGTCATAGAACCCAACTGGCTGTAGGCTCTCGGCTTCAGCACTCTGCGGCTGCAGGTCTTTCTGACGAAAACC
>CABTZE010000014.1 GCA_902489215.1 uncultured Brevibacterium sp.
CGCAGTTTTCGGCCGAGTTTTTGCACGTATAAGCAGAATCCGGAGTTTTTGCACGTGGCAGCAGAGTCACTCGCCTCGGCGAGACTCCTCGACGACAGCAACGTTGGAATCCAGCCACCAGGTGTAGTGGTCGAGGACGTCGTGGGCAATCCGCTCACGCGAGTAGTCCAGGATGTCGTAGGTTCCGCCACCGGGAACCTTGACCTCAAGCTGGCTTGAGACATCGTCGGCTTCGCGCATGCGGGTGCCGTAGGTTGCGGCCTTGATCTGGCGGATCTGTGCCGTGTAGTCGAAGTTCTCCAGCATTTCGTGCGTGCCGTGAACAGTAAGCGAAACGGAGTGCTTGATGTTCTTCGACACGTCGTCTTCGCGGACGATCTGCGCGTCAACACCCTGCTCACGCAGTTCAGCTGCGACTTCTTCCAGCGCGGGAATGACAACTTCGGACATGCGCTCCTGCGTAGCCCGCAGCGACACATTGCCGAACTGGCGGAGCAGACGATTCCGCCAGCTGCCAGCACCAGCGCCACCAGCACCGGCACCGCCGCCAACAACACCGCCAGCACCGACAACCTGCGAGCGCAGCGAGTCCATCATGGCGTTGTTCTGCTTGTGCTCGCCTTCCAGTGCGCGCAGCAGACCAATGGCAACCAAGATCATGACGAATGCGAACGGCAAGCCCATGACAACCGTCGCATACTGTAGCGCGGTGATGCCGCCGACCACCAGCATGGCGATCGTCAGAACACCGGTTGCCACGGCCCACAAGATGCGCACCCACGGCTTGGCGTCGGTTTCAGCGTCCGGCAGGCGGCTGGTGAGGTTCGCCATGACCAGCGCACCGGAGTCAGCCGATGTCACGTAGAACAGCAGACCGACGAACGTTGCCAGTCCCACCAGGAAGAATGCTCCGGGGTACTGCTGCAGCAGCATGTAGAAACCGGATTCCGGTGTGTCGACTGCAGCTTCGGCGAACGCGGTGTCACCCGAACGGATGCGCTGAATTGCGCTGTTTCCGAACATCGTCACCCACATGAGGATGTAGATGAACGGGATGGTGAGCGTGCCGATGACGAACTGGCCCAGCGTGCGGCCCTTGGAGATGCGGGCCAGGAACATGCCGACGAAGCTTGCCCAGGCGACCCACCATGCCCAGAAGAACAGGGTCCACAGGTTCATCCATTCGGCCGGGTAGTCGTATGCCATCGTGTCGAGCGTCATGCCGGGGAACATGCTGATGAAGTCGCCGACGTTCATGGTTGCTGCACGCAGCAGGAATGCGGTGTCGCCGAACACCAGAACCCAGCCGGCCAGTACGAGTGCGAGCACCACGTTGAGCTGGCTGAGGATGCGGATGCCCTTATCAACACCGGATGTTGCCGACACGATTGCCACGAGAACCGCGACGACCACGAGGCCGACCTGAGCAGGGGTGCCCTGGTCGATGCCGAACATGATGTCCAGGCCCACGTTGAGCATGACCACGCCGATACCGAGCGAGGTTGCAACACCGAAGATGGTGCCAAGCACCGTTGCGATGTCGACGGCGTTGCCGATGCCGCCCTTGATGCGCTTGCCAAACAGCGGGTACAGCGCCGAGCGGACTGCCAGCGGCAGGCCCTTGCGGTGAGCGAAGTAGCCCAGGGCGATGCCCATGAGCGTGTACATGCCCCAGCCGGTGATGCCGTAGTGGAACAGCGTCCACACGGTGCCTTCGCGTGCAGCGTCAAGCGATCCGGCTTCCGTCACGGGTGGGGCCAGGTACTGCGAGGCGGGTTCGGCAACCGCGAAGAACATCACGTCAGTGCCGATGCCGGCTGCGAACAGCATGGATGCCCACGCGAACGTCGAGTATTCGGGACGGTCAGTGTCCTTGCCCAAGCGGATCTTTGAGTACCGCAGGGCGAGCACCACCACGAACACCAAAATCGCGGTGGCCAAGAGGATGTAGAACCAGCCGAACCAGTTGCCGATCCATCCCACGAGCAAGCCGAGTGTCGCCTCGGCCGACTCCGTGAAGAACAGCGCCCACCCGGCGACCAGCGCGATGAACACGCCGGTCACGCCGAGCACGACCGGCTTGACCTTGGGGCTGGTCACCTGGGGCCGAAGCTCAGGTTCGACTTCTGCAACAGCTGACGAGGTGCCGCCCGCCGCATTCTGTGCCTGCGGCTTGGGGTTTGATGGGGTGCTGCTCACTTGTCATCACCCGCAGCCATTGCCTCAAGCGCACTGGGGATGTCCGTGCGGGCGTTCCACGCGCTGTTGCGCGGGTCGCCTTCGGGGTACAGCGGCATACCGGACTTGGCCTTGTAGACCGGCGGGTATTCGGGCTCGAGCATGGTGTTGCCGGCAATGAGGTCGGCAGCGCGCTCAGCAACCATCATGACGGGTGCGTAGATGTTGCCGTTGGTGATGGTCGGGAAGACCGAAGCGTCGACAACGCGCAGACCCTCGGTGCCGTGGACCTTCATGGACGACGGGTCGACAACCGACATGTCGTCGACACCCATCTTCGCCGAGCACGACGGGTGCAGAGCGGTTTCTGCGTCGCGGCGGATCCAGTCGAGGATCTCCTCGTCGGTTTCAACGTCCTTGCCGGGCGACAGTTCCCCGCCGTCGAACGGTGCGAACGCCGGCTGGGACAGGATGTGGCGTGCAGCGCGCACAACCTCAACCCATTCGCGACGGTCGTTTTCGGTCGACAGGTAGTTGAACAGGATCGACGGGTGCTGCTTGGGGTCGTTCGACTTGATCTTCACGTGGCCGCGAACGTCGGAGTTCATCGGGCCGATGTGCACCTGGTATCCGTGTTCGTGATCGCCGCCGGTGCCGTCGTAGCGCACAGCGATCGGCAGGAAGTGGAACATGAGGTTCGGGTAGACGACGTCGTCGTTGGTGCGGATGAAGCCGCCGCCCTCGAAGTGGTTCGAAGCACCGACACCAGCGTTGGCGAACAGCCACTGCGCACCGATCCACGGGGCCTTCCACATCTTCAGCCACGGCTGGATGGAAACCGGCTGCACGGATTCGTGCTGCAGGTAGACCTCGAGGTGGTCCTGCAGGTTCTCACCAACACCCGGCAGGTCGACGCGCGGTTTGATGCCGACCGAACGCAGGTGGTCGGGGTCGCCCACACCGGACAGCTGCAGCACCTGAGGTGAGTTGAAGGCACCTCCACAGAGGATCACCTCGCCGGCGGAGACGCTGTGCGGCTTCTTTCCGCCTCGTACGAAGTCGACCCCGGTCACACGGGTGCCGTTCCAGCGCAGCTGGGTGACAAAAGCGAGAGTCGCAATGTCGAGGTTCTTGCGGTTCTTGACCGGCCACAGGTAGGAACGCGAAGCGCTCATGCGCGAACCCTTGTAGGTGTTCGCATCGAAGGGGGCGAAGCCCTCCTGGCGGTAGCCGTTGACGTCGTCCGTCGGAGCGTAGCCGGCCTGGCGGGTGGCCTCGAAGAAGGCCTGGAACAGCGGGCTGTTGGCCTTCTTGCGCTCAAGGGTCAGCGGACCGGCGCCGCCGCGCCACTCATCGGCACCGGCGAGGGTCGTTTCCATGCGCTTGAAGTACGGCAGGACGTGGGCGTAGTCCCAGTCCTCCATGCCTTCGAAGGTGGCCCACTTGTCGTAGTCACCGGCGTTTCCGCGCTGGAAGATCATGCCGTTGATCGAGCTCGAACCGCCCAGCACCTTACCGCGGGTGTGCGCCACTCGGCGGCCGCCCATGTGCGGTTCCGGGTCGGTCTGGTAGCGCCAGTCGTACATCGGGTTGCCCGACGGGAACATGAGTGCGGCAGGCATGTGGATCAGCGGGTCGAACTTGAAGTCCGCACGCCCGGCCTCCAGCACGAGCACGCTGGTGCTGGGGTCAGCCGATAGGCGGTTGGCGAGCGCCGAACCGGCAGAACCGCCGCCGACGATCACATAGTCGCAGAACCGCCGCCGACGATCACATAGTCATAGTGCTTCTTCACTTGAACGCTCCTTGGAGTTGTGAATTGAAGATTGAGGAGTAGGTCAGGCTTTGCGGCCGGAGAACCAGTCGGCCGGTGCCGGCTTGGTGTTGTGCCAGACGTGCTTGACCTCCTGGTATTCGGCCAGGCCGTCTTCGCCGAGTTCACGGCCGATGCCGGACTGCTTCATGCCGCCCCATTCGGCCTGCGGGACGTAGGGGTGGAAGTCGTTGATCCAGACGGTGCCGTGGCGCAGGCGGCCGGCGACTCGTTCGGCGCGACCGGCGTTTTCGGTCCACACGGCACCGGCGAGGCCGTAGATTGTGTCGTTGCCCAGTGCCACTGCGGCGTCTTCGGCTGCCTCTTCGGTGTCGCCGGAGAAGGTTTCGACTGTCAGCACGGGGCCGAAGGACTCGTCGTGGACGCAGCGCATCGACTGGTCGCAGCTATCGAGGATGGTCGGCAGGTAGTAGGAGCCCTGCGCCAGTTCGCCTTCGCCGCGCTTACCGCCGGTGCGCAGAACAGCGCCGTCTTCGATGGCTTCTTCGACGTAGCGGTGCACCTTGTTCAGGTGGTCTTCGCTGATGAGCGGGCCGGTTTCGGCGTTCTCGTCAAACGGGCCGCCCAGGCGGATGAGTTCGGCGCGGCGAACGAGTTCGTAGACGACCTCATCGTGAATCGACTCTTCGACGATCAGGCGAGCACCGGCCGAGCACACCTGGCCGGAGTCCAGGAAGATCGCGGTGAGAGCGTTGTCGATTGCCGCTTCGAGATCAGCGTCGGCAAAGATGATGTTGGGGTTCTTCCCGCCCAGTTCCAGAGCGACCTTCTTGACGGTCGGGGCGGCAGCGGCCATGATGACGCGGCCGGTTTCGAGACCACCCGTGAACGACACCAGGTCCACCTGCGGGTTTTCCGTCATTTCGGCGCCCACGGTGGCACCCGGACCGGTCACGAGGTTTGCGACACCTGCCGGAAGCCCCGCCTCGTCAAGGGCATCCATGAGCCACATGGCGGTCTGGGGAGTCAGCTCAGCCGGCTTGAGCACGAAGGTGTTGCCGGCGGCGATGGCCGGGGCGATCTTCCAGGCCGTCTGCAGCAGCGGGAAGTTCCACGGCGTGATGAGCGAGCACACGCCCACCGGTTCGGTGACGACGCGGCTGGAGATGGTCGGGTCGCCCGGGTCGACCACGCGGCCGGCATGCTTGTCAGCTAGGCCCGCGAAGTGGCGGAAGACGTTGATGATGTCGTCCATGTCCTGCTGGGACTCGACGAAGCGCTTACCCGTGTCCTCAGATTCCATGCGGGCGACCTTGTCTTTGTCGCGCTCGAGGATGTCGGCCAGGCGGTTGACGATGGCGCCGCGTTCAGCTGCCGGGGTGGTTGCCCAGGTGCCTTCGTCGAAGGTGGTGCGGGCGGCTTCGATGGCACGGCGGGCGTCAGCACGGTCGCCTTCGCTGACAGTGATGACGTGCGATCCATCGGCCGGGCAGAGGATGTCTCGGGTTTCCTGTGATTCCGCTTCTTGCCACTGTCCGTTGATGTAAATGCTCGGCACGGCACTTCCTTCGCTTTTGGCTTGTAAGTTTGCTGCGTTTGCTGGCTGGTTTTCCTTGCGAGGGTTTCTCGCGGCGAGAGCTTCGCTTGTTGGCGCTTCTCGCGGCGAGAGCTTCGCTTACGAAAGCTGCGCGTCCCAGCCTCACGCTTCTTTGCAACGATAACGCACGTTATACCGAAAATAAAACGAGCGTTATACTTTTGTTGAGATACAAGATCGGAGCACGCCAGGCGCCAGCGAGGGTGAGCCGAAGTGCTGCCGAGATTCAGGAGTACGATTGCGAACCATGAAGCCGACCGAGCAGGCAACTGAACCAGCGGCTAAGCAGGCGAGTGAGCCTGCAAGTGCGCCCGCGGATGAGTCAGCAGACATCCAGCCGGCTCAGCAGGCAGGTAAAACTGCAGGTAGGCCCGCGGGTAGACCGGCAACAAAGCCGGTTCGCGAACGACTGCTGGACTCCGCCGACGCCCTGCTGTTCGTCCACGGAGTGATCTCCACTCCAGTCGACCGCATTCTCAAAGACGCACAGGCATCCCCGCCGAGTCTGTACTCACACTTCGGGAACAAAGAAGGGCTGATTGCGGCTGCCCTGCACCGTCGTCTGCACGTTTGGACTGGCGTGTGGGACGCCGAAATCGCTGCGGCTGACTGTCCGAAGGACCGGGCGCTTGCCCTTTGGGATGCCCTTACCACTTATCAGGGCGAACACATGACCGAACGCTGGTGCGCCTTCAGCGGAACAGCATCGGCCATCGAACACCCCGGACCACAGCTGCAGGCAGTTCTCGACGAAGAAACCCAGCTGCTGCGCACGCGACTCCTGGCCGCCGCCCGCGAAATCACAGGCGAGGCGGCTGGAAGTGAGGGCGGTGGTGAGGTGAGCGGCACCTCGTCCGCCCAGGCGGATGGCGCCCCCGGAGATCGGGATGGCCAGGCGAGCGGCACCTCGGCGGGCTCTGGTGCGGCAGGCTCTGGCAGCCGAGCGGAGGCTTTAGCGTCGGCGCTCATGGTCGCGTACACGGGCACGATGTCCTTGATGCTGCGCGAGGACTACCCCACCGCCATCGCCGAGGGCCGCGCGAGCGCCGAAGCGCTCATCGACGCGTTCACCCCCACCGACTAGCCCCGCACCGGCTTTCGCTTCTGCTCCTGCGTGCAAAAACTCGGCCCAAAACTGCGTTTTTAACCGAGTTTTTGCACGCAGGAGCAGATTCTCCAGAGCTTTGACTTCGGTGCTCCGTGCAGGGGACAACTCAGGTGCTATCCACAGGGTCCAGAAACCCGTGGCGCCTGCTGCTCGAGCGCCCCTACCTTCCGAATATGGGGCATGGAGAAAACACGACGTCGGGTTTATGGAAACCGGCCACAGGTATTGCCACCACGGGAAGCCTTCTGAACAACGGTGTAAGCAGATGGACAATCGATGCCAACAGCCGACAGCTGCTTCACGGCGTACGAGCGTTCGGTGACATTCGAAGCACCGGCAAGGCGCCACGTTGGGCAGATGACTTGTGGTTTAAACAGCGAGAACTGCTTTCTGCCGTGCAGAGCAAATACCCGGAAGTGACCGGAGTAGGGCCTACTGCGGGAGCGCTCTACGGCATGGTTTTGCCTTACAGACTCCAGCGTGAAGAACTGGTATTCGTAAGTACCGGCCGCGGAGGCAGACAGATTCGCATGAAGAACGTCAGGTCCAATCGCAAACCCATAGATAAAAGAGTCCTTTGGTTCGACCTTCCAGTCGCATCTGGACTGGAAGTTGTGGCTCAAATCGCTGCGGAGTTGAACTTCCGTGAGGCGGTGCAGCTTCTTGATGGACTCTTGGGCACGTGGAACGGCGGCCCGAAAGTCGACCACGCCAAACTCAAGAACTTCATCCGGGAGCTGCCGCAGTCCCGCACCTACAGCACTCTGCGCAAAGCCCTGCCACTGGCCAGGCCAGGGGTGCAGTCACCTCGGGAAACGAGCCTGCGCCTCGAGATCATCCGCGCCGGAATGCCCGAACCGACGGTCAACCCGCGGGTCTATCTGCCGAGCATCGGCGAGTACAGGAAACCCGACCTGGCTTGGGAAGAGTACAAGGTGTGCTGCGAATACGAAGGCATCCACCACATGACCGACCCACAGCAGTGGTCCAGCGATATCCGCAGATACCGCGCTTTCGAGGCGGCGGGCTGGACTGTCATCCGAGTGACCAAATCAATGCCGCCCGCTGAATACCTACAGACGATTCGAGACGCCCTGCGGGCACGAGGCTGGAAACCCTGACTACACCTTGAAGCGTTCAGGGCCCTTCAGTGCTCGCAGTGCGTAGACGATTGCGGCCAGGTCGATAACTTCCTGCAGCAGCGCGCCGACAACAGCAGGGATGAAGCCGAAGAACGCAAAGCCCATCAGCACCAGCGACAAAATGATGCCGATCCAAATGGCGCTCTTCGCCACCGCCAAAGTCCAGCGCCCAATGTCGACAGCCTTGCCGACACGGGAAATGTCGTCACGGGTGATCACGACATCAGCAGCTTCGGAAGCCTCGGTATTGCCGCGAGCGCCCATCGCAATGCCGACCCCAGCAGCCGCGAGAACCGGCGCATCGTTCACACCGTCACCGACCATGACGACCGGCTTCGGCTCGATCTCGTGCAGAAGACGAACCTTGTCCTCCGGCAGGAGCGAAGCGTGCACATCGTCAATCCCGACTTCCGAGGCAATGGCCTGCGCAGTGTACGGGTTGTCGCCGGTAAGCATCGTGACCTTTTCAAAGCCATGACGCCTCAGTTCCGACACCAGCTGCCCGGCGTTGTCCCGCGCCTGGTCATCGAGGATCAGCGCGCCGGCATACTCATTGCCGATCGACACATAAGCGGCAGTCTGACCGGCTTCGAACTCAACTTCGGAAGCCCCCGGCGCCATGCCGCGAACAAAATCAAGCGTGCCAACACGAACGACAACGCCAGCAACACCGCCACCGGCCGAACCATCCGCGCCAGCAGCCGCGCCGCCAGCTGCGCCAGCACCAAAGTCAACCTCAGCCTCGACACCCTCGGTCGCAACCTCACGACCATTCCGTGCCTCAGGCAGCTCAAGCCCTTCAGCAGCCTCAATTACGCCGAGTGCTAAAACGTGCGATGAGAACTGTTCAGCAGCAGCCGCAACAGCCAGCAGTTCGTCCTCAGAGACACCAACGGCGCGCACCTCGGCAACCGTCGGCCGGCCGTAAGTCAGTGTGCCCGTCTTGTCGAAGGCAGCGGTCGAAGCCGTACCCAACGCCTCAAGGACGGCACCGCCCTTGACGATGATTCCCGCATTCGACGCCCGGCTCATACCGCCAAGGAACGCGACGGGAGCAGCAATCAGCAGCGGGCACGGCGTGGCCAGAACCAGCACCTCGGCAAACCGGACAGGGTCACCGCTGAGCCACCACGCAAGCCCTGCGATCAGCAGTGACACCGCCGTAAACGGCATAGCGTAGCGGTCGGCCACACGAACAATCGGCGCCTGCTGATCCTCAGTCTGGCGCACCAACGCAATGATCTTCTGGTACTGCGAATCCGCCGCCGAACGCGTTGCCCGCATCCGCACGGCCTGCGTGCCGTTGACCGAACCAGACAGAATCGTGTCACCGACATCCTTCGCGACAGCCGCCGACTCACCCGTCAAAGACGATTCATCGAACGACCCCGCATCGATCGCCTCGCCGTCAACGGGAACAACTTCGGCAGGCCGCACAAGCAGAACATCGCCGGGCTCCACACGGTCGATTTCAATGTTTTCTGCCTGGTCAACGGGGGCATCAACAGCCGGCAGTCGGTGTGCCCGCTGCGGAGCCCGATCCAACAAGCTGCGCAGATCACGGCGGGCACGGGCTGCCGCGTAGTCTTCCAGCGCCTCGCCACCGGTGAGCATGAGCGCAATAATCGACGCCGCCAAGTACTCCCCGACCGCAAGCGAGGCGGTCATCGCCACAACGGCCAGAATGTCGAGCCCGAACTCCCGCCGCATCAGCTGTTTGACCATGTCGATGACGGTCAGCAGGATGACGAACCCGACGAACACCGTCGCCACCAGCTGCGCGGCGGTGGTCAGGCCGGAAAAGTGCAACGCGAGAACAACGATGAGCTCCACCAGCACCGCGGCCAGCAGCTTGTACTCACGGAAAATGCGCATCACGGTTCCCATACTCCAATACTGCCCAATCCGCGGATTTACGCCAGCAAGCTATGCCTTGCCTTACAGGGACGGAAGCGCTTCGTTTGCTTTCGTTTACATTCTGCTGCCACGTGCAAAAACTCGGCCGAAATCAGCGATTCCGACCGAGTTTTTGCACGTGGAAACAGAAACCGGAGTTTTTGCACGCAGAAGCAGAGTCAGGCAGTGTCAGGACGCAAAGCCAAAGCCAAAGCCAGGCCCAACTCAGAGTCCTAACCCCAACCCCGCGGTTAAACCCCTACATCAGATGAATTCGACGCCCTGGGCCAGGGGCAGTTCGCCCGAGTAGTTGATGGTGTTCGTCGCCTGGCGCATGTAGGCCTGCCAGGAATCGGTGCCGGATTCGCGACCCCAACCGGTTTCCTTATTGCCGCCGAACGCGCCGCCGATTTCAGCACCGGACGTACCGATGTTGACATTCGCGATGCCGGTGTCGGAGTAGGCGAGGAAGCGCTCGGCTTCGGCCAGCTCCGAGGTGAACACGGCACTCGACAGGCCCTGCGGAACCGCGTTGTTGAGTTCCACGGCGGCGTCGAAGTCGTCGTACTCCATGACGTAGAGGATGGGCGCGAAGGTTTCGTCTTCCACGATCTCCGTCTGGGAGGGCATGCGGACGACGGCCGGTTCGACGTAAAAGGCATCCGAAGCTTCGTCGGCGAGCACACGCTTGCCGCCGCAGACAATCGTTCCGCCCTGTTCTTCTGCCGCGCGCAGTGCGTTCTGCATGGCGTCGAAGGATGCCTTGTTGATGAGCGGACCCACGAGGGTGCCGTCGTCAGTGGGCGAACCGATCGCCAGCGTGCCGTAGGCCTTGGCGACACGGTCAACGAGGTCATCGGCGATCGAGGAGTGCACGATCAGGCGGCGCAGCGTGGTGCAGCGCTGACCGGCCGTGCCCGCGGCTGCGAAGACAACGCCGCGCAGAGCCAGGTCGAGGTCTGCGCTGGGTGCGACGATTGCCGCGTTGTTGCCGCCGAGTTCCAGCAGCACCCGGCCGAAGCGCTCAGCCACAACCGGCCCGACCTTGCGACCCATGGCAACCGAACCGGTGGCCGAAACCAGGTCGACGCGCTTGTCGGCAACCATGGCCGCACCGAGGTCGCGGTCGCCCAGCAGCACCTGGCTGAGGTTTTCCGGCGCGCCGCAGTCCTTCGCGGCGCGACGCAGCAGAGCCTCCGCACCGATAGCCGACAGCGACGAGGTTTCCGACGGCTTCCACACCACCGTGTCACCGGCGATGAGGGCGAGTGCGGTGTTCCACGCGAACACGGCCACGGGGAAGTTGAACGCCGTGATGATGCCGACAACGCCCAGCGGGTGCCACGTTTCCATCAGGCGGTGGCCGGGACGCTCCGACGGCAGGGTCTTGCCGAACAGCTGACGCGACTGGCCGAGCGCCAGTTCGCAGATGTCGATCATCTCCTGCACTTCACCGGCAGCTTCAGACGGGATCTTGCCGGCCTCGATCGTGACGAGTTCGCCCAGGTCAGCCTTGTGTTCCTCCAGCAGCTGGCCCCAGCGCTGCACAACTTTGCCGCGCACCGGCGCAGGGACATCGCGCCACTGCTTGAAGGCTTCGCGGGCAGCGTCGAGCTTGCGCCCCATCGCGGCTTCATCATCGGCCGGCACCTGGCCGAGTTCGGCACCGTTGATCGGCGAACGCAGGGGGAGGCTTCCCGCACCACCTGACGAGGCGGAGGTCAGCTGGTCGAAATCGGCACCGCACGCGGTGAGCGCCTTCTTGGTGGTCTCGAGGATCTGCTGCTGTGTCGGCAGTGACATGTGCGTGTCCTTTCTGAGTTGGTTCTTCAGTCTTTGTGAGTTCGTGGTTTGAGGAGTTCGGAAGATCGTTGGGATTAGGTGGCCGGTGACGGGGCAGCCGGCGTGGAAAACCGCGCCGCCCGCGCCTACACGACGTTCATTTCTTTGCGGACTTCACCGGATGTGAACCTGTCCAGGCTCAGGCCCGAAATGTCGATCAGCGGGGTGCGGTCCAGGTAGAGGTCCGCCATGATTTCGCCGACCGCCGGGCCCTGCAGGAATCCGTGACCAGAAAAGCCGGTGGCGTACATGAAGCCGTCGACCTGCGAGGACTTGCCGATGAGCGCGTTGTGGTCCGGGGTGACTTCGTAGAGTCCCGCCCAACCGCGGCGCAGCTGAACATCGTCGAGCATGGGGGTGCGCCGCTCCATGAGTTCGGCGAGCACTTCAAGCCACGCGGGGTCCTGCTGGGTGCTGAAGCCCCACGTGTCTTCAATCTCCGGAGCACCCAACAGCAGACCAGCACCTTCTGAGTGGAAGTAGTAGCTGGTCGAAAAGTCGATCGTGAACGGCAGCCGGCGCGGGTCGAAGTTCACCGGTTCGCTCACCACAATGTGACGGCGCAGCGGTTCAACCGGCAGGTCAATGCCCACATCGGCGCCGATCTTCTTCGACCACGCGCCGGCTGCGCATACCACGGTATCTGCGGCAATCGGCCCAGCCGATGTTTCAACACCTGTGATCCTGCGGGAGCCGAGCTCCGCCTCGTCACCCTCTGCGATGACTCGGGTGACTTCCACCCCGCGAACGATCGTGACCCCCAGCCGGCGGGCGTTCTTCGCGTAGCCGGCCACGGCGGCTTCGGGCGTGCAGTGGGCATCAAAGGGGTTGAAGGCGCCGGCAACGAGGTCGTCCGTGCGGATGACGGGGTTGAGTTCGCCGCATTCAGCCGGCGAAATCATGCGGGACGCCTGGCCCAAGGACACCTGAAGTTCCACGTTGGCGGCCATCTTTTCGGCATCGGCCTCGTTGTCCAATAGGAACAGGTAGCCAGACTGGACCATGTCGATGTTCTGGCCCATCTGCTCTTCAAACCGTCGGAAGATCTCCAGGCTGCGCGCGCCCAGCATGATGTTCGCTTCATCCGAGAACTGGCAGCGCAGACCACCGGCCGCACGGCTCGTGGAACCGCCGGCCAGTTCGCCGCGCTCGATGAGCACAATGTCTTCAACACCGGCTTTCGCTAATTCAAAAGCAGTGGCCGTCCCCATAATGCCGCCGCCGATGATGACCACGGAAGCAGACGTGGGAACAGTCTGGGGAACATTCACATTCAAGGAAGCTCCTCTCGTCAGGCTGCCATCAACGCTGATGGCAGGGGCTGTTCAACGCTGAACAATGCCCGAGGGATGCGGCGATGAGGTCGACGTTGACCTGTTCGCCGGTGGTCCCAACGGGCCACACCTTCATGGTGGACCTGCCGAGCCGTAAGGACAAGCGATATCTTTTTAAGATTCCATTTAGCGTTGCTAATGATTCGTGTAGGTTGCTCATATGCAGTGGACGCTGACACAGCTGCGCACATTCGTCGCAGTCGCCGAACAGGGAACAATGGCCGCAGCCGCCGCCCGCCTGGGGTACACGGCCGGTGCGGTCAGCCAACACATGTCCGCACTCAGCCGAGCAGTCGGCACTCCCGTAGTTTCACCTCGGGGGCGGTCCGTTGTCCTCACGGAAGCCGGGAGGGCACTGCTGCCCCGCGCCCGAGCGGTCGTCGCCGCCGAACGCCAAGCCGCCCGAGCCATGCGCGGAGCCTCCGCCGACACGACCGTGACCGTGGGAGTTTTCGGTTCGGCTTCGGTCGCGGCCATGCAGCCAGCCTCGCAGCAGCTGGAGGGCAAGGGCATCGACGTCCAGACCATCGAAGTTGACGTCGAAGAAATGCAGGAGGCGGTGGCTTCCGGGCTGATCGATGTTGGGATCGGCATCGACTACCTGGACGCACGCCTGCCCCCGCGCCGCGGAGTGCACATGAAACCCGTCCGCCGCGAACGGCTGTCCGTGGCTGTCGGCCCCGGCGGCATGGGCACTCTCATGGCCGAAGGGCAGGGTGATATCTCTCGCGATCAGGAAATCCTGCGGCTCGCACTGGGCCGCGTGCCGTGGATTCTGCCGCCGACGGACTCTTCGTGGGGCCGCGCATTCCGCCTGGCCTGCCGCGAACTTGGTGTTAAGCCCCGTGAGAAGCACCTTGTCACTGACTCAGCCGTGGCGCTGGCGATGGCGGCATCTGGCCTGGGCGTCACATTGGCAACGCCCTACCTGATGCTTATGGCGCCGGCAAACGTGCACATTCTGCCGAGGACCATCTGCGGCAGTCGCGACATCGTCATCCTCACGTCCACCGACGCGCCGCTGACCCCGGCCGCGCACACCGTCGTTGAGGTGCTCACGTCAGTTTTCAGCGCCTGAGTGCAGGTGGCCCCGGCGCAGTCACCCGGGCATGGCGGCGACCGGCCGTCTAAGTGGCCCAGATTCACGCTTTAATGCAGACTCACGCGCTAATGCGCTGCATTAAAGCGTGAGTCTGCATTTGCGCGTGAGAACGCGCCAGCACACGGGACGGGCCGCGCCGACCGCCGGGCCGCACCGACCACCAGGCCGCGCCGACCGCCGGGCGCCGGGCGAACGCCGCCCCCGCCGCTCAGTAGCCTTCCGTGACGACTTCGATGAACCGCAGACCCGGGGCCGAGGCGAACTCGGCAAGGGCGGCATCAAACTCTTCCGGTGTGCTCACCTTGGCGGTGCGGGCCCCGTAGGCCGCTCCGAGTGCGGCGAAATCGGGGTTGTCCAGACTGGTGAAGACGGGGCGGCCGGGGTATTCGCGCTCTTGGTGCATGTGGATGGTGCCGTAGAGCGAATTGTTGACCACGATCACCAGCACGTCGAGGTTGTTGGCGGCCATCGTGGCGAGCTCTTGGCCGTTCATCATGAAGCAGCCGTCACCGGCAAACGTCACAACTGTCCGATCGCGGTGCTCCAAGGCGGCCGCCAGCGCGGCCGGGATTCCGTAGCCCATTGACCCCGACTGCGAAGCAACGTGCGAGGGGAAGGTCGAGTAGGTGCGGTTCTTCTGCACCCACGCCGTGTAGTTCCCGGCCCCGTTGGTGATGATGGTCTCCGCGTCGAACCGGGCGTTGAACTTCTGCATGAACGGCCCACCCAGGGAGGTCTGCAGGTTCCGCTCGATGTAGCCGGCCCAATCGTCGTGCAGCTTCTTCTGCCAAGCGCGGCGGGCATCGGCGAGCGCGGAATCTCCGGCTCCCCCGCCAGCCGCGCCACCGTCAGCCGCACCAGCCGAAGCACCACCCTCGTATTCAACCAATGCGCGCATGAACTCCAGCGGGCTGGCGGCAGTCCCAACATGAGCGGGGAAGAACCTGCCGATGACATCAGGGTCCGGGTACACGTGAATGACTCCGGGCCCAGCCTGGCCATTGGCCGCGCCGCCACGGTAGTTTTCCCATTCCTCCCCCGTGTTGGGATCAGGGCGGGAGCCCAGGAAGAAGATGACATCCGCCTCGTCAGCGTTGTTTTCCAACACTGACCGGCCGAACTCGAAGGTTCCCGCGTAGGCCGGCGATGCGTTGTCCACCAGGTGCATCCGCCTGTGTGCGGCCGCCAGCGCAATCCCGTTTCGCTCGCAGTAGTCGGTGACAAGCGGGCCGAGTTCCGGCGCGTAGCCGGTGGAACCGAGGATGATGAGCGGCTTTTCGGCCTCACTCAGCAGACGGTGGGCTTCCTGCACCGAGTGCGCATCAGGCAGCACCGGCGCGGGGGTGGTACGTGATTTCAGCGGGGCATCGGTCTGTTCGACCAGCATGTCTTCGGGCAGCACAACAACCACCGGACCGGGCTCACCGGATACCGCGGCATTGAGCGCGCGCACCGTGAGTTCGGGGACCCGCTCGACCGTGTTGATTTCGATGACCTCCTTGGCCAGTTCCCCGAACATCTGCCGGTAGTTGACCTCTTGGAAGGATTCGCGGTGCTGGTGGTCGCGTGGAATCTGACCGATGAACAGCACCATGGGGCTGGCGTCCTGCTTTGCCACATGCACGCCGATGCTGGCGTTGGTGGCCCCCGGTCCGCGGGTGACCATGCAGATGCCGGGTTCGCCTGTGAGAGCACCGTGGGCTGCTGCGGCCATTGCGGCGCCGCCTTCTTGCCGGGTGACGATGATTTCGATGTCGTCGGTGTGGTCGTACAGCCCGTCGATCACCGACAGGTAGCTTTCGCCCGGCACCCCGAACACGCGCGTCACACCGCTGGCCACCAGCTGTTCAACGAGCGCGTGCCCGCCTTCGCGGACCGCGCAGTCGAGGGGACTTTCGTGGTCTCCCGCGCACGAGGCGGAGTCATGGTGCACTTGCGTGCTCAGGCTGGTCTGGACTGCTGTCGCGGACGGTTTGGCTGACACTCTCTGCTGCCCCCTTGCAGTGGATCGTGGGTAATGTCTGGCTCTACCCTAAGCCCAGATCAGCGCCCAGAACAGGGCAGTGCGCCCGTGGTGCTGGGCGGCTGTGCTCAGCACCGCGGGCGCACGGGTTTGATCAGTGAATCGCTTCGGCGATAGGAGTGTCGCCGTCGTCAAAGTTGATCGTGCGGCCGATGGTGTTGTCGTCCTCGACCGCGGCCGCGATGACCTGCGCGACGTTCTCGCGCGAAACCTCGCTGCCCTTTCCGTCAACGGTGATCGTGCCGCTGCCCGGTTCAAGCGTAAGCAGGCTGGGTCCGAGAATCGTCCAGTCGAGTTCCGTCCCGCGCAGGTGTTCATCGGCGATGCTCTTGGCTTCTGCGTACTGCCAGAAGCTGTCTTCAGGATCCACACCGTGCTCGCGGCTGGCGTTGAAGTAGGAGACCATCACATAGCGCTTGGCACCTGCCTGCTGGGCGGCGTCCATGGAGCGGATCGCGGCGTCCTGGTCGACTGCCTTCGTGCGGGCGGGGTTTCCTCCGCCTGCACCCGCGGACCAGACGACTGCATCCTGACCTTCAAGCAGCTCAGCCAACTGTGCGGTGTCGAGCTGTTCAATGTCAGCGACCTTCGGAGTCGCACCGGTTTCGGCGACTTCGGCTTCATGGTCGGGGTTGCGGAACACCGAAGTAACCTCGTGGCCTGCCTTGACCAGCAGGGGTGCTGCCATCAGGGCGATCTTTCCGTGTCCGCCGATGATCGTAATGCGTGCCATAAAGACCTCCTCAGATCGTGGTCGTCACGTACAGCACGCCATCCGGGCTGCTTATTCCATCCGCTGCGAGCTGAGGCGAAAACACCAGGACCAACGAGGTGCCTGCCGGCCGCCGCCTAACCTCCCGGCCGCCGCTTAGCTGGCTGGCCGCAGCCAAGCCACCGCTTATCTCCCCCCGCCTAAGCGCTGCCCTCTCCGAACAGCTCCCGCAGGTCATCCGCAGAGATTCCGCGCGCAAAACCAGCTCCGCCGTCCATGAGCGAATCGAACAGACGCGCCTTGCGCTGCTGCAGGTCGACAACCTTCTCTTCGATCGTCCCCTGCGCCACCAGCCGGTAGACCATGACCTTTTTGTCCTGCCCAATGCGGTGAGCGCGGTCGACCGCCTGCGCTTCGGCCGCCGGGTTCCACCACGGGTCCATGATGAACACGTAGTCAGCGGCGGTAAGCGTAAGCCCAGCCCCTCCGGCTTTGAGCGATATAAGGAACACCGGCGCACTGCCCTCCTGGAACTCCGTCACCAGATCCGCTCGTTCGCTCATGGGAACCGAGCCGTCCAGATACAGGTGGGCGGCGCCTCGGGAAGTGAGTTCGTCCGAAATGCGCTGCAGGAACGACGTGAACTGGCTGAACACAATCACCCGGTGGCCCTCGTCGATCACCCGGCCCAGGGATTCAAGGAGTGTCTGCATTTTCGACGATTCGATCGACGAATAGCTGCCGCCTTCGACAATCGCCGGGTCGAGCGCCATCATCCGCAGCAGCGTGAGCGACCGGAAAACCGTCATCCGGTTGCCGTCAACATCCATGTCGTCCAATAGCCGCAGAACCTTTTTGCGCTCCCGCTGCAGAAGCGTGTTGTATGCCTTAGCGTGCGCGGGAGTGAGTTCGACGCTGATGATCGACTCCTGCTTTTCCGGGAGGTCTTTCGCCACGAGTTCCTTGGTGCGCCGCAGCATGAAAGGCCGCACCGTCTGCCGCAGCAGAAGCATGCGTTCAGTAGCTTCACCGGATTCGATCGGCTTGGCGAACTCCTCGTTGAACCGCCGGTAGGGCCCCACGAGCCCCGGCACCGCAATACGCAGCAGCGACCAGAAGTCTGCTAGCGCATTTTCCATGGGCGTACCCGTGATGACCAGGCGAAACGGCGCCTGAATCTTTGAAGCCGCTGCAAACCCCTTGGACTGCCGGTTCTTAATGGCCTGCGCTTCGTCGAACACCGCACCGGCCCACGGCAGCTTTGTGTATTCCTCGGAATCGCGCCGCATGAGGGTGTAGGACGTGACAATGACATCCGCACCGCTGCGCGCTTCTTCCAGCGGCGTGCCGCGCTTTTTGCTGGTCTGGCTGACCACCCGCACGTCAAGTTCAGGCGTGAACCGGGCGGCTTCTGCCTGCCACACGCCCACAACCGATGACGGCGCCACCACCAGGAACGGGGCCGAGGTGCCGGCTAGGGATTCTGCCGCCGCACCCGCCGCTGTTTCGCGGGCGTGGGCAATGAGCGCGAGCGTCTGAATGGTTTTGCCCAAACCCATGTCATCAGCGAGGATTCCGCCAAGACCAGCATCAAACAGGAAGCTCAGCCACTGGAAGCCTTCGCGCTGGTAGTCGCGCAGCGTGGCCTTGAGCCCCGCAGGCAGCGGGGCGGTCGGAAGTTCTTCCACCTGGGCGAGCGCGCGAATGCGCTCAAACCATTCGGTGTCACCTTCAATGGTGTCCGCGATGTCTTCGAGAGCTTTGAACTGGCCCACCTGATGTTTGTCGATGCGCTGTTTGGTGGGCGTCCATTCCTGCAGGACCGTTGCTTCGCGGATGAGGTCGCGCAGCTTGTCGAATACCGGGTGGTCCAATTTGAGGTAGGACTTATCCGGCATAAGCACAGCGTCTTGCCCGCGGGCGAGCGCCGTGAACACCGTTGCGAAGGGAAGTTCGCGATCGCCCACGTGCACTGACACGGCGAGGTCGAACCAGTCGTTGCGCTCATTGACTACCGCACTGACATTCGGTGTTCCCTCAATGTGCACGTAATCGGGCCGTGTGCCGAAAACCGACACCTCGATGAGCGGCGAAGCTTCCAGCTGCGGCAGAACTTCGGCCGTGAACTGGGCGGCTTCAACACCGTCAAAAGACAACGTGTCTTCGCGCGCCTGATCGGGCCACTGCCGGTGGACTTCAGCGAGAATGTCGCGTTCAGCCTCGACATTGCGCTGCCCGCTGGCACCGGCACCGCTGATACCGGCGCCTCCGGCAGCGCCGCCGGCCCCGCTGCCGGTGGGCGGGTTGAGCGGCAGACGCCGAGTGGGCATCCGATACCGCCACTGCCACGAAAGGTCAACGTGATCGCCGGTGAAAGACGCCGTGAGGTTCAGCTGCGGCGTAGTGGAATCCGGAAGCTCCACCGAGGAATCCGCGCTCACTACGGCAGCCGACTGACTCAGCACGGTCAGACCCTCATCGAAGAACGCCTGCCGATCCTCGGCGGGCACGCTGAAGCCGTCGGACAGCAGCAGCCCCTGCAGGCCTTCGTGCGCCGGACGGTCTAAACGCGCGATGCGAACACGAACACCGGAACCACCCGCAGCACCGGATCCGTGACCACCCTCATCTGCCCCTTCACCGGGAAGAACAATGTCGGCAAGCGCATACGGCCCTAAGAACTTGGGCCTCCGGACGGGTTCACCGTCAATGCTGAGGGCGGGTGTCAGCTGCAGTCCGCCGTGTGCCCGCGTGCCCTCCGCGCTGGCAATGGAGAATTCAGCCGAGGCCGCGCCTCCCCACTGCACAGATTCAATCGGCGCCAGCCCTATGAACTCGACCCCCGTCTGCCGTGCACGATCCAGCAGTTCCCACATGAGCCTGCTACCGGTGTCGGCCAGATCGATGTGGTCTTCTCGCATGGCCCGCCCCACGCCTTCAGACAGGTGCAGGCGGTAGATCTGCCCCAGAATGGTGGCCTGTTCGGGGTCGAGCGCAGCATCCACGCCGGACATCAGAGAACGCCAGGTCAGCCCGCCCTTGATCCAGGCGTCACGCTGTCCGCGCCGCATGGGACGGATGACCAGCTGCACATTGGGGTCCCAGGCATCCTCGGCAGACACCGAGGTCCCGGCCCCAGCCCGCTGTTCGAACCAGCTGATGCGCCGCTGCAGTTCAAAGGCAATCGCAAGACCGCCGCGCGCCGGAACGTCCGGCACACGGAGGAACCGCAGGGCCTGCCGCCAGGCCGGTTCGGGCTTGTGGGCGGGGTCTTCGGCCGGCAGGTCGGTAAACAGAAGGTCGGGATCGTCCGCCCCGCCGTCCTCAGCAAGAACTGGTTCTTCACCCCAAGCCGCCGAGGTGGAATCGCCTTGACCTGCCTGCTGGGGTCTGCTGATACCCGTGGGCCAGCCGACGGGGTTTTCGCACGCCGGAGTGGTACGCCGATCATGTGGAATGGGGGCCAGCTGGCGAATGGGAACGTCAAGTTCGTCAATGTGTCCCGTGGACTTTTCGACACAGTCCGCGGCGAAGCCCAGGTCCACGCTCGCCAAAGGAGACAAATGGCCCACTCCCCCGAACTTCTGAACACTGGCCAGCGACGTAGTCCAGCGCAGAAGCGCTGCCGCGTGTTTGCAGTCCCTGCCCACCGGGCAGGTGCACATGCACGCTGTGGGAGTGAACCACCGGAGTTCTTCCGCACGGCTGCGCGCAGCCATGGGCAGATCCAAAAGGTCGAGCTCGCGGGGAGCAGAAGCCCCCGCGAGCTCGACATGTACGGAATAGGAATCAGAACCGACAACCTCGGCTTCGATCACGCTGTCATCAGGAAACCACGACACCGCTGCCAACCGCTGTTCCTGCGCGTAGGCAATACCGCGGTTGAGCGCACCGGAATCGAAGCGTGAGGTCAGTTCCCGGTAGGCAACAGCGGGCAGTAACAGGCGCGGTGTTCGCATGAACCCATCATGTCACTGCCCACTGACACGTGGTTCACTCGCGCGACGAACCTACGCGGTTGCCCGCCTTCCATTCGGCCCAACCCGGCTGGTCGGCCATGAAGGCTTCGATTTCTTCCTTCGAGGCGACGAGCTTGGGATCGTGTTTGAGGTAGTGACGGGTTTCGCGGGCAATGAGACCCGACAGGATCAGGATGCCGATGAGGTTCGGCAGAGCCATGAGGCCGTTGGCCACGTCTGCGAAGTTCCACACGACCTCGATTTCCGTGGTGCAGCCGACAAACACGACCAGCGAAAAGAAGATGCGGAACGGAACAACCGCACGGCGGCCGAACAGGCGCTCAAGGTTGCGCTCACCGTAGTAGGACCAGCCGAGGATGGTCGAGAAGGCGAACAGAACCAGGCCGACCGTGACGATCCAGTGGCCCCACTGGCCCGGCAGTCCGAAGGTGAAGGCCTCACCGGTCATGAGTGATGCCGAAATCTGCTCGCCGGCTTCGTCCGTTGCCTTCCACACGCCGGTGGTGATGATGACCAGACCGGTGAAGGTCACAACGACGATCGTGTCGATGAAGGTCTGGGTCATCGAAACCAGGCCCTGACGCACCGGGTGCGAGGTCTTGGCGGCAGCAGCGGCAATCGGCGCCGAGCCCAGACCGGATTCGTTCGAGAACAGACCGCGGGCAACACCCAACTGGATGACAACCAGGAGGACCGAACCGGCAAAGCCGCCTGCGGCAGCGGTGCCGGAGAAGGCGCCTCGGAAGATTTCACCGAAAGCAGCCGGGAGACCCGAAATGTTCGCAATGAGGATGTAGATGGCAGCGCCGACGTAGAAGACGATCATGATCGGCACGAGAGCCGAGGTGACCGAACCGATGGAGCGAATGCCGCCGACCAGAACAACCAGGGCCAGAACGGTCAGAACCAGACCGGTGACCCAGGTGGGCACGTGCCAGGAGTTCTCAACGTTCGAAGCAATCGAGTTGCCCTGCGTGAGGTTGCCGATGCCGAAGCAGGCAACCGCGGCGAAGATGGCAAACGACAGGCCCAGGACTTTGCCCAGCGGCCCCTTGATGCCGCGCTCCAGGTAGTACTGGGGACCACCGCTCTTCTCGCCGGCAGTGTCAGTGGTGCGGAAG
>CABTZE010000015.1 GCA_902489215.1 uncultured Brevibacterium sp.
GAGCTGACGCTCGGTCGGCTCTGCGTCGATCAATCCGGCGTTCTGCAGGAACGGCAGGAGCCTGCGGCCGAACTCGTCTTCGTCAAGCATGCGGATGAGGACATCACATTCACCGACGTGGTGCGCGGTGAAATCACCTTCAAGGCCGGCTCCGTTCCAGACTTCGTGGTTGTGCGCGCCAACGGCCAGCCGCTGTACACGCTCGTCAACCCCGTTGACGACGCACTCATGGGCATCACCCACGTGCTGCGCGGTGAAGACCTCCTGTCCTCGACACCTCGCCAGATTGCGCTGTACGAAGCCCTGAAGGACATCGGCGTAGCTGAATTCACCCCCGAGTTCGGACACCTGCCCTACGTCATGGGCGAGGGCAACAAGAAGCTGTCGAAGCGCGACCCCGAATCAAACCTGTTCCACCACCGCGACAACGGGTTCATCCCCGAAGGGTTCATCAACTACCTGGCGCTGCTGGGCTGGTCGATTGCCGCAGACCGCGACGTCTTCACGGTCGAAGAAATGCTCGAAGCCTTCGACATCCACGACGTTCTGCCCAACCCGGCGCGCTTCGACGTCAAGAAGGCCACGGCCATCAACGCCGACCACATCCGCATGCTTGACGAAGACGAGTTCGGCCGCAGGCTCCTGCCGTTCCTGCAGAACGCCGGATTGATCGACGCAGAGCCGACCGAGCGTCAGCTCGAGGTGCTGCGTCAGGCCGTTCCGCTTGTGCAGACCCGCATGAACCTGCTCAGTGAAGCTCCGGACCTCATGAGCTTCCTCTTTGTTGACGAAGACGAGTTCGAACTGCACGAAGACGGGCTGAAGACGCTGCGCGAAACCGCACCGGAGGTTCTGCGCGCCTCGATCGAGGTGCTGGAATCGCTGGACGACTTCACCGCGGACACGCTTCAGGACGTGCTGAAGACCAAGCTCGTTGAGGAAATGGAAATCAAACCGCGCTTTGCCTTCGGCCCGCTGCGCACCGCGCTGTCCGGCCGTCGCATTTCGCCGCCGCTGTTCGAGTCGATGGAAATCCTCGGCAAGGATGTCACGCTGGGCCGCCTGCGCGGTCTGCTGGGCCACCTGGAGGGTTGATTCGCGGTGCTGACATGCGAAGACCTGCGCGTTGAGGTTCCCCTCGACCACTTCGGGGACACTCCCGGGACGATCGAGGTCTACGCGCGGATTGTGGACAGCGGTGTGGCTGGTGGGGCAGGTGGTGGCGCGGGTGCCGATAAGCCGTACCTGCTGTACCTGCAGGGCGGTCCCGGTGTTGAAGCCTTCCGTCCGACCGAGAACAGTCCCACGTGGCTGCCGGAGGCGCTGAAAACCCACCGCGTTGTCATGCTCGACCAGCGCGGCACCGGTCTGTCTTCGCCAATCGGCTGGGTGGACGGCCGCTTTGTCGGAACTGGGGGAGCTCAGGACCCTGAAGCGGTTGCTGAGCGCATGAGCTTCTATCGGGCCGATGCGATTGTTGAGGACGCTGAAGCTGTCCGCCGGGCGCTCGGGGTTGAGAAGTGGGCGATTCTCGGTCAGTCTTTCGGCGGGTTTACGTCGCTGCGCTACCTGGCTGAACACCCCGAATCTCTGCTGAGCGCGCGAATCACCGGGGGACTGGCACGTGTTCCGCAGCCCGGTGCAGATGCTGACCCGGCGATCACGTACGCCCGCACGTGGCAGATCATGCAAGAGAAATCACAGAAGTTCTTTGCGCAGTACCCCGGTGCGGCCGATGCCATGAAGAAGCTGCACGCTCGTGCAGTCACCGATGGCATCGCCCTGCCGGATGGCACGGTTGCCGCAGAGGCACACGTGCGTTCGCTCGGTCTCCTGCTGGGGGCCAGCGGAGGCGACCAGAAGCTGCGTTTCCTGCTGGAACATGACGTCGATTCGGCCGCTCTGCGCCACGACCTGCAGGCCTCGCTTCCGTTCAGCGCGCGCAATCCGCTGTACGCGGCATTCCACGAAACCTGCTGGGCATCGGGTGTTAAGACCGACTGGGCTGCGCTGCGCGCACGCCCGGCTGAAGCCGACGATGATCCGCTGTGGCTTTCGGGCGAACACGTTGACCCCGAACTTTTCCGCACGGGCCCGCTGGCCGTGTGGGACGACGTTGCGCAGGCGCTCGCTGAACGAGACTGGCCGGTCATGTGGGATGTCGAGAAGCTGCGCAAGGCTGATGTACCCACAGCGGCTGCCGTCTACACGCACGATGCGTTTGTTCCCCGCGATATGTCTCGTGAGACAGCCGGGCTGCTTCCCAAGTGTGAAGTGTGGGAAACCGACGCATACGAGCACAACGGGCTCGCAGCTTCTGACGGCGAGGTTCTGCGCCGTCTGGGCGGGCTTCTGGAGGGCCTGAACGCCGCGGGCTGAACAGCTTTGAGCGAGGTGGGCGACACGGTTTGCATGTTGTTTTGCATTCCCGCTCGGTGATGATGTAGAGTCTACTTCTGTTGCCGAGCGGGAAATCCCGCCAGCTCATTGGGGTATGGTGTAATTGGCAGCACGAGTGATTCTGGTTCACTTAGTCTAGGTTCGAGTCCTGGTACCCCAGCCAAATTCTTACGAACTCAATAGTCTTGCCCCCGTCGTCTAGTGGTCCAGGACACCGCCCTCTCAAGGCGGAAACGGCAGTTCGAACCTGCTCGGGGGTACAAAACGCGAAAGCCTCAGCCAATCGGCTGGGGCTTTCGCGTTTCTGTATGCCCCTACGCCAGCGGGGAACTTTGCTGCAAAACGCCCCTTAGCCGGGATCCACGCTTTAGCCGTTAAAACACCCGTTTGCCGGGTTTCACCCCTTAGCCGCGAATCCACCCCTTAACTGCACAAAAACTCCCGTTAGCCGGGTTTTGTTGGCTTAGCAGTTGTTGCTAAGGCGCAGATCCCGGCTAACGGGAGTGTGCAGGTTGTGGGGTGGTTCTGCTGCTGGGACGGGCGAGGTGGAAGCCAGCACCTTGTCGGGGTGACGGGTCAGTGAGGGGTCGGGGCTGGCCCCGCGGCACCTCGCGCTCGCGCTCCTTACGCCCGGTTGAGGGCTTCGGTCAGTGCGCGTCCCGCCTCGACGACCGACTGCGCGTGCAGACGGCCGGGCTGGCGCGTCAGGCGGTCAACTGGGCCAGAAATCGACACCGCGGCAACAACCCGGTTCGACGGTCCGCGGACGGGAGCGGATACGGAAGCGACACCTCGTTCGCGTTCGGCGATCGACTGTGCCCAGCCGCGGCGGCGAACGCCCGAAAGCATCGTGGCCGAAAAGCGCGCCCCGCGCAGACCCGTGTGCAGGCGGTCCGGCTCTTCCCATGCAAGCAGCACCTGGGCCGCAGATCCGGCGCGCATCGAAAGTGTCGCGCCGACCGGGACCGAGTCGCGCAGACCAACGGGACGTTCGACTGCGGCAACGCACAGGCGCAGGTCACCCTGGCGGCGGAAAAGCTGAGCTGATTCGCCCGTACGGTCGCGCAGCTGGGCAAGGATCGGCCCTGCCGCGGCCAACAGGCGGTCTTCGCCGGCAGCGGAGGAAAGCTCAGACAGGCGGGGGCCCAAAATAAAACGTCCCTGCAGGTCGCGGCCCACAAAACGGTGATATTCAAGGGCGACCGCCAGACGGTGCGCGGTGGGGCGGGCCAGGCCTGTCAGTGAAACGAGTTCTGCAAGTGAGGCGGGCCCGGCTTCAAGTGCGGCAAGAACAGCCGATGCCTTGTCGATGACACCGACGCCGCTTCCGGTTTGACTGCTCATACCACTATTCAAGCGTCTCAAGATTCAAGATGCAAGTCCGGTGTTTGGACAATAGTTCGTACAGTGAAACCCACATCAGGTAAAGCCGATGCGAAAGGACGTGCACTGTGGGCAGGACGCTTGCAGAAAAGGTATGGGATGACCATACGGTCAAGGCCGGGGAAGGTGGGGACCCCGATCTCATCTACATCGACCTCCACCTTGTCCACGAGGTGACGTCGCCGCAGGCTTTTGAGGGCCTTCGCCTGGCCGGTCGCCCCGTGCGCCGTCCCGACCTCACAATCGCGACGGAGGACCACAACACTCCAACGCTTGACATCTTCAAGCCGATCGCCGACCCCACCAGCCGCACGCAGATCGAAACGCTGCGCAAGAACGCTGAGGAGTTCGGCATCCGCCTGCACTCGCTCGGCGATGCTGAACAGGGCATCGTCCACGTGGTGGGCCCGCAGCTGGGTCTGACCCAGCCGGGCATGACGGTGGTCTGCGGTGACTCGCACACCTCGACCCACGGAGCCTTCGGTTCGATCGCAATGGGGATCGGCACCTCGGAAGTGGAGCACGTCCTGGCCACCCAGACGCTCCCGCTCAAGCCGTTCAAGACCATGTCGATCACCGTCAACGGCGAACTGCCGGAAGGCTCCACCGCGAAGGACATCATCCTGGCGATCATTGCGAAGATCGGCACCGGCGGGGGACAGGGGTACATCCTCGAGTATCGCGGCGAAGCCATCGAAAAGCTGTCGATGGAAGCCCGCATGACCATCTGCAACATGTCGATCGAAGCCGGTGCGCGCGCCGGCATGGTTGCTCCCGACCAGACGACCTTCGACTACATCAAGGGCCGTCCGCACGCCCCGCAGGGCAAAGACTGGGACGACGCCGTCGAATACTGGAAGACCTTGCGCACCGACGACGACGCCGTCTTCGACGCCGAAGTCGTCCTCGAAGCCGAAGACATCGAACCGTTCGTCACATGGGGCACCAACCCCGGCCAGGGCCTGCCGCTGTCGGCCAACGTGCCGAACCCGGCCGACATCGCCGACGAAACCGAACGCTTCGCCGCCGAAAGCGCCATCGAATACATGGGCCTGACCCCCGGAACCCCGCTGCGCGACATCCGCGTGGACACGGTGTTCCTCGGTTCGTGCACGAACTCGCGGATCGAAGACCTGCGAGGTGCCGCCGACATCATCCGGGGCCGCACCAAAGATCCGAACGTCAGAATGCTCGTGGTGCCCGGTTCCGCCCGGGTCCGCCTGCAGGCGGAACAGGAAGGACTGGACAAGGTGTTCACCGACTTCGGTGCAGAGTGGCGCTTTGCCGGCTGCTCGATGTGCCTGGGGATGAACCCTGACCAGCTGGCCGAGGGCGAACGCTGCGCATCGACCTCGAACCGCAACTTCGAGGGGCGCCAGGGCAAGGGCGGACGCACCCACCTGGTGAGCCCGCTCGTGGCCGCCGCAACGGCCGTGCGCGGAACACTGTCAAGCCCGGCGGATCTGGACTGAGGGAGGAAAGCTGTGGAGAAGATCACCAAGCACACCGGGATCGGCGTACCGCTGCGCCGCTCGAACGTCGACACCGACCAGATCATTCCGGCGGTCTACCTCAAGCGGGTGACCAAGACCGGCTTCGACGACGCTCTTTTCGCCCACTGGCGCAAGGACCCCGACTTCATCCTCAACCGCGAACCGTTCTCGCACGGTTCCGTGCTCATCGCGGGATCTGACTTCGGCACGGGCTCGAGCCGCGAACACGCAGCGTGGGCACTTAAGGACTACGGCTTCAAGGCTGTTCTCTCAAGCCGCTTTGCCGATATCTTCCGGTCCAACGCGGGTAAGAACGGGCTTGTTGCCGCACAGCTCGAACAGTCCGACATCGAACTGCTGTGGAAAGTCATTGACAACAACCCCAACACGGAAGTCACCGTCGACCTCGAAACGCGGACCGTGTCCGCCGACACCGTCACGGTGCCGTTCCAGATTGACGACTTCACCCGCTGGCGGCTGATGGAAGGCCTCGACGACATCAGCCTCACCCTGCGTGACGCTGACGCAATCGACGCCTACGAAGCGAAGCGACCCAGTTATAAGCCGCTCACCCTGCCGGCCCGCACGGAGGACTGAACGAGGCGGAGGACTGAAAGAATACAGAGCGGCAGCCCGGTGGCACTCAGCAGGAGGGTGGCCGCAGCAGAGCGCGAGGCCCAGGACCAGCACACGCGGGTCTTGGGCCCCAGCCGTTCGGGCTAGCATAGAAGCCGGCTTATACGAAGAGGCACAGGAGGAACATGCTCGAGGTCAACGGAGGCAATCCGCTCACAGGCACCGTTCGCGTTCGAGGCGCAAAGAACCTGGTGCCCAAAGCGATGGTCGCTAGTCTTCTGGCAGATACGCCATCGACGCTGCGCGGGGTTCCTCGCATCAGCGACGTTGACATTGTCACTGGACTTCTCGAGCTTCACGGGGTCAGCGTCACCCAGCACCCCGATGGGGACCGCCCCGACGGCGAACTGCACATGGATCCCTCCCGCGTGGAACAGGGTGCAATCGCGGACATCGACGCCCACGCCGGCTCATCGCGCATTCCGATCCTTTTCTGCGGCCCACTGCTGCACCGCCTGGGACGGGCATTCATCCCCGGCCTCGGCGGGTGCCGAATCGGAGACCGCCCCATTGACTTCCACCTCGACGTCCTGCGCTCCTTCGGCGCGCAGATCGAAAAGACAGCCGGCGGCATCAGCCTCACCGCTCCGACTCGGTTGACCGGCACCAAAGTCGAACTGCCCTTCCCGTCGGTCGGTGCGACTGAACAGGTTCTGCTCACCGCTGTGCGCGCCCAGGGCTTGACCGAGCTCAAGAACGCCGCCGTCGAACCCGAAATCCTCGACCTCGTGGCAATCCTGCAGAAAATGGGCGCCATTATCTCCGTCGACACCGACCGGGTCATCCGGATTGAGGGTGTTGACTCGCTGTCCGGCTACACCCACCGGGCGCTTCCGGACAGGATCGAAGCGGCATCGTGGGCGTCGGCGGCACTGGCCACCGGCGGCGATATCTTCGTCGAAGGTGCCGACCAGCCCAGCATGCTGACGTTCCTCAACACGTTCCGCAAAGCCGGAGGCCAGTTCACCGTGAAGGAAAACGGCATCCGTTTCACCCACCCCGGCGGCCGCCTGCAGTCGCTGGCACTGGAAACCGCCGTCCACCCCGGTTTCATGACCGACTGGCAGCAGCCATTCGTCGTGGCCCTCACACAGGCGACCGGGCTGTCGATCCTGCACGAAACCGTGTACGAAAACCGCCTGGGCTTTACGAACGCACTCGTCAAAATGGGTGCGCAGATCCAGCTGTACCGCGAATGTCTGGGTGGGACCCCCTGCCGCTTCGGGCAGCGCAACTTCCGCCACTCCGCCGTGATCTCCGGGCCGACACCGCTCAAAAGCGCCAACATCGTTGTGCCCGACCTGCGCGGCGGGTTCTCCCACATCATCGCCGCTCTGGCAGCCGAAGGGCGGTCCGAGGTGTCCGGCATCGAAATCATCAACCGCGGCTATGAAGACTTCATCGCCAAACTCGACGGCCTCGGTGCAGAGGTGAGCCTGACATGAGCACAGGCAACAGCAGGGGAGCAGGCAGCGAGGTGAACGGCGAGGAGCGCCGTGAAATGAGCGGCAGTCAGGCGAGCTGCGAGACGAAGGCGAACGGCACAGACGAGAAGACCAGGCACCTCGGCTTCGAGGTCTCCTACGACCCGAAGTCGACCCGCCAGCAGCACCGGCGTGCGTCATTCCTCGCTCCGTTGGTGCGCGGCGGCCTGCGGCCGCTGGGCAGGATCGCGGTCCGAGGTGCCGAGAACATCCCGCAGGAAGGCCCGCTGATCGTAGCCTCCTACCACCAGTCGAACCTCGACCCGCTGGTTGTGGGCATCTCCATCTACAACCAGGGCCGGCTGCCGCGGTTCATGGCCAAGCACACCCTGTTCACCTTCCCGGTTGGGCTCGTGACCCGCCCTCTGGGCCAGATCCCGGTGATCCGCGGTTCGCACGAGGCGGGGGACGCCCTGGCATACGCGAAAGCTGCTCTCGCCGCAGGGCAGACAGTCACGATCTACCCCGAAGGCACCCACACGAAGGACCCCGACATGTGGCCGGGAAAGGCAAAATCCGGCACTGCCAGGCTTGCGCTGCAGACGGGAACGCCGATCATCACTGTGGCCCACTGGGGCGTGCAGGACGCGCTGCCGGGCAAATCACTGCGTCCGCGTCTTGGTCCCAGGCGAGTGATGACCGTAGACTTCTCCGAGCCGATCGTCACCGAAGGCGTGCCCGCAACCAAGGAAAACGTCGCCTCGCTGACGGAGCACATCACCGCTCGCATCGCATCCCAGCTCGCTGACCTGCGAGGTCTGCCGTTGCCCGATCGGTTCCGCAATGCACTTGAATGGAGGAAAGCGTGACGACAGCCGTCATGGGCGCTGGATCGTGGGGAACAACCTATGCCGGCGTGATCGCCGATGCAGGATTCCCCGTGACCGTCTGGGCGCGTTCGGAAGAAGTTGCCCGCGAACTGCGGGAAGAGCACACGAACTCCAAATACCTGCCCGGCATCCGCTTCAACGATCTGGTCACGGCAACCAGCGACCCTGTTGAAGCTCTGCGTGACGCAGAAGTCGTTGTGCTCGCCGTGCCCGCGCAGTCGCTGCGGGAAAACCTCCAGCAGTGGAAGGACTGCATTCGCCCCGACGCGATCATCGTCAGCCTCATGAAGGGCATCGAACTGGACACGGGCCTGCGCATGAGCGAAGTCATCGCCGAAGTCACCGGCTTCGATGACAAGCAGATCGCCGTTGTGTCCGGTCCCAACCTGGCACGTGAAATCGCCGAACACCAGCCGACCGCAACGGTTGTTGCGTGCACGTGCCCGGAGAACGCCGAAGAGATCGCCCGCCGCAGCGCCAATTCCTACTTCCGTCCGTACACGAACTCCGATGTCGTGGGCGTTGAACTCGGGGGAGCTGTGAAGAACGTCATCGCGCTTGCCGTCGGCATTGCCGACGGGCAGGGGCTTGGCGACAATTCGAAAGCCTCGATTATCACCCGCGGTCTGGCGGAAATCACCCGCCTGGCGCTCGTCATGGGCGCGCAGGCGCACACGATGGCGGGCCTTGCCGGCATGGGCGACCTCGTAGCCACGTGTGCCTCGCCGCTGTCGCGCAACCGCTCCTTCGGCCGTCTGATGGGCGAAGGCTTAAGCGTTGACGAAGCCGCCGCAAAGACCAAGCAGACCGCCGAGGGTGTGAAATCCGCACCGGCTGTTCTGGGCCTCGGCGCGACACACGACGTCGACCTGCCGATTACCCAGGCCGTATCCGCCGTCATCGACGGACGCCTGCACGTCGACGACGTTGCCGGTCTGCTGCTGGCCCGCAAACGCAAGGACGAATCGCAGAGCCGCTGAGGGGCTGGCTAGCGGGTTGGTTCGGCGGTTGGCGGGTTGTCAGGCGAGTGCGCATCCCGGCGGGTAGGCTGGATCACGCAAGCCCAACAGAGGAGGAACAGTGTCGAACTCACCTTTTGCCAGGCTCAACGACGTACCGCGCTTCGAACTGACCAGCACCGACGTGGCTGAAGGTCAGCGTCTTCCGCAGGCTCAGGCCTCCGGGCTCATGGGCGTTGACGGCGGCGAAGACATTTCGCCGCAGCTTTCCTGGAGCGGCTTCCCTGAAGAAACCAAGGCCTTTGCCGTGACCTGCTACGACCCGGACGCACCCACCGGCTCCGGCTTCTGGCACTGGACAGTCACCGACATTCCCGGCACCGTTACCTCGCTGCCGGCCGATGCCGGAAATCCCGAGGCGGGGCTTCTGCCCGAAGGCGCTGTCACGGTCCGCAATGACGCCGGTGACCGCCGCTTCGTCGGTGCCGCACCGCCGGAAGGCCATGGACCTCACCGCTACTTCTTCATCGTTCACGCTCTGTCGGAGCCGCTGGGCGTTGACGAAAACGCAACACCGGCATTCGTCGGCTTCAACATCTTCTTCAAGTCGATCGGGCGAGCCTGGATCGAAACGAACTACGAACTCTGAGAAACCCTATGAGCACCTCGCGCACCACCGTCGCCGTTCTCTTCGGCGGTCGTTCCAGTGAACACTCGGTCAGCTGCGTCAGCGCAGCAGGCGTCATCGCCGCTCTCGACCGGGACCGCTACCGTCCCGTGCCGATCGGCATCACGAAGAACGGCACGTGGGTCACGGTCGAAGACCCGACCTCGTTCAGCTTTGCCGACGGCGCAATGCCAGAAGTCGAAGAGAACGGTTCGGCGGTTTTCGTGTCACCGTCCACGCGGGGTGGTTCGCTGCTTGAACGTGCCGCCGACGGTACGGTGCGCGACCTTGGCGACATCGACGTGTTCTTCCCCGTCCTGCACGGTCAGTTCGGGGAAGACGGCACGCTGCAGGGGCTGCTGGAACTCAAGGGTGTTCCGTTCGTCGGGCCCGGTGTGCTGACCTCTTCCGTCGGCATGGACAAGCACTTCATGAAGACGGTTCTGCGCTCAGCCGGGATTCCCACCGCGGACTGGCAGACCGTCACAGCACAACAGTGGGCTGACGATCCGGCCGGTGTGCGTGAGCGCCTTGCCGCGCTTGGCCTGCCGGTCTTCGTCAAGCCCGCCCGGGCTGGGTCATCCGTAGGCATCAGCAAGGTCGCGGCGGTTGAAGACCTCGACGCCGCACTGCGCGAGGGCTTCGAACATGACCACAAGGTCATAGTCGAACCCGGCATTGACGGCCGCGAAATCGAATGCGCGGTTCTTGGCTCCCACTGGGATGACGAACTCACTGCATCCGTGCCGGGTGAGATCGTCATCTCCGGCGACCACGAATTCTACGACTTCGAGGCCAAATATCTCTCCGCGGACGACGTCCACCTGGAGGCGCCAGCGGACATCCCAGACGACGTGGCCCGCACGGTACAGGCCATTGCCGCTGACACCTTCCGCGCTTTCGAATGCTCCGGGCTGACCAGAGTCGACACCTTCGTCCAAGCTGACGGAACGGTCCTGGTCAACGAAATCAACACCTCGCCGGGATTCACCCCAACATCGGGCTACCCGTACATGATGGGCAAGAGTGGCATTGACTACCCCGAACTCATTTCGCGACTCATTGACATAGCACTGGTCGACGTCGACCGCAGGTGAAGCTGGGGGAGTGGTCCCGTGCTCGCTGGGGCACCCGGTCCGAAACCTGCGCACTCCCGTTAGACGGAATCTGCGGCTTAGCAGTCACTGCTAAGCCAACAAAATCCGGCTAAGGGGAGTTTTTGTTCGGCTAAAGAGTGGATTCCGGCTAACGGGAGTCTTTGCTGCTGTCCGGTGTGCGGCTGTACTGGTTCTGCAGGCAAGGTACGAGGTGCCGCTTTCGCCGGCACCGGAACCGCACCTGGGCTGGGAGTGGAGTTCCACCTCGTGCGTCCTGTCATCACACGTGCCCCGCGACGGGCTGGGCTCCGGTACGTTCCGGGAAGCAGCCTGGTGCGCCTTTCGACAGCTCGTTCTTAAACTTGCGCACTCCCGTTAGCCGGGATCTGCGCCTTAGCAGTCACTGCTAAGCCAACAAAATCCGGCTAAAGGGAGTTTTTGTTCGGCTAAAGAGGCGAAAACGGCGATTTTGCCTCAATATTCCACCTAGATTGCAGAATTGGGGTGGGTGCGGCTCAGCCTTCGTCGTCGGGTGCTTCACCCTCAGGCGCCTCGCCGGCTACGTCGTCGGCGCCGACACATTCGCGCTGCGCTTCGATCTGCTTGACCGCAGCGGACAGAGCCGACAGCGCCTCTGCGCCGGCGATCTTCGTGGTGTCGAGTGTGAGCTCCACCGAGGGGCTGCGCCCGTAGGTCTCAAAAATCCATGTGTCGCCTTCACCTTCGCGGGAAACCCAGTCGATATCGTCGGCACGCACACAGTGATCGGTCGACGGCCCCGGCATTTCGCCGCCACAGCGCAGAACAACAGCGCTCGGATCACCCCACGCGGCTGTGGCCTGGGAAGATGCTTTGCGTTTCTCGTGATCGCCGATGACCTCCGGCAGGCGCAACATGACATCTGCACATGCGGGATCAGTTGCGTGCGGCTGCGGTTCGACGACAACCACCGGCGCGCACGCCGACAGCCCTACAAGCGCAGAAAAGCCGACGGCTGCAGCGGAGAGCTTCCTCAAGACCATGTCCTTAAGGGTATCGCCCGGCCATTCGCACTAGGCTGATGCCCATGCCCAGCACGCCGAACCAGCCGGAACCCACTGCGCCTGAGCCCAACAACGACGTTGCGCCCCGCGATGACACAGCGCTGACCCTCAAAGACGTCGGCGAAGACGGCGTGCTCGAACAGATCTTCTCGGTCCTGCAGGCACCCGTCGCACACACACCAGCCCAGCCAGCACAGCCAACCCCCGCCTCGGACCTCATTGTCGGCCCAGGGGATGACGCCGCAGTCTCACACACACCCGGCAATCTGGTTTCCAGCGTCGACATTCTCACAGAGGGCGCTGACTTCCTGCCCGAATGGTTCGACCCCTACCGCCTGGGCGTGAAGGCCGCCGCGCAGAACCTCGCCGACATCTGCTCCATGGGCGCCAGCCCGCACGGTCTGCTGTTCGCGCTGGCCGCCCCGGACGAAACCCCGGTCAACACGGTCCAACTCCTGGCACAGGGGCTTTCTGACGAAGCCACACGAGGTGGAGCCACAGTCATCGGGGGAGACCTGTCGTCTTCCGCGTGTCTCACCTCGACCGTGACGGCACTGGGCTTCATCGACCGGGACCTGGTCCCGGTCACCCGGTCCGCCGCCAAGCCGGGCCACGATGTTTTCCTCGCCGGAACTGTCGGCTGGGCGGCTGCCGGACTGGCCCTGCTGTTTGCCGGTGTGCGCCTGGGAGACGACCCCCACCTCGACCCGTTTATCGAGGTGCAGTTGGCGCCTCGCCCTGATTATGAGTCCGTGCAGAACCTGGCGACATGGGCATCGGCCGGAATTGACGCCTCGGATGGTTTGGCCGGCGACCTGGGGCGCGTGGCCCGGGCCTCCGGCGTGCGCATCCGCCTGGACGAAACGGCAATCGACCGCCTGGCAGAACCGCTGCTGCCGGCCGCCGAACACATGGGCACCCCGGAAGCCGCGCGCGAATGGGTGCTCGGCGGTGGGGAAGACCACGGTTTCCTCGCGTGCGCTCCCGCGGGCAGCGCTCCGGTAGGGTGGACGCGGATAGGCGTGTGCGAAGACGGTCAGCCGGATGTTCTTGTGGGTGGCCGCTCAGCTGCTGACAGCGCCTACAAACACTTCTGACACAGCTTTGCGGAACCGGACGGCTAAGCGGAAACGGACATGGTGAACGACAACAGCATGCGCTGGGGCGGGCGGCTGGCTGCCCGCTGGGCGCAGCAGGCAGTGGAGCGACTGCGCCGCCAGCGCGGCAGCATCGACTCCATCAATGTGTTCCCCGTAGCCGACGGCGACACGGGATCGAACATGTACGCCACCGTGAAATCCGCCTACCGTGCAGTCGAGGCCATTGACGGGCCGGCGACCCTGCCGCGGGTCGTCGAGGCGATGGCCGCCGGTGCGCTGAGGGGCGCCCGCGGAAATTCGGGTCTCATCTTGGCCGTTGCCCTGCGGGGAGTTGCTGACGAACTCGGCGAGGCGGCACTCGCCGAAGGCGATCTCACCCCCGACCGTTTCGCTTCGGCTATTGAACTGGCCGCCCAGCGAGCACAGGCCGCCATTGCCGAACCGACCCACGGCACCATGCTCACGGTGCTGCACGCGATGGCCGAAACTGCGCGCGCCCAGGCTGACGAAGGCGCGGGACTGCTGCAGCAGATTGAAGCCGTGCGCGCCTGCTCGATTGAGGCGCTGCGCGACACCACCGGCCAGCTGGACGTGCTCGGACAGGCGCAGGTGGTCGACGCCGGCGCCAGCGGAATCGTCGAAATCTTTGACCTGCTGTACCTCACCGTCACCGGGGGAGCGGTCGGCGAAGCACCCAGCCCCATTGCGGGGCTGACGGCTGTCCGGCCGAGTTTCACGAGTCGCGGGGCTGCGTGTGGTGCCGGGGAAGGTGCTCCAGGGACCCGAGGCGCCGGTGCGGGTGCCGGGGCTGGCGCGGGTGCCGGGGCTGGCGCGGGTGCCGCGGAAGGGGCAGACACGCTTGAGCTTGTCTTCACGCTCAGCGACAGCAAAGACCGTACGCGGCCGCTTAAGCGCATCCTCGCGAAAGCCGACGCCCGGTCGGTCGTCATTTCGTGGCCCATGGTGCACGTGCACGTCACGAGCGAAGCCCATGCGCTGCGCGTACTGCGCGACGTCGAACAGTACGGGCTGGCGCAGCTGCGGACAGAAGACCTGATCAACGGCGCGAACCACGGGCCGCTGCGCGCAGCGGCCGCGGCTTCCACAGCGCCGCTCATGCTGCGGGCCGCGCTGACAGGAGCGATAGCCATCCGACTGGACCGCGGCGAACAAGCGGGAAGCCTGCACGACGTCCTGTCTGACGGCACCACAACGGTGCTCGTTGCCGACAGCCCCGAAGGGCAAGCCTCCATCAACGCCGCAGCCGCCGACGGTGTTTACGCGATCCCCACCGGCAGCCCCATTTCAATGGTCAGCGCACTGGCAGTTTTCGACCCCCACGCAGACGCCGAAGACGTTGCAGAGGACATGGCCGACGCCGCTTCTCTCGACATCCGCCGGCTGTGCTTCGCCGGACAGTCCGCGGCCGGCCCGCTGGTGTACACGAAAACCGACGTGCTGGTCCTATCGGAGGGCCGCATCCTCTTCATCGAACACACGCCGGAAGCTGCCATCGTTGAGGCCATCTCGCGTCTGGCCGCCGACAGTGAGCCCGAACTCATCACCATCAGCTACGGCCAACAGGCAACGCCGAAAATGCGGGAAGCAATAGAAGCCGCCGTACGCCGCGCTTATCCGGAAGCCGAAGCCGAAATCTTCGATGCAGACCTCAGCGGAGTCTGCGCCGATGTGGGTGTCGAATGAAACCGCTGACAGACTTCGTCAGCAGCCGCGATGAAAAAGCACTCGCCAAGCTGGGCGTCAGCTCAGTCGGCGAACTGCTGCGGTACTTCCCGCGCACCTACATCCATCCAGGCACCGTCACCGAAATCAGCCGCCTGGAGGCCGGGCAGACCGCAATCGTCTACGCCACCATCGAATCGGTGAACACCAGGCCCATGCGCAATCGCCGGGGCACCATCACCGAAGTGACGCTGGCCGACGACCGCGCACAGATCACTGCGACGTTCTTCAACCAGAAGTACCTCGCCGAACAGCTCAAAGCCGGCACCCGCATGGTGCTGACCGGCGACATCAAGGTCTACCGCAACGCCCTGCAGATCCAGAACCCCCGCTGGCTGGGCCATGAGGACTACATCGACCGCGGGGACATCGAAAACCCCATCCCCATCTACCGGTCCAGCAAACAGTTCGCTTCTGACCGGCTGGCCAAAACCATCCGCACCGTCCTGGATGCCCTCGGCCCAGAAGACTTCACCGACCCCATCCCCACAGAGGTACTCGCCGATCACGGCCTTCCTGACCTGCGCAAAGCCCTGACCATGATCCACCGGCCGAAAGACGAGGCCGATGTCAAAGAGGCCATGGAGCGCTTCCGCTTCGAAGAGGCCTTCGCCCTGCAGGCTGAACTCTACGGCCGCAGGCAGAGGGCCAAAGCAGAACAGTCCGTCCGCCTGCCCGGAAAAGTCGACGGGCTGCTCACAGCCTTTGACGAATCCCTGCCCTGGCCGCTGACCAAATCCCAGCGGCGGGCCGGCACCGAAATATCGCAGGACCTTGATTCGGATTCGCCCATGAACCGGCTGCTGCACGGTGATGTCGGTTCGGGTAAGACACTCGTTGCCATGCGAGCCATGCTCCAGGCTGTCGACTCCGGCAGGCAGGCGGCCATCATGGCCCCCACGGAAGTGCTTGCCGCCCAGCACTTCGAGAGCTTCTCCCGCATGCTCGGCGAGCTCCGCACCGACGACACCCTGTTCTCCAAAACAGAAGGCGTGCGGATCGCACTGCTGACCGGTTCAACCCCGCAGGCCCAAAGGCGCAAGATCCTGCTCGACCTGGCCAGCGGGCAGATCGACATCATCGTCGGCACCCACGCGCTGCTGTCGGACACCACGATCTTCGCAGCCTTGGGCCTGGTCGTCATCGACGAACAGCACCGTTTCGGCGTCAACCAGCGTGAAGCCCTGCGCACAAAAGCCGGGGGAGTCATCCCACACGCCCTCGTCATGACCGCAACCCCCATCCCGCGGACCGTCGCTATGACCGTATTCGGCGACCTCGACGTGTCCACCCTGACCGATATGCCGGGCGGGCCGAAGAAGATCGCCACCCACGTTGTCGCGCTCGGCACCCACCCGCACTGGATGGATCGCGTGTGGGAGGTCGTAGCCGAACACGTCGAGGCGGGGCTGCAGGCCTATGTTGTCGTCAGCCGGATTGAGGACGACCCTGAACTGTTCGGCATCGACTCTGCTCTCGCAGCGATCAACGCCGTTCCCCGGCTGGCCGGCCGCCGGGTCGACGCACTGCACGGACAGATGTCGCAAGAAGACAAGGACGCCGTCATGGCGGAGTTCACGGCAGGCGACATCGACGTGCTCGTGTCCACAACCGTCATCGAGGTCGGTGTGGACGTCCACCGAGCCCGCGCCATGGTCATCCTCGACGCCGACTGCTTCGGCCTGGCCACACTCCATCAGCTGCGCGGACGGATCGGCCGTGACGGCGAGCAGGCGATCTGCTTCCTCGTCACCTCCCGCACCACCGAAGACGAAGCTGTGGGGAGGCTGACCACGGTCGCCGGGACTTTGGACGGCTTCCGGATTGCCGAACACGATGTCGACAACCGCCGTGAGGGCGATGTTCTGGGCCGCGGCCAGTGGGGTTCGCGCAGTTCACTGCGCTACCTGCGGGTTCTGCGCGACGAAGGCATCGTTGCCGCTGCCCGCACTGCTGCACACGCCTATATGGACGCCCACCCGGAGGGCACGCCCGAACTGCGGGCCTATGTTGATGACCTCGTGGGCGATGACCTCATGGAGGTTTCATGACCCGCATCATCGCCGGCAGCCTGGGCGGTCGCAGGATCGAAACGCCGTCCGGCTCTGACACTCGTCCCACCTCGGACAGGGTGCGCGAATCGCTTTTCGCCCGGCTGGACTCCCTGGGCATGCTCGCCGACTCCAGCGTCCTCGACCTGTTCGCCGGTTCCGGAGCCCTGGGTCTCGAAGCGATTTCCCGAGGTGCCACCCGGGCCGTGTTCGTTGAGCGCGCCGGCAAGGCAGCTCAGGTGGTGAAGAAGAACATCCGCGCCCTCGGACTGAACGACAGCTGCTCCGTGCAGGTGCGCGCCGCCCAACCGGCCGTCGAAGCCCTCGCAGGTTCAGATGAGCGCTTTGACGTCATCTTCGCCGACCCGCCCTACCCGCTGGGGGAGTCAGAGCTGGCTCAGCTGCTCAAAACAACCGGGGGGCTTCTGAAAGACGACGCGTCGCTTCTTGTCATAGAGCGAAGCGCGCGCTCGCCCCAGCCGCAGCTGCCGCATAGTCTTAGCGTGTATGCGAAGTCGCTTCACGGCGAAACAGCGCTGTGGCTTGTTGAGAGGAGCGGAGAATGAAGGTCGTCTGCCCGGGCTCCTACGACCCGATCACCCTGGGCCACATCGATGTGGCGCTGCGCGCGGCCAAGCTTTTCGAGGAAGTTGTTCTCGCCGTTGTGCACAATCCCAACAAAACCGGCAACTTTCCCGTTGCCGAGCGGGTCCGGCTGATCCGCGAATCCCTCGCCGAATCCGGTGCCCCCGACAATCTCACAATCGACGATGTGCCGGGTGGTCTGCTGGTCGACTACTGCCGAGACGAGGGTGCGGTCGGTGTCGTCAAGGGCATTCGAGGTGGAACCGACTACGCCTATGAACTTCCGATGGCGCGAATGAACAGCGAGATCGGGGACATCGAGACGATTTTCCTGCCCGGTTCGCCGCACTTGGAACACGTGTCGTCATCGCTCATCCGGGAAGTGCACGCTCTGGGCGGCGATGTTTCCTCTATGGTTCCCGGCCCCGTTCTCACAGCTCTTGACTCTCTGAAGAACAAGTAGTGCGCCCCGGCTGGTTTTTCGGGCTCGTCCTCCACACTGTCCTTCTGCACGGCACGTTCAATGCCGCGAAGGTCATGGTGTCGTATAAGACGCTGGCTGAGGGCGGTGACGCTTTTGCCGTCGGCATGATGGTGACGGCCTATTCACTTGTTCCGCTGTTTGCGGCACTCACCGTCGGAAGGCTCGTGGATCGCGGCCTGTACGTGCCGATCCTGTGGGCGGGCACTGCCGCCTGCACCGCTGGTCTGGCTGGTGCCGCGCTCAGTTCGGGGATTCCCGCGCTCGTGCTGTTCTCCATGCTTTTAGGGCTGGGCCAGCTGCTCATGACGGTGTCATCGCAGGCGTTCATCCCCGCCTCCTTCGCCCCGCAAGAGCTCAACTCTCGCTTCGGCACTCTCACTCTCGGTGTGTCAATTGGACAGACTCTCGGCATGCCCCTGGCCGGTGCTGTTGCCGCCTGGGCGAGTGACGGAACCGGTCCGAATGCCGAGGCGGGGCTGTGGGCCATGTGCGCGCTCGCGGCTCTCGCTTTCCCCTGTGTTCTTGTTGTCATGCGCCGCCCCGCCGCCAAGCGGGTTGGGCGGGCACAGGCGAAAGCCGCCGCGGTTTCGCCGCGGACTCTGCTGCGCACGCCGGGTATGAGGCCGGCGATCTTTGCTTCGATGGCGACCCTGGCGGCAATTGATCTGATGAGCGCCTATCTGCCGGTCATCGGCGAAAAACACGGCCTGTCAGTTGTTGTGGTTACGGCACTCATCACGGTGCGGACTGTCTCCACGATCGTGTCGCGTGCGTTCATGGGTGCGCTCACAGCCCGGTTCGACCCGATGCTTCTGCTGTGGCTGTCCTCACTTGCCGCTGGCCTCACGGTTTTCGCGATTCCCCTGTGGGTGTGGGTGCCGTTCCTCGCGGTCATCATGGTGGTGTCCGGTTTCGGCTTCGGGCTGACTCAGCCGTTGACGATGACGTGGGTGTCGATGCTGGCAACACCGGGCAACCGGGCCGCCGTCATGTCGATCCGCCTGGCCGGCAACCGCTTGTCACAGGTGGTCATGCCGATTGTGGCTTCGGCCGTAGCATCCGTCGCCGGGGTCGGCTCGATCTTTTTCCTGTCCGGTGCCGTGCTGATGTTGGCGGCGGGCCTGACTCTGCGGGCACCTCGCCTGAAAGCCGCCGAGGTGCCGGACCGGTGAGGTGAGGGTCGGCTGGGCTCAGCCGTCGGCCAGTTCCAGCAGGTCGCCGACGATTGAAATTGCCGTGAGCGCACTCGTTGACGGATTGTGCGGTGAGGGTGCACTCGAGATGCGGAACGTGAAGTCGCCCGCCTTACCGGAGGCTTCGATGTCGTGGAACGTGGGATCATCCGAACCGTTCCCGATCAGCTCAACGCGCACTCGAGCAAGTGAGGCCCGCAGGGACTCGGGCGAAACCCGGCCGTCGGGAAGGTCCCGCTCGGCTGTTGCCCAGGCCAGCGCGGTTGCCACGTTGAGGTTTGAGGGGAACTTCTCAATTGCCTCTGCTGGGTCACCGTCAAAAACCTGCGCGGTCTGCCCTGCTGGCAGCTGTTCCAAGAGCGTGCGTTCGTCATCGTCCATCCAGTCCTGGACGAGGGTGGAAGCCTTCTTCGTAGTGGTGATGGACACGCGGTCAAAGCCAAGCAGGGAGGCTGAGCGCAGCACGTCGAAACCGCCGATCGCACCATTGGTGACGACCAGGTTCGACATGCCCAGCAGCACCTCGGCCGTCTGCTGATCAGCCAGCGCTCCCACACTGGTCAGCACGAACGGTTTGCCGATCGCAGCAATTCGCTCTGCGTAGGAGCGCACCGCGGCACCGCCGGCGCACTCAACAATGACGTCGGCGCCCTCAGCCGCCTCTTCCAGACGGTCCTGCCCGAAGATCGGGATGTCGGACTCACGATCAGTGTCGCGGTGGACAACAGCCCCGCACACTTCGATGGGGCGGCCCTCCAGCAGACTTCGAATGTCGTTGGCGATCGTGCCCATGCCGATAAGCAGTGCTTTCACTGTGTCCTCCCTGACGAACCGTTCGCGGCCGCCGAAGCGGTGCTTTCGTCCAGGTTCTCAGCGCTCTTCCTGTGCAGCAAGGGGTAGAGCACCCAGAAGAGAATCGTTCCGGCAACGAGACCCAAAACTGCCGAGAAGAACGTGTTGACCAGCCAGCCCAAAGCCGCACCGAGCGCTCCCGTGGCAGCGGCAACCGCAGTTTCGCAGGCGTGGACGAAGTCGTAGATCGGGCTGAAGCCCAGATCGTGCATGCCGACCAGCAGAATGTGACCGCCGACCCACAGCATCGCGATGACGCCGACAATTGAGAGTGTCTTCATGACAATCGGCATGGCCTTCACAATGCCGAGCCCCAGCTTTTCGGTTGAGGGCTTCTTCGCCAGGTGCAGGCCGACGTCGTCCATCTTCACAATGATCGCGACGACCCCGTACACCAGAGCTGTGATGAACAGCGCAACCACGATCAGTGAGATGAGCCTGGTCCAAAAGCCCATGTGGTCGAGCGTGGACAGCGCAATGACCATGATTTCGGCCGACAGGATGAAGTCGGTGCGCACAGCACCGCGGACAATCTGCTTTTCCTGTTCCGGTCCGCGTTCGACCGCCGGGGCTTCGTTCGCCTGGGAGCGGCCAAGCGCCAGCTCCCACAGCTTCTCAGCACCCTCGTAGCTCAGGTACAGTCCGCCGATCATGAGCAGGGGAGTGAGCGCCCACGGGAGGAACTGGCTGAGCAGCATGATGGCCGGCAGGATGAACACCAGTTTGTTGATGATCGACCCGCGGGCGATCTTCCACACCACGGGAAGTTCCCGAGCTGGAGAAAAGCCGTCGACATAGCGCGGGGTGACTGCGGCATCGTCAACAACAACACCGGCGGCTTTGGCTGAAGCACGCCCGGCGGCGGCGCTGATGTCATCGACGGAAGCGGCAGCTGCGCGCGACAGTGCGACAACGTCGTCAAGAAGGGCGGCAAGACCACCGGCCATATGAGGATCCTCACTGTGTGATTGCAGGTCAGCCAAATTCTACGGGGCCGAAGCTGACAGGAGCTCAGAGACAGCGACGGCACCCTGAAACGCGCCGCGGGAATACGTTTGCCGAAGAGGGCACAGCCAATTTGCCCGGCCACGGCGGGCTGGACTAGAATAGAGCGCTGTGTGTCATCAGGGGCGCACTGATTTCGAAGGCCATCGAACACTGACGAAACGCGAAAGGGGAGAGCCGTGGAACGCAAAGATCTGCAGCTCGACCTGCGGAAGCTCGGCGTAGCCGACAAGCCCGGCGCGTGGACTGACGTGGACGTGACCGTTGCCGCCCCTGAGGACTTGCGGAACGAAATGATCGGCGTCCCGGAAGGGGATCCGCTCACGGTTCGTCTGCGGCTGGAAAGCGTTGTCGACGGCATCTACGCCTCGGGAACCTTCGAAGCCCTGGCCAAAGGTCAGGACGCGCGGACGCTCGAGGACCTCGAACTGCCGCTGTCAGTCGACGTCCAGGAGCTCTTCGTCTACGAACGCGGAGAAGACGAAGACTCCTACGCCGTTGAACGCGATAAGATCAACCTCGAACCGCTCATCCGCGATGCAGTCGTGATGGCGCTTCCGCTCAACCCGGTGGAATCGGACGACGATGACGAATTCTCGTACACCGTCGGCGAATTCCCCGAAGACGAAGAAGCGGGATCGATCAACGATCGCCTCGCGGCACTGAAACATCAGTTAGAGAAGAAAGAGAGCTAGACGTGGCTGTTCC
>CABTZE010000016.1 GCA_902489215.1 uncultured Brevibacterium sp.
ATTGAACCGAGAATCGAGGCGGGCAGCCATGTGGCCACCTGTTTGCCGTAGCCGGCCATCTGCTTGCGGTAGCCGAAGGGCGCTTCCACGCTCAGGCACGCCTGAGCTGATGGGTTCATTCACCCTCGTCGAGGCCCTGCTCATCTTCGCGGCGGGCCTTGGCGCCGGAGCAATCAACGCTGCCGTCGGCTCCGGCACGCTCATCACCTTTCCGGCACTCGTCGCCTTTGGCGTGCCGCCGCAGACAGCGACTATGAGCAACGCACTGGGTCTCATCCCCGGCAATGTGGCCAGCTCCTTCGGCTACCGCAAGCAGATGGCCGGCTACGGCAAACAGGTGGCCACATGGCTGCCCGCCTCGATTCTCGGTTCAATCGTCGGCGCCCTGCTCCTGGTGGTTCTTCCGTCGACGACCTTTGAAGCTGTCGTTCCCGTGCTCATCGTGCTCGCCGTCATCATGGTGATCGGTCAGCCATTCCTCAAGAGGGCGCTTGCTAAACGTGCCGAAAAAGCAGGCCGCACAGCACCCGCCAAACCAGAAGACACCTCGAGCGCTGTGAAGGTGGCAGCCCTTGCCGCGATCTTCTTCACCGCGATCTACGGCGGCTACTTCGCTGCCGCGCAGGGTGTGCTGCTCGTCGGTCTCCTGGGTGTGCTCACGGCGTACTCGCTGCAGCAGATCAACGGCTTCAAAAACGTTTTGGTGCTCGGCGTCAACACGGTTGCGGCGATCATCTACATGATCGTCGGCTTTGACAAGATCAACTGGACGGCCGTGCTCCTGGTGGCAGTTGGTTCGCTCATCGGCGGATACGCGGGAGCGAAGTTCGCCCAGAAACTGCCAGACCCGCTGCTGCGCGGCATCATCGTCGTCCTCAGCATCATCGCCTTCTTCCGCATCATCCAACTGTGAACACACCGGCCAAACGCGACATCGACGACGCGCAGATACAGCAGATTCTCCGCGCCCACGGGATCGACGATTCCCGTGTCATCCGCTCCGCCCACGCACCCGAATCGCTGCTGGCGGACTATACGGACCTGACTGACGTTCAGCTGCGAAGCAAGCGGGAACCCGCCGAGGGCCTGTTCATTGCAGAGTCCTCCAAAATCGTCACGCGAGCCCTGGCTGCTGGCTACAGCGCGCGGTCGTTCCTGCTGCGCCCCAATTGGTTGGAAGATCTCGCACCTCAACTGGCTGAATCAGACGCTCCCATCATCCTGGGTACGCCGGCAGAACTTGAGAACATCGTCGGCTTCCACCTGCACCGGGGCGCCCTGGCGGCCATGGAGCGCAAACCTCAGCCGGAGCTGGAGGAAATCCTCAGCCGAGCCGAGCGAATTGTGGTGCTGGAGGACATCGTTGACCACACCAATGTCGGTGCGATCTTCCGTTCCGCGGCAGCCCTGGGCGCCGACGCTGTTCTCATCAGCCCACGATGCGCCGACCCCCTGTACCGTCGCTCCATCCGGGTATCGATGGGGACCGTGTTCTCGGTGCCGTGGGCGCGGATCCAACCGTGGCCGGCAGGCATCGACCTGCTGCGCGAGCACGGCTTCACGACCGCGGCTCTCGCTCTGCACGACGGAGCGATCAGCGTTCGCGAGTTCGCCCGCGCCGGTCACCAGAAGACCGCGCTGATCATGGGCACGGAAGGCGCTGGGCTCAGCCGCCGGACAATCGAAGCCGCCGATGCTCGAGTCATCATCCCCATGTCCCACGGAATCGATTCCCTCAATGTTGCCGCGGCAGCCGCCGTGGCGGTCTTTGCCCTCCAGGAGGATGCCGATGGCTGAAATCACGCGCGATGCCGCTGCCGAGTCGCTGGTTGAAGGCGGGGTGACAGGAGAAGTCGCCACTCCGCGGGAGAACAACCTCTCACACATTCACAGGTTCTTAGCCCAAGAGCGGAATTTCGACTTCGGCGTGCCGCTGACACGCGAATGGGATTACGAGTCCGTGTTCGACGTCATGGTTGCCCGCTGCGGTATCCGCCCGGAACGCGATTACACGGAAGGCGTTGACACCATCTCCACTGGGCTGTGTCTTGATGGGCTGGACCGTCTGCGCGCTGCCGTGTCTGAGGTTGCCGGACGCGGTGGACGAATTCTGTTCGCCACGGGACACCCGTCGGGACTGCTGCCAGTGCACGAAGCCACTGCGGCATGGGCTGGGCGGCTGGGCGCTGACATTGTGCGCCTGGACCAGTTCATTCCGCTGCAGTCTGAGGGTGGGGACGTCCGCCAGATCGGAAGCGTCTGGCACTGGCACATTCACGGCGGTCTGCCGCACACCCATCTGGCAGAGCCCATGCACGCGCTGCTTGACGCACTGGAAGAAGCGGGCCAGCCCATGCCCGACCTCGTGGTTGCCGACCACGGCTGGGCGGGAGCCGCGGCCAGCAGGGGACTGCGCACGGTAGGCTACGCCGACTGCAACGATCCGGCGCTCTTCGTCGCCGAAGCTCAGGGGCAGGTGGAAGTCTGCGTGCCGCTGGATGACAACATTCCTCCGTACAACTACACGGGGCTCATTCGCTGGCTGACCCGCTGAGGCAAGCCTGAACACCATGAGCCGCTGACACACCCGCCGCTTCGGTTCGCTTTGCGGGGGACGAGCCGGTATAGTTTCATAGGTTGACGCCTCAGCGTCGATCAATCCGAATTTGAGCAGCTGGCAGGCGACTCGGTCGCACCAGGGGCTCTGACGAATTCAAAGGAAAGACTTATGCAGAAGGACATTCACCCCGAATACCAGGCGGTTGTCTTCAACGACCTCGCTTCGGGCAAGAAGCTCCTGACCCGTTCGACGGTCAAGAGCGACAAGACCATCGAGTGGGAAGACGGCAACACCTACCCGCTCGTCGACGTTGAAATCTCGTCGGAATCGCACCCGTTCTACACCGGCAAGCAGCGCATCCTCGACTCCGCTGGCCGTGTCGAAAAGTTCAAGGACCGCTACAAGTCCTTCGGCAAGCGCAAGTAATCAGCGCCGAAAAAGCCGCCGGCTCCCTGCGTGGGACCGGCGGCTTTCTGCTTTCCGGACGCGAAATCTGGAGCGCGCGCTTGCCGAACACCGCCTGCGAGGCGGAGCTCACCTGACGGGTGGGACTGCTTCAGCTGACGGTGACGGCGACATCCGGGTGCGGCCAGACGCGGGCTGCCGGATGGAACATCGAGTTGACGCCCATGGCATTCGGCATGGAGCGGGCAATACCGTGGGCGACCTTAACCTTGGCGCTGACGACCGCGTCGAGAGGCTTGTGACCCAGCGCGAGGCCCGCGGCAATTGAGGATGCGAAGGAGCATCCGGCGCCGTTGACGAGTTCGTCATTGACCTTACGCGAGCGCAGCACGTGGACTTCCGAACCGTCGTAGAAGACATCGACGGCGTCCGGTCCGGGAAAGCGGGCCCCGCCCTTGACGACGACGCTCGCAGCGCCGATAGCGTGCAGCTGCTTGGCGGCGGCGATCATGTCGTCAACGGAGTCAAGGGAGTCGGCCCCGACCAGCTTTGCAGCTTCGTCCAGATTGGGCGTCATGACCGAGGCGGCGGGCACGTAGGTCTCCAACATCATCTGGGACAGATCGATGACGCCTTTGCCGGTGCCCTTGTATGTCAGCACGGGGTCAAAGACGTACGGGGCGTCAATGTCGCGCAGGCGCTGGGCGAGCATGGGCGCGGTGTCAACACTTCCGAGCATGCCGGATTTGACGGCGTGGAAACGGTGGATGCCGAGAGTGGAATCGAACTGTCGGATCACGCTTTCGGGCGTGGTGAAGTCGATCGTGTGGTCGAAGCCCTCCGCCGGGTCAAAGGTGACGACGCAGGTGATGACGGATGCGCCGAAGACTCCGTATTCGTTGAACATCTTGAGGTCCGCGGCGAGGCCCGCGCCGCCGGAAACATCGGATCCGGCAACTGTCAGTGCGCGTCGATGCGTCATGGTCTGTCTCCTTCTGATGTTCAGCTGCCGCCGGGGTAGCCCAGCTGGCGCCAGGCTTCGTAGGCGGCGATGGATGCGGAGTTGGCGAGGTTGAGGGAGCGGCGACTGGGCAACATGGGGATGCGCACGCGCTCGTCAATCCGCGGATCATCGACAACGCTCTGCGGCAGGCCCGTGGATTCGCGGCCGAAGAGCAGGACGTCGTCTTCGCGGTACTCAAGGCTGCCGAAGTGCTTGTCGGTGTGGGTTGTGAACGCGATGATGCGCCGGCCGGCCAGCTGTTCGAAGGCATCGTTGATGTTCGGGTGAACCGTAACGTGTGCGAGGTCGTGATAGTCCAGTCCCGCGCGGCGCAGCTTGGCGTCAGACAAATCGAAGCCCAGCGGTTCCACCAGGTGAAGGTGTGCTCCCGTCACAGCGGCCAGGCGGATGGCGTTGCCTGTATTGCCGGGGATTTCGGGGGTGTGGAAGACGATGCTGAGCTTCATAGGGCCACCAGTCTATTCGAAAATCCATTTGCACTATTAGAACACGCGTTCGATACTGGAAGCATGTCCGTTCACGCCGTGCCCGCTGCGCTTGCGCAGCTTCGCCGTCTGCCGGGTGTGAGCACTGCTCGCGACCTGGCGGATGCTAAACCTGCGTTTCCCGTGGTCTCTGCACTGCGCTCTGTGTTTCCCACTGGGCTGCCGCGCGGCGAGGTGACTGAGATCGTCGGTCCGCAGGCTCTGTCGTTGGCGCTGGCAGCCGTGGCTCGTCTGAGTGCGGAGGATCACTGGACAGCCGCCGTGGGAGTGGGGGAGCCCGCTGTGCAGGCGATTGCCGACTACGGGATTTCGCTCAGTCGCTTTGCCCGCGTTGAGGTCGACGCTCGCGATTGGCTGCGGGCAGTGTCGATTCTCGTGGAGTCCTTTTCCGCGATCATCGTCCGCCCGGGCTTTTCTCTGACACCCACCGAACAGGCTCGTCTGCGGGCGAAAGTGCGCGAACGCCGCATGAGCCTCCTCGTGGTGGGCAGCAGCCGACAGCCGAAGGGAACCGCAGACCGCACGGTGTCTGTTTCTGCCCCGCGGTGGGCGGGCTTGGCCCAAGGAACGGGAGCGCTGAGCGAATGTGCCGTCACGGTCGACCGCGATCGCGAACGCGTCCACTTGCTGCTGCCCGGATCATCCGGCCGGGCTGAGGAAAGGGGCATCCACCTTGTCTGATGCTCACCGCGACACCGCTGCGGCCCAGAAACAGCCGGCCGAGCCCGGCGGAACACTGCGCACACTCGTACTCCACGTACCGGACTTCACCGCCGTCGCTCACGCCGAAGCCGCCGGTGTTTCGCCGAACACCCCAGCGGTTGTCCTGCACACCGGGCGGGTCATCAGCGCAGATGCGCAGGCCCGGGCTGCGGGCATTGCCGTGGGGCTGAACCGACGGGCAGTCGGCTACCGCTGCCCGCAGGCTGCCGTACTCGACTACAGCGAAGACACCGAACAGCGGCTCTTCGCCCGCAGTGTGGGAATCCTCGAAGACCGCATGGCACGCTTCACCCTGCTGCGGCCGGGCACCATCGGCGTTCCCGTCAGCTCTTTCGCCCGCACCCACACGGAAGAGACCGCGACAGAAGAGCTGTTGACGGCGCTGACCGACGCCACCGGCTGGGAAGTGCTGGCCGGCATCGCAGATTCGCCGTTTGCGGCAGTTCTTGCAGCACATCGCTCACACCGCGTTGAACCAGGGCAAACAGCAGAGTTCCTCGCACCGCTGCCGGTCAGCACACTGACAGAAGCCCACCCGGAGCGCTACGCGGACTTCGTCCAGCAGCTGGGCCATTTGGGGCTGGGGACTCTGGGCGATCTCGCGGCACTGTCAGCTGACAGCGTCTACACGCGCTTCGGCTCTGTCGGGCAGACTGCCAGGCTGTTGGCGGCGGGACTGACCGAGTCACTCCCCGCCACACACCTCCGAACGGCCGATGTGAGCGTCTCCTGTCCCATTGAACCGCCCACGGGCCGAACCGACGCACTGTCCTTCTACGCGCGCAGTGCTGCCGCAGACCTCTTCCGTCGTGTTCGCAGCACCGGGCTGGTGTGCACGCAGGTGACAGTCGTCCTCCATGCTTCCGACGCAGAGGCCGAACAGCGCACGTGGCGACTGCCGGACATGGACGAATCGCACATCGCCGACCGCGTCCGCTGGCAGGCTGACGGCTGGCTGGCCACACGAGGCGGGAGCGCAGAACCGCAGGTCTCGACGGCTGCCAGCTCACCTGACACAGATGACGGCATCAGCCTCATCGAACTCACAGCGGCTGAACTCGTCCGACCGCTGGAAAACGCCGCGGATCTCTTCAGTGCTCGTTCAGGGGACGTCAGCCGCACACTCGAGCGTCTACAGGGCCTCTTCGGCCCCGACGCCGTGCGCGTACCGCACGTGCAGGGCGGCCGTGAGCCCAGCGAAACGAACCTGTGGACCCCGTGGCAGCAGACACCTCGGCCGCTCAGGGACAGCCGGGCACCCTGGCCCGGCGCTCTCCCGGCACCCCAGCCGACCCTCGTCGACACAGCTGACATCGACCTCTATGACGCCCACGGCAACACTGTCGTGGCCAGACCCTCCGGGCTGGACAGCCCACCGGACAGGATTGTGTGGCCGGGCGGGGAGCACAGTCGTGTCATCGCCTATTCATCGGCGTGGCCGGTCGAAGCCGAATGGTGGGACCCACCGGGACAGTACCGGGTGCGCCTGCAGGTGCTGACCGACGACGACCGCGCTCTGCTGCTGAAAAAGGAAAACGGCCAGTGGTCAATAGCCGGCAGGTACGAATGAGCGGTTTCAACCCGCGCACACCGTGGTCAGAACTCGAACGGCGCCTATCAGCCACACAGCCCGACCCCGTAGTCAGCCGACCCGTCGGAGCTGGCTGGCCCGCCGCCTCGTCTGCAGAGCCCAAACCGGCTTCACCCGCACCGGCAGTGCGCACGGCTCCACACTCCGTCCGCTATGCCGAACTGCACACGCATTCGGTCTTCAGCTTCCTTGACGGAGCATCGCAGCCAGACGAACTGATAGCCGAAGCCGCCCGGACAGGACTGAGCGCAATGGCGCTGACAGACCACAACAGCCTCGGCGGAGCAGTGCAGTTCGCCCAGGCCGCCCGCGAACATGACGTCCCCACGGTATTCGGCGCGGAACTGTCACTCGGTCTGCAGGAGAAGATTCCCGGCCAGATCGACCCGGAAGCTCACCACCTGCAGGTGCTCGCGGTCGGAGTGGAAGGCTATCGGCAGCTTTCAGCGGCGATCACCCGGGCCAATATGCGCGGCGAAAAGAACAGGCCGGTGTTCGAAATCGAAGAACTCGCCGCTCTCGAGGCCGACTGGAAGATCCTCACCGGCTGCCGCAAAGGGCACCTGGGACGGGCACTCAATGACCCCGACGGGGGAGCTGCGGCGCTGCGGCGGTTGGTCGACCTGTTCGGCCGCGATCGGGTCGTCGTCGAACTCACCCGCTTCGGACTGCCCGACGACGATGCGCGCATAGCCCACCTGCAGGACATCGCAGCCAGATTCCGCCTGCCGGCGGCAGCCACAAACGCCGTGCACTACGCCGACCGCACAGGATTCCACGATGCGCAGGTGCGAGCTTCCGTCCGCTCGCGCCTGCCGCTGTCCGAACTGGCCGGGTGGCTGCCCCCAACAGCCTCGGCCAGGATCCACACGCCCGCCGAAATGCTGGCGCGCTTCGGCCCCGGCCCGGTCAGCATGGCCGCAGCCATCGGCGACGAATGCGCATTCGAGCTGCGCGCAGCACGTGCAGGGCTGCCCAGCGCGCCCGTACCAGCTGGGAGAACAGACGCCGAACATCTGCGCGACCTGGTGATTCACGGTGCCCGGAAACGGTACGGCAGCCCGGAACAGGCGCCTCGGGCGTGGGAGCAGATCCACCGTGAACTCGACGTCATCGACTCCATGGGGCTGGCCGGCTACTTCCTCATAGTCGAAGACATTGCGCGGTTCTGCCGTGAGAACAACATCTTCTGCCAGGGGCGTGGCTCAGCGGCGAACTCGGCGGTGTGCTTTGTCCTCGGCGTGACGGCCGTTGATGCCGTCCAGTTCCAGCTGCTGTTCGACCGCTTCCTCAGCCCCGAGCGTGCGGGCTACCCGGACATCGACCTCGACATCGAATCCAGTCGGCGCGAAGAGGTCATCCAGTACACCTATCGCACATACGGGCGCGAGCGTGCCGCACAGGTGGCCAACTACATCACCTACAGGCCCCGTTCTGCCATCCGCGATGCCGCTCACGCCCTGGGCTACAGTCCCGGCCAGCAGGACGCCTTCACAAAGGGCGTCCACCGCTGGCGATCCCTGCCTCCCGCAGACGAATCCCCGGCTCCGCCCCAGGTGCTCCAGCTGGCGGAGGGTCTGCTGGGCACACCGCGTCACCTGGGCATTCACTCCGGCGGAATGGTGCTCGCCGACCGCCCACTGGGCGAGGTCGTGCCCATTGAACAGGCCTCCATGCCCGGCCGCACCGTCCTGCAGTGGGACAAAGACGACTGCGCTGCAATGGACTTGGTGAAGTTCGATCTTCTGGGCCTCGGTATGCTCGGGGCCCTGCACGAAATGGTCGACCTCGTCGCGCAGCACACCGGAACGCGCATCGATCGGGCGCAGATTCCCCAGGAGGACGGGGTCTACGACATGCTGTGCCGGGCCGATGCCCTGGGCGTGTTCCAAGTGGAATCACGCGCCCAGCTGGCCACGCTGCCCAGACTCAAACCCCGCAACTTCTATGACCTCGCGGTGCAGGTGGCGCTCATTCGCCCCGGCCCCATTCAGGGCGGATCTGTGCACCCGTATATTCGCCGCCGGCAGGGTCTGGAGGACATTGAGTACATTCACCCCAGCACGCGGCGGGCACTGGAAAAGACGCTCGGTGTTCCGCTGTTTCAGGAACAGCTCATGCAGCTGGCAATCGACGTTGCGGGGTTTTCAGGTTCGGATGCCGATGAGCTGCGCCGCGCCATGGGTGCTTCCCGCAGCCAGCGGAAGATGCGCGAGCTTCAGCAGCGCTTCCACACAGGCTGCAGGCGGCGGGGAATTGACGAACAGACAGCGCAGGTCATCTTCGACAAGATCGCGGCGTTCGCCAACTACGGCTTTCCCGAATCCCACGCGCTGTCCTTTGCCGGTCTGGTCTATGAGTCCGCGTGGTTCAAATATCGCCACCACGCGGCCTTCACAGCGGGGCTTCTGCGCAGTCAGCCGATGGGCTTCTACTCTTCGCAGTCGCTCATCTCCGATGCCAGACGTCACGGCATTGCCATCCGCCCGGTGCACATCAACTTATCTGGGTCACGCACGGATCTCGAGGCGGATGCTGAGTCTTCCGGCGGGTTCGCCATCCGCTTGGGGCTGGATGAGGTCAAGGGTGTTGCCGATGCTGCTTCTGCCCTAGAACGGGAACGGCAGGCGGGGGAGTACACCTCAATCGTCGATGTCGCCGAACGCACCGGGGTGGGTGTGCGGGTCCTTGAGGCTCTTGCCACGGCCGGGGCTTTTGACTGTTTCGAGGTGGATCGTCGGCAGGCGCTGTGGACGGCCGGTGCTTTGGGCCGGGCGGGGCCGCAGACGCTGCCGGGGACCGCTCCGGCCGCCCAGCCTCCCGCGCTGCCGGCTATGGATGACTTCGATGTCACGCTCGCTCAGCTGTTCTCCACCGGAATCACGGTCGAGGGCTATCCGACGGAGCACCTGCGCGCGCATCTTGCTGCTCGCGGCTGCTGGTCGACGGCAGACGTTCAGAAGGCAGCCCAGGGCCAGCGGGTGACCGTCGCCGGAATTGTGACGCACCGTCAGCGGCCGAGCACTTCTCAGGGCATCACGTTCATCAACCTGGAAGACGAATTCGGCATGCTCAACATCGTGTGCACCCGCGGGCTCATCCGTCGTTTTTCACCGCACGCGCTGACCCGCAGCGCAATTGCCGTCACGGGGCTGATCCAACGTGCGGGAAGCGTCATCAGCCTCTACGCCCACAGCATCGTGCCGCTGGAAGTCGACGTCCCCATCCGCTCCCGTGACTTCCAGTAGCACCGCACTTTGGGTGGGAAACTGCCGTTTTGCCGCCCGCGGATGGGCTTCATGACGCGAACAGACAAGTCTGTGACCGAATGTGACGAGCCGTGACACAGACATGACGAGACCGCGCCCGCAGGCCAGAATCCGAACCTAGCGTGAGCACCAACATCCCAGACCAAACCAAATCCGGGACAAGACTTCACAAAGGAGATTCCCTTGGCTGAACAGGCTTTTGAGACCCGCCAGATCCACGCCGGCCAGGTAGTGGACAGCGAAACCGGCGCACGTGCGCTGCCCATCTACCAGACCACCTCGTTCGTCTTCGACTCCACGAAGACCGCTGCAAACCGCTTTGCCCTTGCAGAGCTGGGCCCCATCTACACCCGCCTGACCAACCCGACGACCGAAGCGGTTGAAAACCGGATCGCGAGCCTCGAAGGCGGCGTCCATGCGGTTCTCGTGTCCTCGGGCCAGTCGGCAGAGTTCCTGTCGCTGATCAACATCGTTGAGGCCGGCGACCACATTGTGTCCAGCCCCAGCCTTTACGGCGGTACCTACAACCTGCTCAACGTGACCCTGCGCAAGCTCGGCATCGAAACGACTTTCGTTGACGACCCCAGCGACATCGAAGCGTGGAAGCGCGCCGTAAAGCCCAACACCAAGGCGTTCTTCGGTGAAACCATTTCGAACCCCCGCTCGGACGTGCTCGACATCCGCGCCGTTTCCGATGTCGCACACGAAGCCGGTGTGCCTCTCATCGTCGACAACACTCTCGCCACCCCGTACCTGCTGCGCCCCATCGAGCACGGTGCTGACGTCGTCGTCCACTCGGCGACCAAGTTCCTCGGCGGGCACGGCACGTCAATCGCCGGTGTCATCGTCGACTCGGGCAACTTCGACTACGGCAAGAACCCAGAGAAGTTCCCCGGCTTCAACGAACCGGACGACTCCTACAACGGCCTGGTGTTCGCCCGTGACCTCGGAGCTGACTCGCCGTTTGGCGCGAACGTGTCCTACGGCCTGAAGATCCGCGTCCAGCTGCTGCGCGACCTCGGCACTTCAGCATCGCCGTTCAACGCGTTCCTCCTGCAACAGGGTATTGAAACCCTGTCGTTGCGCATGGAGCGTCACGTAGAGAACGCTGCGCGTGTCGCCGAATGGCTTGAGGCGCGCGATGACGTCGAATCGGTGTCCTACGCGGGACTGGAGTCCTCGCCGTGGCACGAACTGGGCAAGAAATACCTGCCCAACGGTGTCGGCGCGGTTCTTGGCTTCAACATCGCAGGCGGCTATGACGCAGCGGTGAAGTTCGTTGAAGCACTCGAACTGCACAGCCACGTGGCCAACATCGGCGATGTCCGTTCGCTCGTCATCCACCCGGCTTCGACCACTCACTCGCAGCTGAGCGAAGAAGAGCAGCGTGCAGCAGGCGTCAATCCCGCGTTCGTTCGCCTGTCGGTGGGCATTGAGGGAATTGACGACATCATTGCCGACCTCGAGAAGGGCTTTGCCGCAGCTCGCGGCTGATCCGCCATGACAGTCACCAGTGTGAACAGAGTTCTCGAGATCGACGACTTCGCCCTTGAATCCGGCGTTCTCGATCACATCAGCCTCGCATACGAAACATTCGGCACGCTCAATGCCGAAAAGTCGAATGCTGTGATTGTCGAACACGCTCTCACCGGTGACTCCCACGTGACGTCCGGCCGCATGGACGCCCATGCGGCCGGCGCCGCTCCCGGGTGGTGGGAAGAGCTGGTCGGCCCCGGCCGGCCTATTGACACAGACCGCTTCTTCGTCATCTGCACCAACGCTCTCGGTGGGTGCACAGGCACTACGGGTCCGCTGTCGACAGCGCCGGATGGCCTGCCGTACGGCGGACGGTTCCCGCGGGTCAGCATCCGCGACATGGCGCGTTTGGAGCTTCTCCTGCTGGACCACTTGGGCATTGACCACCTGTACGCCGCGATCGGCGGTTCGATGGGTGGTGCACGCGCTCTGGAGCTGGCTCTCGAAGCCCCTGAGCGGGTGCAGCGACTGACGGTTCTTGCAGCGCCCGCCTATTCGGAGGCCGACCAGATCGCCTGGGCCCACGCACAGGTCGCGGCCATCACTATGGATCCCGACTACGCGGGCGGTGACTACGCCGCACTGGGTTCGGCACCCACAAAGGGACTGGGCTTGGCCCGGAAGATTGCGCATTTGACCTACCGCAGCGACGCGGAGCTCAATTCGCGTTTCGGCCGCAGCCTGCAGCACATGTCCGACGACCCCTATTACGCCGTGCAGTCCTATTTGGATTACCACGGGGACAAGCTCGTGGGCCGCTTTGATGCGCAGGCGTACATTCTTCTGACGGAAGCGCTGCGGGATCACGACGTCCGCCGCGGTCGTGCCGACACGCTGAAACAGGCACTGTCGCGCTACACGGGTCCGGCATTGGTTCTGTCGCTGTCGACAGACCGGCTGTACCCCCCGCAGCAGGTGAAGCTCATTGCCGACAACCTGCCGGGGCAGGTTGAGTACGCCGAGATCCCTACGGACGTCGGCCACGACGGCTTCCTGACGGAAGCCCGCGCGGTCGGCGCGTACGTGTCGCGGTTCCTCAGCTGACGAGGCGGAGCAGCCTTTTCAGGTTCACTTGCGGGGGTGCTGGGGGTCGGTTCACTTCCACATGATGAAATCTGAGGCCTGAGGGTCCGGATCGTACTGCGGAGGCGCTGTCATATCGAGCCGCCAGTCGTCGGCGCTGTCATCCCATACGAGCCGGTAGATGAGTGCAGCCGTGTCTTTCGGCGCGTAGAGGGCAACTTCCGCGTTGGCTTCTGTGTAGCTCTCAATCCGGAATCCTTTGGGCTGTTTGAAGATGCCGTTCTCGCCCTGCAGCTTTTCGACTTCGAGCTGCTTCTTCGCTTCGAGTGAATCCACTGCGGCCTCGATTTGCTTGCCGATGGAAAACGCGGCTGCGAGATTGGCTGCAGCGTAGGCAGCGCCCGTTGGGGAATGGGCAAAGCACCGCGGCATCGCGCCGTCTTGGTGAAGCGGTCCGAATTCGTCTGAGGTAGGAAGCGTGAAAGGCGAATCGCCATACGATTCCCACCTGGTCTTCGGTGCAGCGGTGGGACTGGCCTGATCATCTGAAAGGCCCGCGCAGTCGCTTCCCGTCTTCTGGGCCTGCGGCTTTCCCGTCGCCGTCATAACGACGACGACTGTGATCACGAGTACTGCGGCGAGTCCGAGAACACCAGCACCCCACAGCCACGGTTTGATTTTGCGGGTCTGTCGGATGCTGGTGCTGTCGGTGGCCATCGCTCTCCTCGATTCGCTTCCAAACCGGCCGTCATTACGATGCATACGACATTAGCGGCAGCGGTGGATGCTGTCAGGCGCCTTGCCGCAGCTCAGCGCTCTGCTGATTTTTCTTTCAGCTGCGCTTCGCGCTGCTGTTTGCGGCGGTAGATGTCCTTTTCATCCCGCGGCATGTTGCCGCTGCGCTTGAGCTGGGCGTAGTAGTCCTGGGCCTCCTGCTGTCGGTGTTCTTCGGCACCGTCGGCAATAGGGCACCTGCGGTGTTCGGGGCCATAGCCGAAAGCGGCAACGCCATCACCGGCGTTGGCCGCGAGCTTGCGCACCAGACGGTTGATCGTCGGTTCAATCTGGCGAGCCCGTGTCATGGACAGACGACCGTTGGCGATGTGCCATCCGGCGTGAGCCTGGATGAGTTCAAGGCCGTAAAGGTCGCGCATGCGCCGGAGGAACTTCGCTTCTGCCGGGTTGTCTTTCGGGTCCACGGAGTGCATGAGGTCATTGAGTGCCCGCCACTTGTGCAGCTCGATGAATGCTCGTGCGGTTTCGATGAGGTCGTTCTGGTGGTCGTTGAACAGCTCCGCGGCATCGGTCGAGCTCATCTTCTTCGCCGGCCGGAGGTTCGCGGCCAGTTCGGTCAGCGTCACCTCTGCTCGGGATGCAAGGAGCGCTTCCTGCAGGCGACCCGACCGGATGCGCTTTTCGTTCATCGCCGGTGTGAAGAGATCCCCGATGGTCGAGCTGACATTTGCAATACCGGAGCGGAAGAGTGTGTGCTCAGCCGCGTAGCTGCCAACGTAGCGGGCAATCCCGCCGACATCGAGGTCGCGCATTTCGCTCGCGTAGTCCGTCAGGAGACGCTTGCCCACCAACTGCAGCAGGACCGTGTTGTCACCTTCGAAGGTGGCGTACACGTCGAGGTCGTGGCGCAGCCCCACGAGGCGGTTTTCGGCCATGAAGCCTGCACCGCCGCAAGCTTCGCGCGCTTCCTGGATGATGTCGAGTGCTTCCCAGGTGGTTGTGGCCTTCAGCCCAGCGGCCAGCGTTTCAAGTTCCGCTCGGGCTTCTTCCGTGTCGTCCCGTCCGGAGAACACCGCGTCGAACTGGTCCAGTAGGCGCTCGTATGCGGCTTGGTTGGCCCAGATCTGTGCGAGCTTCGGCATGAGTCGGCGCTGGTGACGGCGGTAGGACAGCAGCGTGGATTCTTCCGCGGCGTCCGGTGATTGGAATTGGCGCCTGGCGAGTGCGTAGCGCACTGCGATGTCGGCGGCCAGTTTCGCCGCTGTGTTGGATGCCCCGACAAGTGAGACGCGGCCCTGTACCAGGGTGCCGAGCATTGTGAAGAAACGCCGGCCGGGTGATTCGATGGGCGAGGAGTATTCGCCGTCTTCTGAGACGCTTCCGTATCGGTCCAAAAGGTGGGTGCGGGGAACGCGCACGTGGTCGAAGGCGAAACGGCCGTTGTCGACACCGGGAAGTCCGCCCTTGTATCCGTCGTCTTCAATCGAAATGCCCGGCAAGGGATTTCCGTCTTCGTCGCGGACGGGTACGAACAGCGCGTGCACGCCGTGATCTACGCCGGCGGTGATGAGGCGGGCGAACACGACCGCTGCCTGTGCGTGGCAGGCCGCGTTGCCTATGTACTCCTTGTACGCTGCGCGGAACGGCGTGTTGATGACGAACTCCTGCGTTTCAGGGTCGTACTCGGCGGTCGTGGCGACTGCCGCGACATCGGAGCCGTGGCCGATTTCTGTCATCGCGAACGAGCCCAGAAGGCGGCCTTCTATCGCATCGAGCAGCCATGCATCGTGCTGTTCTTCATTGCCCAGGTGCTGAATTGCGCCGGCGAACAGGCCAATCTGCACGCCCGCTTTGATCTGCAGGGAAGGGCTGACCGTGACGATCTCTTCGAACATCGTGATGTGCTGGTCGTGCCGGTTCTCACCGCCGAGCCGCTGGGGCAGGGGAGCGCGGGCGATTCCCGTTTCAACCAGTTTCTGCAGGCTTTCACGTGTTGCTTCGCGCTTTTCGTTCAGCGTCCAGCTGTCTTCCAGCAGAAGCCCGTCGCCTCCCGCAAATGCACGGCCGGCGGCGCGGGCTTCGGCGCGAGTGCCGTCCAGCAGGGCCGAGAGGACTTCAACGTCGACTGGCAGGTGGTCTTTGCTGCTCATGATTCTCCTGGAAGGGTTCGGGCTGATGCGTACAGCCAGTCGGTCAGCGTGGAGGCAAGATGATCGTGGGAGGGAACGCCGTCCCCGAAAGACTCGGCCCCGGAAGGCTCGTCCGAGGGGATCTGCGTGAGCCAGTGCTGGGCGGCCGAGTGGATGAAGCCCAGCGCGCCGTAGGACCAGGCCAGTCCATCGGGTCCGACCAGGCGCAGGCGAGAGGCAATGAGCTCCGCAATGCCCTTCATAAAAGGGCTGTCAGGGCTGACTGCGATATCGCAGAAGCGGTAGACATTGGGGGATCCAGCTGCGAACTGGGCAAACGCGAAGACCATGTCGCGCAGTTCGTCCTTCGGGCTGCCCTGCCCGCCGGTGTTCAGGCTGTGCTCAATACGGCCCAGTGCCCATTCGCCCATAGCGCGGCGCAGCCCGGTGCGGTCACCGAAGTAGCGGTAGAGAACAGTTTTCGACGTCCCGATCTGGGCGGCGATGTCGTCCATTGAAAGATCGCCGTGGGCATCGACCGCTTTGCGCGCCGATCGAAGCAGGTCAGCACGCCTGCGGGCGCGGTGAGCGTCCCATCGTGCTGCGCGGCCGTCGCGTCTCTGCGGTTCCATACGGCAACAGTATCAAGTACTGTTCGTATCAGATAACCCTTCAGGAGGTTCTCGTGTCACAGACCCCGGCCGCAATCCTCGGCGGCAACCGCATTCCCTTCGCCCGCTCAAACCGTGAATACGCCGAAGCTTCCGTACAGGACATGCTGACCTCGGCCATCGACGGTCTAAGCGCCCGCTTCGGCCTTGCCGGGCAGACCCTCGGGGCTGTTGCCGGCGGAGCTGTTCTTCGCCACTCGCGCGATCTCAACATCACCCGCGAGGCAGTGCTCGGCTCAGCTCTCGCCCCGCAGACCCCCGCTTTTGACCTCGGGCAGGCCTGCGCAACGGGTCTCGAATCCGTCGTCTCCATCGCCCAGAAGATCAAGGTGGGCCAGATCGAAGCCGGCATTGCTTCGGGAGTTGACTCCGCCTCGGATGCTCCAATCGCAGTCAGCGAGGGCCTGCGCCGGGCACTTCTCGAGGCTTCCCGGGCACGCACCCTGCCCGCCCGCTTCAAGGCGCTGGCGAGCATTCGCCCCGCAGACCTCGCACCCGCTCCGCCGAGCAATGCCGAGCCGCGCACCGGCCTGTCGATGGGTGAACACCAGGCCCGCACAACCGCCGCGTGGGGCATCAGCCGCGAAGACCAAGATGCTCTTGCAGCCGCTTCGCACCAGAACCTCGCCGCGGCATGGGACCGCGGTTTCTTCGACGACCTCGTCACCCCGTACCTGGGATTGACTCGTGATGGCAACCTGCGTCCCGACTCGACCCCGGAAGCGCTGGCAAAACTCGGCACGGTCTTCGGCCACAGCCTCGACACCCCCGCAACTATGACTGCGGGCAACTCGACACCGCTGACTGACGGCGCATCGAGCGTGCTTCTGGCAAGCCCGGAATGGGCGCAGGCACACGGCTATGAGCCGCTTGCGTACTTCAAGGACGCCGAGGTCGCAGCAGTCGACTTCGTCACCGGAAACGAGGGCCTCCTCATGGCGCCCGCCTATGCCGTGCCGCGTCTGCTGGACCGCAACGGGCTGACCTTCGCTGACTTCGACCTCTTTGAAATCCACGAGGCGTTCGCATCGACCGTTCTGTGTCACCTGGCGGCGTGGGAATCCGAAGAGTTCTGCCGTGAACGCCTGGGCTTGGATTCGCCGCTGGGAACGATTGAGCGCAGCAAGATCAACCCGAACGGATCGTCGCTGGCTGCCGGACACCCGTTCGCGGCAACCGGTGGACGGATTGTCGCCTCAGCAGCCAAACATCTGAAGGAAACCGGCGGTAAGCGCGCACTCATTTCCATCTGCGCGGCCGGCGGTCAGGGACTCGCAGCAATCGTGGAGGCATGACATGGCTGACAAATACATTGACATCGCGAATGGCCCGCTGGCTGGAATCGTCAAGAAGCTCGGCCTGCCGTCACCGGTGAAGCTGCGCCGCTTTGATTCGGGTGCGGCCTATCTCAAAGACCCGATTCTGCTGGTCGGTGCCGGAAGCGCCGCAGACACGCTGGCTCAGCTTCTGGAAGACAACGGGTTCCGCGTACATCGAAGCTTTGATCCGGCCTACCGCTACAGCGGAATCGTCGCCGACTACACCCAAATCGAAGCACCGGCGGACCTCGCAGAGATCACGCTTGGAATCGGTGCCGCTTTGAAGCGCATGACCGCCTGCGCGCGAATCATCACGGTCGCGCACGCCCCCGATGCCAGCGCATCGGCAGAGCTCAACTCTGCACGCCAGGCGGTCGAGGGCATGACGCGCTCCCTGGCACACGAAATGCTGCGCGGTTCAACGACAAACGGCATTCAGCTGGACGGCGTGGACCTCGACGCGCCGAGCGTCCGGGCTGCCCTGTGGTTCCTCCTGTCATCGAAGTCGGCCTATGTGTCCGGCCAGTTCCTGCGCGTGAACTCAAGAGCCGGTACGCCGATTGATGCCGAACAGTTCGCAGCCCGCGGGGACAATGGCCCCCTGGCGGGCAAGACCGCTGTCGTCACGGGTGCGGCCCGCGGCATTGGCGCAGCCATCGCCAAGACCCTTGCCCGCGACGGGGCCGATGTCGTCGGCGTTGACGTTCCCCAGGCCGGCGATGCTCTTACAAAGACCATGAACTCGATCGGCGGTCGTGCCTGCGCGCTTGACGTCACAGCTGAAAACGCCGGCACGCGCCTTGCCGAGACCGTCGGTGCTCCCGTGGACATCCTCGTGCACAACGCCGGCATCACTCGCGACAAACTGCTGGCCAATATGAATCAGCAGCAGTGGGATTCGGTTCTTGCGGTCAACCTCGAATCCCAGCTGCGTATCAACTCCCAGCTGGCCGATGCATGGGGGAGTGAACCGCACGTGGTAAGCCTCGCATCGACATCGGGTATTGCCGGCAACCGCGGTCAGACGAACTACTCGGCGTCCAAAGCCGGTGTCATCGGCATGGCCGCGGCGGGCGCGGGAGACTTCGCCGCTCGCGGCGGAAGCATCAACGCGGTGGCGCCGGGCTTCATTGAAACCGATATGACCGCGGCGATGCCGTTCCTCACCCGTCAGGTCGCCCGGCGCCTGTCCAGCCTGCAGCAGGGTGGTCTTCCCGTCGATGTCGCTGAGGCCATCGCCTTCCTTTCAAGCCCCGCTGCCGGCGGGATCAACGGACAGACACTGCGTGTGTGCGGACAGAATATGGTCGGTGCGTGATGAGCGCTTCAACCTACGCGAAAGCGGCTTTGACGGCACTGCGTCGGGGTCCGCAGAAGGCAACCGCACCCGGGCGAACATTGATCGAGGAACACCGCATCGACCCTGCGGCGTGGGCTCGTTTCCAGCGCGTTGCCTCCGGGTCTGTCGGCAACAAGGTCAGTCCCGCATATCTGCACACGCTCGGGTTCCTGCCCTCGCTTGAGCTCATGGCCGACAAGGAGTTCCCTCTGCCGGTGCTCGGCATGGTCCACGTCTACAACCGCTTTGAGCTTCTCGAACCCGTGTGGGTGAACGAGGAACTGACCGTGGAGACGTCCGTTTCCGCTCCCCGCCGGCATCCCAAGGGTGCCGTGGTCGATATCCACGTCACAGGCCGCCGAGGTGGAGCCCCGGTTTTCGAAGAAACCTCGGTCTATCTGGCAAAGGGTGCTGAGCTGATCGACGCAGATGAAGGCGAAGCGATTCCGCGCATTGAATGGCAGGCAGACAGCCTGCCAACAGCCCAGTGGCGGCTCGAACCAGCAGTTGGTCGCAGCTATGCCGCGGTGTCAGGGGACCACAACCCGATTCACCTCAACGGTGTCGCGGCGAAGGCGTTTGGCTTTCCGCGGCGTATTGCCCATGGAATGTACACGGCTGCGCGTGCGCTCAATGCGACTGATGTCACAAGCGACAAATACGTGTGGGAGATTCAGTTCGCTAAGCCGCTCCTGCTGCCGAGCACGGTCGATTTCAGCCTGTTTCGGGATGGAAAGAGCATTACGACAGCTGTGACGCGCAAATCCGATGGAGCACCGCACGTGATCTCAAAAGTCACCCCTTCGAGCACGTGATTTCACGCCATAAACGCCGGCGCGAAGTCGATTTTGCATTCGTCTGACCAGGGTGTAGAGTGTTCTCTGTTGCCCAGCGCGGGTGGCGGAATTGGTAGACGCGCTAGCTTGAGGTGCTAGTGGCCACTTATACGGTCGTGGGGGTTCAAGTCCCCCTCCGCGCACAGTGTGAAGTCCCGGGACATCGTTCACTCGATGTTCCGGGATTTTTTGTGTGTGTGGCGACTGGTGTGTCGGGTCATCGTTCCCCGCTGTAGATGCTGCACACCCCAAGCTGGAGCATGTGCCCTGATCTGCAGAACCCGCTGAAACGTGCGGGTTGTCTCTTGCCGCCGCGGCTGCTGGATGGCTGACTATTCCGCGTCTCCGCACCGTTAACGACTAATCCACGCTTGAGCCGCACGGAGACTCCCTTGAGCAACAGAAACTCCCGTCAGCAGTTGTTGCTAAGACGCAGAACCCGGCTCAAGGGTGTCGGGCCGTCCGAATATGGGTGGGAACTATGTCGTGAGACACCCGCAGGCCGATTCTCAGCGGCAGGGGTGAACGATGTCCTGAAACCAGACAGTTCGACCGCCGGGTGCGTATCCGTGAGCGGGAAGCAAATGGTCACACTCATCACATGGTTGCGACCGCAGTACAGCCCGCGCATTGTGATCGCTCCTAGAGGCGAACTGAAGAACCAATAGGGTGCAGGGGGCGACCTCAACCCGGGACGAGCAGACCCCGGGCCGCTTTGCGGTTATTCAGCCCGGTGGGCCGGGTTCAGTCTTTCGGGACGAGTCCGAAGACAAGCGGCCTAAAGCCATCACGCACTAGAATGCGGGCGGGATACTTCTATGAAAAAGACAACATCCACATGGGTTTCTCGCTTTGTTCGCACCAGAGTGTTCATTCTCGGTGCTGTCTGCACGTTTGCAGTATCGATGGTCGCGTTTCTTGCTGAGACGTGGCAAGCCGATAACGCTATAGAGGGAGTGGGAAAATGTCCAGTGAACGGTTCGGGCGAGATTCGGCACTCAACGTCAGCATGGATCGAAACATCATTTGCTCCACCGCAGATAGTCTGTTTTCAAGATGGATATCCACCCGTTCAGCAGAGCACTCTCATATCGAGCACGGCGTACTATCTGACGTTTGTTCTGCTAGCTGTTGCCCTCGTTGTCTTCATCGTGAAGATGGCTCATTTCTTCGGATGGTTCAGCAAGAAACCGGAACCTGAACATACCTAACCGGGTTAGCTTGGTCACGACGTTGCTGGCGCGATGTCCGTCGCCGACGGCCGCGGCACGACGGATCGCCGACCGCACCCAGCCGTCGCTGATCCGTACTGTGGCTGGTGCAGATGTGCGGCTTTACGATTACTCAGCCCGGTGGGCCGGGTTCAGTTTTTCGATTGCCGACATCGGGGTGTCATAGGCAAGAACGTTATAGCCGTCGTCTTCCCCAGGCCAAAGGAACGTGTGGTCGAAGCTGTCGCTGGCAAGGTCGTATCGGGCAATCCAGGTCTGCCAATCACCACGCTCGGGATCTGCAGTCAGTTCCCGAAGCCGCGCGATCAGCGCCTCGTTGAACGCCGGATTCAGCGCGGACACTGTGGTGATCCACGTTTCCTCACCGACAAACCGCCATGCCTGGTGAGCTGAGTGCCCCGGCTCGTAACCGGACACAACCACAAAACCGTCCCACGGCTTGCGCTGATTGAGTTTCCTGTCCACACGCAGGCTCCGGCCGATGACTTCCAGGATCGAATCGGCAGAGTCGTAATCCACCTCGAGATCGGGTGCAGTCACAGTGTTCCCTCCAGCGTCGCCAGGTGCTTACGGAAAACCCTATCGGTTTCTACGCTTTTCGTGTGGCCGAAATGGACTGAATCCCGCCGACCGTCCCGAG
>CABTZE010000017.1 GCA_902489215.1 uncultured Brevibacterium sp.
AAGCCTGAACACAACCAGTCCAGAACTGACATTCTGAACTGACACGCAACAGGGGCGGCCCACACAGGGCCGCCCCTTCGCGTTGTTCAAAAACCGCGCCGCTCCGAGCCTTACTGCAAAACGGCCGACAGAGCCTCTACCGCGTACGGCGCGACGAAGTGCCCGGCATCAGGACACCGGCAATGCGCCTGGCCGGACGCGCCCTGCGGCCCGCCCCCTGCGAATCCTCAAACAAGGACACAACATCACCAGACGACGCCGCTGCGAAAATCCGCCCGGCAGTCTCCAGCCGCCTGCGCATAGCGTCCATTTCGGCGCGCATAGCTTCCTGTTCGCGGCGCATAGCCTCGATTTCTTCGCGCATCCGCAGGATCCGCTTAATGCCCTCGAGGTTGATGCCGTCATCCTGGCTCAACCGCTGCACCAGCTGCAGCTTCTCAATGTCATCAGCCGAATAGCGGCGTCCGCGCCCAGCAGACCGCTGAGGTGTCACCAGCCCCAGACGGTCATACTGCCGCAGCGTCTGCGGATGCATACCGGCCAGTTCAGCGGCAACAGAAATCATGTAGACAGGACGGTCTGCGGGAATCATCACGCTTCACCTGCCCTCCTCTGCAGCCCTTCACGCGGATCTTCACCCGCGGTAGCAGCGGCAAAATCCTCTACGGCCTTCTTCGCGTCTGCATTCAGATTGCGCGGCACCGTCACTTCGACGGTCACCAGTAGGTCGCCCTTACCGGACTTCGCGTCAATACCCCGCCCACGCAGGCGCAATGTGCGGCCCGACGGCGTGCCCGCAGGAATCTTCATGGTGACCGGCTGCCCGCCCAAAGTGGGCACCGAAACCTGAGCTCCAAGAGCAGCCTCCGGGAAAGTCACCGGCAGCGTCATACGCAGATTGTTACCGTCGCGCGTGAAAACGCTGTGCGGTGCAACCTCGACCGTGAGAATCACATCGCCAGCCTGACCGCCATTCGGGCTGGGCTTGCCCTTGCCGCGAACACGTACCTCCTGTCCGTCCTTTACCCCCGCGGGAGTACGAACAGTCAGCGGCTTGCCGCCGGGCATCTTGAGCTTCACGGTGGCGCCTTCAATCGCCTCGGTAAAGCTCAGACGAGCCTTCGAGCGGATGTCCCCGCCCTTCTGCGGGGCCTGCTGGTAGCCGCCGAAACCGCCACCTCCAAAGCCGCCACCGCCGAACAGGTCAGAAAGATCCGGGCCCCCGCCGGGGTAGCCGCCGGGGTAACCACCGGCACGAGTGCGGCCTCCTGCCCCGCCCGTGTTGAACAGGCCGGAGAAGATGTCCTCAAAGCCACCCGCACCGGCACCGCCGGCACCCGCCTGGAACCTGGCGCCGCCGCCCATGGCACGCACCTGGTCGTACTGTTTGCGGGTCTCTGGATCCCCGATCACCGAATTGGCAGCCGAGATCTCTTTGAACTTCTCTTCTGCTTCCGCGTTTCCCGGGTTGGCGTCCGGGTGGTACTTGCGGGCCAGTTTGCGGTAGGCCTTCTTGATTTCAGCATCGGAGGCATCCTTGGAGACTCCGAGCGTCTTGTAGTAGTCCTTCTCGAACCACTCATTCTGCGGTCCCGAGTTCATCCGGCCCCTCCTTTCAATGCCGAAATGGTCTGTTCTTAGGTTTTTCTAGCGGCCGAGGCGGAGCCCCACCTTCCCCGTGGGGCACCTGGGTGCCCCTGCGGGTGGTCGGAAGCTCCGCCTCGGCAGCTGTGAGCGTGTCAGGCCTCGGGGAGGTGAACCCCTACCCGAGCCGCCCGAATGACACGTTCGCCGATCTTGTAGCCAGGCTGCATGACCATGAACACCGTGGGCTCTTCAACATCAGCCGAAGGCTGCTGCATAAGAGCGTCGTGGATGTTCGGGTCGAAGACTTCGCCGACTTCGCCGTACTGCACGACGTCAAGCTTGCCGAGAGCCTCCAGGAGCCTGTCGACGTGCTTTTCGTACGGACCGGTGACATCGCCGGCTTCGCGAGCCAGCTTCACTTCGTCAAGCACCGGCATGAGGGCTTCGACCGCGCCCTGCAGGCCAGCTGCACGAGCGACCTCCTGGTCGCGTTCCGAACGGCGGCGGTAGGCCGCGTATTCGGCGTTCAGCCGCTGCAGGTCGTCAAGGTAGCGCTTGGCTTCATCCGATTCCGGTTGCGGTTCGGCATCTTCGATGCCCGAAGCGTCGTCGGGAATCTCGACACCGAGGTCCGAGGCGTCCGCTTCAGCCTGCTGCTCTGCACCCTGCTGGGCTTCCGGTTGCTGTTCGGACTCCGGGGCGTCGGCCCCGTCCCTGGCCTGACCCGCGGGGCGGGCCTGACCGGTTTCGGGATCAATCCGACGGTTGTCCTTGAACGAGAAGCCCTGGTCGCCGGCGTCGCGGCCGTCTGGGTTCTCGGTGGTCATTACTTCTCCTCGTCTTCGTCGACGACTTCGGCGTCAACGACATCGTCGTCAGCAGAACCTGCGTCAGCCTGTGCGCCTTCCGCGCCGGCTTCAGCCTGAGCTGCCGAGTAGATGGCCTCGCCCAGCTTGGTCTGCGACTGCTGGAGCTTGTCGTAGGCCTGCTTGACGGCGTCGTCATCGTCACCCTTGAGGGCTTCCTTCAGAGCGTCGACATCTGCCTGGACTTCGTTCTTGACGTCTTCGGGCAGCTTGTCGTCGTTGTCCTTGATGAGCTTGTCCGTCTGGTAGGCGACAGTCTCCGCATTGTTGCGGGTGTCAGCAGCTTCGCGGCGCTTCTTGTCTTCTTCAGCGTGCTCTTCTGCTTCGCGCACCATGCGGTCGATGTCTTCCTGCGGAATAGCCGAACCGCCGGTGATCGTCATGGACTGCTCCTGGCCAGTGCCCTTGTCGGTGGCCGACACGTGCACAATGCCGTTGGCGTCGATGTCGAAGGACACTTCGATCTGCGGAACACCGCGCGGAGCGGGTGCAATGCCGGTCAGTTCGAAGGTGCCCAGCGGCTTGTTGTCGCGCGTGAATTCGCGCTCGCCCTGGAAGACCTGGATCGACACGGACGGCTGGTTGTCTTCGGCCGTCGTGAAGGTTTCGGACTTCTTGGTGGGGATCGGCGAGTTGCGCTCGATGAGCTTGGTCATCACGCCGCCCTTGGTTTCCAGACCCAGCGACAGCGGGGTGACGTCAATGAGCAACACGTCCTTGCGGTCACCGCGCAGCACACCAGCCTGGACGGCAGCGCCGACTGCGACGACTTCGTCCGGGTTGACGCCCTTGTTGGGCTCCTTGCCGTTCGTGAGCTTCTTGACGGTTTCGGCCACTGCCGGCATACGGGTGGAACCGCCGACGAGGACCACGTGGTCGATGTCGGACAGGCTCACGCCAGCATCTGCGATGACCTGCTCGAAGGGCTTCTTGGTGCGGGCCAGGAGGTCCTCGGTGAGCTCTTCAAACTTGGCGCGGCTGATGGACTCATCCAGGTGGATGGGGCCGGATTCGCTCATCGACAGGTACTGCAGCGAAATGTTGGTGCTGCTTGCGCTGGACAGTTCCTTCTTAGCCTGCTCAGCAGCTTCCTTGAGGCGCTGCATAGCGGTGGGGTCCTTGGTGAGGTCCACGCCATAGCCGTTCTTGACCTGGCCGACCAGGTAGTCAACCAGGCGCTTGTCCCAGTCGTCACCGCCGAGTTCGTTGTCACCCGAGGTGGCGCGCACCTGAATGGTGGAGAAGTCGTCGTCGTCCTTGCCGACTTCCAGGAGCGAAACGTCGAAGGTTCCGCCGCCGAGGTCGAACACGAGGATGAGTTCGTCTTCCTTGCCGCGCTCCAGACCGTAGGCCAGAGCTGCTGCAGTGGGTTCGTTGATGATGCGCAGGACGTTCATTCCGGCAATCTGGCCGGCGTCCTTGGTTGCCTGACGCTGAGCGTCGTTGAAGTATGCAGGGACGGTGATGACGGCGTCGGTCACGGTGTCCTGCAGGTACTCTTCAGCGTCGTGCTTGAGCTTCTGCAGAATGCGAGCCGAGATTTCCGGTGCCGAAAGGTCCTTGTCGCCGAGCTTGGTGGTCCAGTCGGTGCCCATGTGGCGCTTGACTGAGGACACGGTGTTTTCGACGTTGGTGACAGCCTGGCGCTTGGCGATTTCACCCACGAGGGAATCGCCGTTCTTGTTCACTGCGACAACCGACGGGGTGGTGCGGCCACCCTCAGCGTTTGCGATGACCTTCGGTTCGCCGCCTTCGAGTACCGCGACGACCGAGTTGGTGGTTCCAAGGTCAATACCTACTGCACGAGCCATGTTCGTGTCTCCTTTCAAAAGAGCCTTCGCACTCTGAGTGCATCTGACTCAAGTCTGCTACTGGATGCTTGGGTCGTCAACCTCATTGAGCCTCAGACCTTCATCAAACTTGCGTTCACTAGGCTCAACCCTGAAGCGCTCACGCTTATTCCCCAAGGGAAGAAAAATGGGAAAAAGTTTCGTGACAGCCGAAGTTGATCTTGAGAAAAATTTTCAGAACCAATAAATCCCCTGGTCAGGAGCCGACTTCGCGCCTGCATGGCCGCCCAAGTCCGAAATCCTGGACAAAAGGGGAATTTGTGACCACCGAGTCAACCGGCCAGTAAGTTACTTTTGAGTCGTCAACTCGGTGACGCACGTCACCAAACAAGAATGACAACCACGAGAGGACCACCCGATGAAGCTGACACAGTCACTCCTGCGCTCCGCCGCCGGCGGTCTGACAGCACTCGCAGCGACCACGGCCATGGTTGCGGCCGCCTCCCCCGCCTCCGCGGCAACAAACACCCACGAATACCCGGAAACCCCAGCCCTCAACCCGAACCTGCCGATCGTCAAGACGACCCACAAGTCCGACCACATCAAGGCAAACGTCCTCAACCCTCACCCCGTGTGCAACGCGCTGGAAGACAAGCGCACCACCGTCTACAAGGTCACCGACAAGTTCCTGCCCGTCGGCACCATCTCCACCACCAACAACACCGACAAGGCGATCCCGCTGACCCAGAACACCTCGAAGTCACAGTCGATTTCACTTGAGGTCAACGGCAGCCAGACCGAATCCGTGTCCGCCAACGGCGGCGGCTCCGCGTCCAAGAACGACACCACCGGCAACTTCGGCATCGCCTGGGAACTGGCCAAGACCATCGGCGGTTCGGCCTCGTACTCCCTGAGCTGGGACGTCGGCCAGACAATCGGCCCCTACGATGTTCCCGCCGGCAAGACCGGTGACGCCACCTACGGATTCCGCGCCATCAACATGATCGGCACCCAGCAGCACTGCAAGTCCGACGGCACCTGGTCGAACCCGACCGCATGGCGCGCATTCTCGCCGATCAAGAACGAAGTCCGCGTCAAGATCTACGGAAACGCCTCCGAATCGGACCAGACCGGCAAGCCCACGGTTGAAGAGAAGCCGAACCCGAAGCCCACCGAGAACACCATCGAACCCGATGATTCGCCCGTCAAGGGCTCCGGCGGCAGCAAGCCGGCGGGCAAGCAGAAGCTCGACCTCGAACCGCAGATCACCGTGACCGACGGCAAGGTTCCCGGCTACGCGGGCATCGCCGCACTGCGCGTGAAGAACGTCGGCACCGACCGCTACTTCAGCGAAGCCCCGGCAGTGTCCTACCGCGTTGACGTGAAGACCGAAGACGGCCCCGAAGGCGTTGACCGCCTGATCACCCCGGGCTGGTTCAACGGCGCCTACACGCAAGATCTCGGCTTCAACAAGAAGACCTCGACCCGCTCCTTCCTCGTCACCCTGTCCAACCCGGTGAAGAAGGGCGAAAACCAGCTGATCGCCAACTTCAAGTTCGGTGACGGCAAGACCACCGAAGGCCGCCTGAAGAACTCCATTTCGGTCACCCAGGTTGAACGCGCAGAAGGCGACAAGTCGACCTACAACGACCAGAACGTGTCCTCGAAGGACATCACGGTCAACGACCTCGGCAAGCCAGCCAAGCACAAGGGCATCTTCTGATCGACCAACACCTGCGCTGTAACCAGCGCTGACCGTTGATTCGGCAATCGGGCCGGTGGGACACACTCCCACCGGCCCGATTCGCATCTGTCTCGACCACACCCCGGCGGCTATCGTGGTGGGCACACCGACTGTCAGACCGCCACCGACAAACACCGGAGCCCATGACTTCCACACCAGCTGACGACAGACAGCCGACCATCACCGCCCCCTGCGGAACAGTCCGCGGGCGTAGCGACGGCGAAGTCGAGTCCTACCTGGGCATCCCGTACGCCCAGCCGATGACAGGAACGGCGGCCTTCCAGGCACCTCGGCCCCTGGAAACCCTGCCCGGCGGAGAATTCGAGGCAACCTCCTTCGGTCCGCCCTGCCCACAGTTCATGCCTGCCGGCGAAATCCCATTAGAGGAGCACCGCGACGGCGATGACTGGCTGAGCCTCAACGTGTGGACTCCCGCCCAGCGCACACAGGGCCAAGCCCTGCCGGTGATGGTGTGGATTCACGGCGGCGCCTATGTTCTGGGCAGTTCGGCTGAGCCCCAGTACAACGGCACCGTGTTCGCCCGCGAGCGCTGCGTTTTCGTGTCCATCAACTACCGGCTGGGCCTCGAGGGCTTCCTCCAGTTGGACGGCGCTCCGGCTAACCGCGGTCTGCTCGACCAGATTGCCGCACTGAACTGGGTGCGGGACAACATCGCCGCTTTCGGCGGCGACCCGCAGCGGGTGACGGTGTTCGGCGAATCCGCTGGTGCCGGCGCCATTCACTGCCTGCTGACAATGCCCGATGCGCAGGGCCTGTTCCAGCGCGCCATCCTGCAGTCTCCACCGTCCATGGTTCTTGAAGCCGAACTCGCCGCTCAGGTCACCGATACGGCTGTCCGCGCAGCCGGCCAAATGCACCCGGAAGCACAGGCAACTCCGGAATTCTTCGGCTCACTCAGCCTGACCGAGCGCCGCGCGGTGCTGGAGGAGCTCAACTCCACCGCTAAACGCAGCATGGGTTCATGGGGTGCGGCCTCAGCCTTTGAACCTCCCTTGACTCCGGTGGTCGACGGCACGGTTCTGCCGCGTGGACCCTGGAAGGCACTGCGCAGTACGCCGCCGGACATTCCGGTGATCATCGGCAGCAACGCCGAAGAGTTCAACCTGTTTATGGCGCTTGCGCGCAGCCAGCCGAACGAGGCCGTCGCACAGCGCATTCTGGGAACCATCGGCCCGCGCACCCAGCCGGAGGCCGAACAGTACGCCCACCTCGTCACTGCACCGGAAGGCACAGCTCGCCCACCGGTCATCTACGAGCGCGTCAACACCGACTTCATGTTCACGGTGCCGGCACTCGACATTGCACAGGCGATCCCGGACGCGTGGACCTACCTGCTGGAGGCTGACCCTCGCGGCGGTATTCAGGCTGCTCACTCGGTCGACCTTCCGCTGCTGTTCGAGAACTACACCGACGGGATGGGTGCTTTGACATTCCCGCAGGGCCCCACGGAGCGCGAACGCCGCACCGGTCGCCGCATGCGGGACGCCTGGCTGCGCTTTGCGCGGACGGGCCGGGCCGACTGGCCGGAGTTCAGCCACGACGGCGCCACCCGGGTTTTCGATGCCCACACCGACGAAGAGCGGGTCCTCCCGCACCCTCTGCTGGAGCGCTGGAAGTGCTTTGTTCGCCAGCCCGCGGCACCCCACGGGCTGATCTGACGGGCTGTTCTGACGAGGCGCCGCCGGGCTCCCGCCGACTGCTCGGCTGAGACTGGGGTCGGCTGAGGGAGGCTGGCGATTCAGATGCGGATGATGATTTTGCCGGCCGTATGACCAGCCTCGACGTCCGCCACTGCCTGCGCGGCATCGGCAAAGCGGTAGCGGGCTGACACCCACGTGGGTGCGGCCGATGCGGCCAACAGCTGGGCGATGCGGGCGTAGACTTCGCGCGTCCGGTGCCGAACGATGCCCGATCCGCCGAGTTCTTTCGCCAAGGCGGGGTCGGCCGCCGACAGGATTCGCGGCCGCCCGCCAGCTTCACCGGCTCCTTCACCCGCCGAGACAGCAGCAGAACCAGCAGGCACCTCGTCCGACAGGAGCTGAGCACCCTCACGGAGCACCTCGCCGCCCACCAGATCGAGGATCGCCACCGGTGTGCCAAGCTGGCGCACCCGGTCAGTCCACCCGGGACCGGACTCAACATGCTCAGCGCCCATGCGCGTGATGACGTCGCGCTTCCCAGCCGAACCCACGCCCCACACCGTCAGCCCCGCGGCCTTGGCAAGTGACAGAGCAGACGATCCGACGCCTCCTCCAGCGCCGATCACCAGCAGCGGCTGGCCCGGTCGCAGACCCAGCTGATTGAGCGCATCGTGCGCAGTTCCGAACGCGGCGGGAATGCTGGCGGCTGTTCCCGCGCTCAGCTCTTCTGGCAGCGGGGTCGCCGAGGTGCCGGTCAGCACGGTCTGTTCGGCAAACGTCCCGATGCCGGGAGCTGCCGAACCGAAGACCCGTTGGCCGACTTCCAGGTCAACCGGAGCGTCCGGACCGAGTTCGCGGATGGTGCCGACGGCTTCCCGGCCCATGGCCATGGGGAAGCGCACTGGGAAGGATTCTTGCCGCTGGCCGGAGCGGACCTTGATATCGCCGGGATTGACAGTGGTCGCTTCGACGTCGATGAGCACGCCGTCGCCTTCCGGTCGCGGGGCGGGAACATCAAGAAAACCGGCCACCTCGGGGCCGCCGTATTCAGTGAAGCCGAAGATTCGCATAAGAGCTCCTGTCGCGCGTCGTTGCCGGCAGCGGTCTTTCTTTAGACTACTGGAATGGCACACGAAGAAAGAGCGGACGACAAGCACGGCGACCTTCCCGATGATGGCGCTCCAGGCGCTGGCCGTGGCGATGCTCAGAACGGCAGTGCTCACGACACCGGCGCTGATAACAGCGCTGACGACAGTGCTGAAACCCCAAAGCAGATCCCGTGGCCGTGGGGTGACCGCAAGCCCTCAAAAGCAGACAAGGTGCTGCTGGGCTTCATCATCGGCCTGCCCCTGTTCTTTCTTGTCATCTTCCCGCTGCGCCCATTTCTCATTGCCAAAATGCCGGTGCTGCTGTCTGTCATCACGGGAGCAAAAACCGTTATTGCCGGAGCCGGCGCATTCGCCAAGGTCGAGGGCTACCCGTTGTGGTTTGCAATCCTGGCTGGCTTCATCGGCGCGGTGAAGTTCGACTGGCTGTGGTGGCTGGCCGGCCGCCACTGGGGAGAGAATGTAGTGCGCTTGGTGGCCAACACCCCGAAGGCCTACAGGAAAGCGGCCCGAATCCGCGATCTGCCGCAGTGGCTGCTGGTGGTGCTCGTGGTTTTCGGCCGGTTCCCCGGTGTGCCCGGATCGCTGGTGTGGCTGGTGGCCGGGTGGTCCGGAATGCGATTCCGCACGTTCATCAGCGCCAACATCGCGTGCGCCCTGCTGGTGTCCACAATCAGTGCCAGCCTGGGCTGGTTCATAGGTCAGCCGGCGGTTGATCTGCTCAAGCTCATCGACAAATACGCCCTGTGGATCACACTGGCGCTCATCGTGGGAACCGTCATCTGGACGTCGAAAAAGGAACGCGACAGGGCCGCCAGGCACAAGAACTCGAAATCATAAGTCGTGGCTGGGCCGGTTCACCTAGTCCAGGGGGCTTCCTTCACCGCCCGGCCGGAACACCCGCGCTGAGCGATGTCACCCGCGCTGGGCGAGCGCGAACGGCAGAACTGCTGCTGCCCCAGCCTGCCTCAGCAGACGTGCCGCAATCGTCATGGTCCAGCGCGACGCGATTTCAAGGTCCGTCAACAGGACCGTGCGTCCAGCCACCGCGGCTTCCAACTGCGGACCGATTCTGAGGGCATCCCACAGGTTTTTGACCCGGTAGGCGCTGTTGACATCGGGGCTGCCCGGATCACGCAGCAGTTCCAGCTGACCCATGTACTCCATGCGGCCGACAGCTGCGAGCCCCTGGGCCAGGGATTGCGCGGAGTTCGGGCGGTGGGCGCTCGGAATGCCGACAACGCAGTCGGGACGCACAGCCCAATCCCAGTCAGCTAGGACAGAAACCGCGAGGTCGCCGATGGCCTTGGGTATCTGCTCATCGGGTGATGCCGGAGCCAGGAACTGACGCAGCGTCTGCCCCGCCCCGAGGTCAGTCAGCCGGGCAATGACCCTGCCTGTGTCCGCCCTTTCGCCTTCCGGAATCTTGCCCTTGATGTCGATTCCCGCTTTCGGCATCCCGGTGGGCCACTGGGCGCGCGGTGCGACCGGCAGACCAACGGCGGACAGCAGCGACTGTGCGCTATCGCGCAGACCCGCATCGATGTCTTCCAACCACCACGTGCCAGCACAGTTGTCGCACCGTCCGCACGGCTGGGCCGTTGTGTCATCCAGTTGGCGGGCCAGGAACACCATGCGGCAGTCGTCTGTTGCCAGGTACTGCTCCATGGCCTGTGCTTCACGTTCACGGGCCGCGGCAACACCGGCGTAGCGTTCGGCGTCGTATTCCCACCCGGCACCCGTAGACACGTAGCCGCCCTGCACCCGCTCAACAGCACCGTCGGCCTGCAGGGTTTTGAGCAGCAGTTCCAGTGCTGAGCGCTTGATGTCGACAAGCGGCTCCAAAGCGGGCACAGACATGGGGCCATCTGCTGAGGCAAGCACCTGCAGTGCGCGGTCGGCCGCCTGTGGGTCCGGCATGGACGCGGTTGCGAAGTAGTTCCAGATTGCGCGGTCTTCGGCGCCGGGCAGCAGGAGAACGTCCGCGTGCTCAACTGCGCGGCCGGCACGGCCGACCTGCTGGTAGTAGGCCACGGGCGAGGCGGGGGCACCGAAGTGCACAACGAACCCCAGGTCGGGCTTGTCAAAGCCCATGCCGAGCGCACTGGTGGCCACGAGTGCTTTGAGTTCGCTGTTCTTCAAAGCGTCTTCCAGCCGCGTGCGCTCTTCGGCATCCGTGCTGCCGGTGTAGGCCTCGACATTCCAGCCTGCCTGTTTCAGTGCCCGCGTGAGGTCTTCGGCGGCTGAGACCGTGAGCGTGTAGATGATGCCGCTGCCCGGGAGATCGCCCACGTGCTGGCACAGCCACGCAATGCGCTCCTGTGCCGACCACACACCCGCAGCACCCAAACGCAGGGAATCCCGCGTGAGCGGACCGCGGACAACCACGGTGTCCTCCCCCAGCTGGGCCGCGACATCGGCAACCACTCTTTCGTTTGCAGTGGCGGTTGTTGCCAAGACGGGAACGGAGTCCGGAAGCGAGCGCACCAGCGCCCCGATCCGCCGGTAATCCGGCCGGAAGTCGTGCCCCCAGTCCGAAATGCAGTGGGCTTCATCGACGACGATCATGCCGACCCGCTTGAGAACCTCACCGAGCACGTGATCGCGGAAGCGCGGGTTCGTCAGCCGTTCGGGAGATATGAACAGAACATCAACGCGGTCCTGCTGCAGAGCTTCGACGGCGTCGTCCCATTCGGTGACGTTCGACGAGTTGATGGTGACCGCGTTGACACCCGCCCGGTGGGCCGCCGCCACTTGGTCGCGCATAAGCGCCAGAAGCGGGGAGATGACGAGTGTCGGCCCTCCCCCGGCTTCGCGGATCAGCCGGGCGGACACGAAGTACACGGCAGACTTGCCCCACCCAGTGCGCTGGACGACAAGAGCCCGGCGCCGATCGCGGACCAGAGTCTCGATTGCCTGCAGCTGTCCGTCGCGAAAAACCGCCTCAGGGCGCCCTGTCAGTTGGGCTAAGATCGACTGGGCGGAAGCATGCAGGGTGTTTTCGCGTGACATATTCGAAGTCTATGGGGGAGCACCGACACGGCGGCCTGACCAGTCACCTTCAGCACCGCGCCGTCGCGTGCCGGGCAGCTTTCCCCAATCGCAGCGCAAGGAGGGGCAGTGTCCGTAGAACTCATAGAAGAAGCACTGCGATCGCGCCCCCAGGGCGAAGCTGAACTCGCCGAACTCGCCCAAGCTGCGCGCAATGTCAGCAACGACGACCTCCAGTACCTCATCGAATCGATGCCGGCCAAACAGGCCGCCGTTCTCTACCGAGTGCTGGACAAAGACACCGCGCTGAACATCTTTGAGGACCTCCCGCCGGCGTACCAGGCCGATCTGATCAGCGGACTGCGCTCAACCGACGTCGCCGAACTCATCGAAGACCTCGACCCGGACGACCGCGCGCTCATGTTCGATGAGCTGCCGGCTGCGGTCGCCGACAGGCTCATGGCCGGGCTGAGCCCGTCCGAACGCCACATGACCGCCTCGGTTCTGGGCTACCCACCCGAAGCGATCGGCCGCTACATGTCGCCAGAGGTCATCGGCATCAATCAGGACTTCACGGTGGGTGAGGCCATGGCCTACGTCCGCCGCCGGATTGACGACCCCGAAACCATCTACCTGCTGCCGGTTGTCGATTCCAGCCGCAAACTCACGGGAGTCATCGGCCTGCGCCGCCTGCTGAGCGAAGACGATTCAATTCTCATCCGCGACATCGCCAACCAGCCGGTGAGCGCCAGCGCAATCGACGACCGAGAAGAAACCGCTCGCCGCTTCTTGAGCGACAAGCTCATTGCAATGCCGATTGTCGACCGCGAACAGCGTCTGGTGGGAATCCTGACGATTGACGACGTCATCGACATCGTCGAAGAAGAAGACACGGAAGACACCGCCCGCGCCGGTGGTTCGGAGCCCCTGGCGCAGTCCTACCTGTCAGCGTCGATCTTCAGCATCTTCCGCTCCCGCGTTGTGTGGCTGACGATGCTCGCGGTCTCGGCTGTTCTGACGGTGCAGGTGCTCAACGTATTCGAAGACCGACTGGCACAGCTGACTGCGCTGGCCCTATTCATTCCGCTGCTGACAGGCACGGGCGGCAACACCGGCAACCAGGCGGCCACAACCGTCACGCGCGCCCTGGCAATGGGCGAAGTTCGTGTGCGCGACATGCCGAAGATCATCTGGCGCGAAGCTCGCGTGGGCTTCACCCTGGGGCTCACTCTGGGTGTCCTCGGCTTCCTGGCGGCGTCCCTGGCGTTCGATCTGGGCATCGGCACCGTCATCGGCCTGACACTCCTGTCCATCTGCACGATGGCTGCAACGATCGGCGGGGTCATGCCGCTGGTCGCCAAGAAGGTAGGCGCTGACCCAGCGGTGTTCTCCAACCCGTTCATCTCCACGTTCGCGGACGCAACGGGCCTCATCATCTACTTCTCGATCGCCACAGCGATTCTGCTCAGCTGAACCGGTTGAGGCCTTCTGCGCGGTCAGCAAACCCAGTGTGCTGCCGGCCCTGCAGCCTGCGAGATCAGCCTCTAGCCGTTCTCAACGAGCGCTGCAGCCATACTGTTGAGCAGGTCGACCGATCGGGTGAGCGCCGCGACGTCTTCGGCCGTGAGGTCATCGACCGCCGAACCCATTTTCTGCACCGCCGCGGTGCGCTCAGAAATGAGCCACTGACGGCCCTTGTCCGTGATCTCAAGCAGGGACGCGCGCGCGTCGTCGGGATCTGGTCGGCGTGTAATGAAACCGTCCGAGGTCAGGCGCGCTGCGATCTTTGTGGCCGCCGGCTGCGAACATCCGTACAGCTGGCCCAGCAGCCCGACCGTGGTGCGTTCGCTTTGGTCAATGACAGCCAGCGCACGCCAGGCCGACCAGCCTTCGTCACCGTGCGTGCCACGGCGAACAGCGCGGGTGAAGCGCCCCGCTGCGGCAACGAGATCAGTGACAAGACGTTCGTTCTCCATATCTCATTTATATAACTTGGCTATGCACGCCGCAAAGGCCCACACCCCAGCCATTCCAGAACCAGCCGCCCCAGAGCATCCGAGCCGGCACCTCGCCAGTCCGGCGCCTCCCCAACCCATCCCGTGTCGCACGTGTCACACCCAGGGGCTACTATGAGCTTCAGATGTTCCGGGGACGGTGAAATTCCGTACCGGCGGTGACAGTCCGCGACCCGGCTGCTCCACGGCACACGCCGTGCGAACACCCGGCTGACTCGGTGCAATTCCGAGACCGACAGTAAGAGTCTGGATGGGAGGAACACAGTCTGCTCGCGCAGGCGCTGTCGGCGTACCCGGCGTGCCTTTGCGAACCCACAGCGCCGCTGTGGACTCCCATCTCCCGGCTGTACCGGGAGGTTCACATGGAAGTCCAGGCGGCTTTTCTTCTGCCTGATGCCACCGGCCTGACCCACGAGCAGGCCATGCGGGCGGCTCTTGAGTACGCCGCTCACGGCGCACGAGGCGCCACTCCCCTTGTCGGTGCCGTTCTCCTGCCGCGCGGCTCCAGTCCGATCGTGGGCTTTCACGCCGGTGCCGGCACAGCCCACGCTGAGGCCGCAGCACTCGACTTCGCTCAGGCCAACGGCGTTGCCACGGCAGGCGCGACGATAGTCGTGACGCTGGAGCCGTGTTCGCACACCGGCCGCACCGGCCCGTGCACCCAGCGGATCATCGACGCTGGAATCACCCACACCGTCATCGCCACAGCCGACCCAAACCCGGCGGCCCGCGGCGGGGCGGAGGTTCTGCGCGCGGCAGGCATTGCCGTCACGACCGGTGTGCTGGACGCTGAAGCCGCGGCTCTCAATGCGCGCTGGCTTCAGGCGGTGCGTGAGGGCCGGCCGTTCATCACGTGCAAAATCGCCCAGAGCCTCGATGGGTGTTCCGCTGCGGCCGACGGCACTAGCCAGTGGATCACGGGTGAAGAAGCCCGATCTCACGCGCACGGCATTCGCGCCCGGGTCGATGCGATTGCCGTGGGCACCGGCACCGCGATTGCCGACAACCCGCGTTTAAACGCTCGCCCTGAGACTTTCTCGGTCACCTCCCAACCCATTCCGGTGGTCATCGGCCAGCGCCCACTGCCGCCGGAAAGCCACCTGGCGCAGAACCCCCGGACCATCACCGCCGAAACGATTGAGCAGGCACTGGCCAAGCTGAAAGCGGCTGGTGCCGAACATCTGCTCGTCGAAGGCGGCCCCCGGCTGGTCAGCAGCTTCATTGGCCGCGGTCTGGCCGACGAACTCCTGGTGTACCAAGCGCCCGTGCTTTTGGGCGATGGCCTGCGCAGCACCGCCGGGCTGAACGTCACCACTTTGCGCGAAGCACACAGCTTCACTCTCGATGCCGGCAGTGCGGCCCATCCCAACCCACAGATTCTCGGCGCAGACGTTCTGCTGCGCCTGGCCCCGGATGAGAAAGGACACCATGTTCACCGGAATCATTGAGCGCGTCGGAACCGTCGTCTCGCTTGAACAGGCTGGCGACAGCGCCTATCTGACTCTGGAGGCCGGGCCTATCGTCGCCGACCTCCCGCCGGGAGGTTCGCTCGCGGTCAACGGGGTGTGCCTCACCTCGGCACCCTTGGCTGCCGAACAGGCAGAGGAAAAGGACGAGGTGCCGGCCGGCCACCAGCCCGAAGGCACCTTCCGTGCCCTGCTCATGGGCGAAACTCTGCGCCGCTCCTCCCTTGGCGCACTGCAGCCGGGTGATCCGGTGAACCTCGAACGCTGTATGCCCGCGGGCGGTCGTTTTGACGGGCACATTGTCCAAGGCCACGTGGACGGTGTGGGGCACGTGGCCGCTGTTGAGGACAACGGCCTGTGGCGCACAGTGCGCGTGACCATCCCGGCAGACCTTGCCCCCTACACCGTGGAGAAGGGCTCCATCAGCCTGTCCGGCACGAGCCTCACCCTGACTGCTGTCAGCCCCGCCGGTGCTGATGAGCACTGGGTGGAAGTCGGGCTGATCGAAGCAACCCTTGAGCGCACAATCTTCGGCCAGGTCAAACCAGGTGACCCCATCAACATCGAAGTCGACATTCTGGCGAAATACGCCGAACGCCGCACCGAATTCACAGCCCTCACAGCAGGAAAGGACCAGCCATGACCGCCACCCTGGCTTCTATCGAATACGCCATCGAGCAGATCGCTGCGGGCCGCCCAATTGTCGTCGTCGATGACGAAGACCGCGAAAACGAAGGCGACCTCATCATGGCGGCCGACGCCGTGACACCCGAATGGATGGGGTTCATCATCCGGTACTCATCGGGTGTTGTGTGCGCCCCCATTCCCGCCCAGACCGCCAAGCGGTTGGCGCTGCCGCCCATGACGGCAAACAACGAAGACCCCAAGGGCACCGCCTACACCGTGAGTGTCGACGCGAAAGAAGGCACGACGACCGGCATCAGCGCAGCCGATCGAAGCATCGCCGCCCGCCTCCTGGCAGACCCCGCTACCCGCGCGGATGAACTCACCCGGCCCGGCCACCTGTTCCCGCTCATCGCACAGGATGACGGGGTGCTCGCCCGCGACGGTCACACGGAAGCGGGCCTCGACTTCGCCCGCCTGGCAGGCCGAAGCCCCGCGGCGGTCATCGCCGAAATCGTGCACGACGACGGCTCCATGATGCGCTTTGCAGCACTGGCCGAATTCGCGCGCGAACACGGTCTGGCCATGGTCACGATCGCCGACCTCATCGCCTACCGCAAAGCCAACCCAAACGCCCCCATGACCCCCATCCCGGAAGCCGCAGAGGAAGACGGAGCCGAGCGGCGCCTCGTACGCGGAGAGACGGTTCCCCTGCCGACTGACTTCGGAACGCTCACGGCAACCGCCTACACCTTCGACGGAACCGACCACCTGGTGCTCAGCGGACCGCCGACCGCGGATCCCGCACCCCTTGTGCGCATGCACTCCGAGTGCCTGACGGGCGATGTCTTCGGTTCGCACCGCTGCGACTGCGGCGAACAGCTGGTTCAGGCGCTGCGCACCGTCGCGACCGTCGGCGGGCAAGTGATCTACGTGCGCGGACACGAAGGCCGCGGCATTGGGCTGGCCGCCAAAATCGCCGCCTATTCCCTGCAGGACACCGGCGTGGACACGGTCGATGCCAACACCCGCCTAGGCTTTGCCGCTGATGCCCGCGAATACAACGCCGTCGCGGCAATCCTTGCCGACATGGGGCTGCACTCGGTGCGGCTCATGACGAACAACCCCACAAAAATCACCGCACTGCAGCACGCGGGCATCGACATCAGCCGCGTCGATGCCGAAGTTGCCCCGCGGCCGGAGAACATCGCCTACCTGGCAACCAAGCGCGACAGGATGTCGCACCTTCTGGAAAGGACACTCTGATGGCAGGACACGGAGCACCCGAAATCTCACCCCGCACGGCAGTCGAGGCGGGCCCACTGAGCATGGCGATCATCGCCTCGCGCTGGCACGACCAGGTGATGGGAGGCCTTGTAGCCGGCGCCCAGCGTGCTGCCGCGGAAGCTGGAATCGACGCGCCCGTGCACTGGGTGCCGGGCTCGTTTGAGCTGCCCATCGCAGCCCAGGCGGCGGCCGAAGAATATGACTGCGTTGTTGCCCTCGGTGTTGTCATCCGCGGCGGCACCCCGCACTTCGACTACGTGTGTGCCGCAGCCACCGACGGCCTGGCGCGCGTGGCACTCGACTCCGGCAAGCCCGTGGGCTTCGGCCTGCTGACATGCGACACGGAAGAGCAGGCCCTCGACCGGGCCGGGCTAGAAGGTTCGAACGAAGACAAGGGGTACGAGGCGGCAACTGCGGCGCTGGCCACCGCCGACGTGCTGCGCGGGCTGCGCTGATCTTCTGGGCGGGTGCCTCGGTCGGCTGTGCAGCTGCCGAGGCGCCGGTCGCCCAGGTGCCGGCCACGGTGCCGAGGTGACAGCAGCTGGGGCGGCTATCCTTAGCAGGACTGGACTGGTCTGACCGCCGAGGGAGTAGAAGTGACTGTTGCCGACATTGATCGCATCCTCCGCGAAGTGGCATCTGCTGGTGACAGGTTCAACGCCGTCACCGAAATGCTGCCGGAACTTGCCCGCGAGCGCGCTGGCGAAGCCGCGCAGCGTGCCGACGAAGCCCTTCCACCGCGAGCGCTTGAGGGCCAGCCGTTTGCCGTGAAGGACATCGTGTTCATTGCCGGTGCTCCCACCTCGATGGGTTCGCGCGTGGACGTGCTGGGCCACCCGGATGCGACGACCGGCACCGCCGATGTCATCGAACGGCTCATGGCCGCAGGTGCAATCCCGGTGGCCAAAACAAACTGCCAGGAGTTTTCACACGGCATTTTCGGTGAGCACTCCGCTTTCGGCACGGTGGTCAATCCTGCTGGTGCTGGGCTGTGCACCGGTGGTTCGTCTTCCGGTTCGGCCGCGCTTGTGGCTGCCGGAACTGTTCCCTTCGCCGTCGGCTCCGACACCGCCGGATCGGTGCGTGTTCCCGCTGGATGTCAGGGTGTTGTCGGCTTCAAACCCACCCTGGGTGCGGTCAACACTGACGGTGTTTTCCCACTGTCTCCGTCATTCGACACTCTCGGCTTCTTCACCCGCACTGTCAGCGAAGCTGTTCGGGTGTTCTCGGCTGTCGTGGACTTTTCGGCAGGTGCTCCCGCCTCGGTCACGGTCGGCACGTTCGAACTGAGCACACCGCACTGGATTGAGGACAGCGCGGACTACCTCGATACAACGGAGCCGGTTGACCTCGAACCGTTCATCGAAGAGTCGGGTGCGCTGTACGACACTGTGCGCAAGTACGAGTCCTACCGGATTCTGGGCCCGCTGGCCGAAACGCAGTCGGAGGCCTTCACCCCCGGCGTTCTCGACCGAGTCAAGCAGTCTGCCGATGTTTCTGAAGCCGAATACAAGCAGGCTTTGGCTGATGTTGAAGCTCTGCGTGAGCGCGCTCTGGCTCAGTTCGCCGATGTCGACGTCATCGTGTCGCCCGCGCTGGACGGCGGAACCGTCCCGTGGGACAGCATCGGACCAGAAGCCCGCCCGGCCTTTGTGCGCTACTCCCAGCTGTTCAACGTGCTCGGCTGGCCTGCCATCACGATTCCCACCGGCCGCAAGTACGACAGCGGCGCGCCCGCCTGCCTGCACATTGCCGGCAAGCCCGGCGAAGACGCGACCGTGCTCGCAGTGGCCGCTGAGGTTGAACGCCGACTGCAGGCCGAAGCGAATGCTGCGCAGCAGACTGACCCGCAGGCCGAAGCCAACTGAGCAGACCGCCTGACACCATCGCCTGAATGACTCTGCCTGAATGACACTGCCCTTTTCGCGCGGCAGGACGCTCGACCTGCTGCCGCCCACCCAGCGATACACCCGGACCGCGTACCGTGCGGCTTCGGCTGTCATCCGGTCCTATTCCACCTCGTTCTCCTTTGCCGCATCACTGCTGCCTAACCGGATGGAGCGCAGCATCGCAAGCCTCTACGCGATGGTGCGGATCGCCGATGAGATCGTCGACGGCGCCTACCCCGCCGGCCCCGCCGCGCAGGCGGAGGCTCTCGATGACTTCCGACTGCGGATAGCTGAAGCGTGCCGCACCGGGTTTTCCTCCGACCTCATTGCCCACGCTTTTGCGGACACCGCCCGACGCACCGGGATCGGGCCGAAACTGTGGGACCCGTTCTTTTCGTCCATGTACCGCGACATCCGACCCGAACACCATTCGCCTGTTTCTCTGGACTCCTATATTCACGGTTCGGCGGAAGTCATCGGTCTGATGTGCCTGGCGATCTTCATGGAAGACGAAAACCCCACCGCGGAAGAACAGCAGATCCTGGAAGACGGTGCGCGCGGCTTGGGTGCGGCCTTCCAGCGCGTCAACTTCCTGCGCGACCTTGGGTCCGACACGGCTGAGCTGGGCAGAACCTACCTGCTGGACAGCGAAGGCAAGTTCACAGAAGAGGAAAAAGCTCGCCAACTGGGCATCATCCAGGCGGACTTTGCGGCGGCGCGGAAGGCCATGCCGCTGCTGCCGTGGCGTGTGCGCACTGCAGTCGGCACGGCGCTGGGCATCTTCGAAGAGCTCGCCGAAAGGGTGGCGGCCACACCCGTCGCCGAACTTCAGCGGACCCGTCTGCGGATTCCCACACCGCGCAAGGCTGTTTTCGCAGCCCGAGCCGCCGCGGTTCGCGGTTGGTCAGGTGCCTGATGCGCTCACTGACTGTCGTCGGCGGAGGTATTGCCGGCCTGGGCACAGCGGCGCTGGCTGCCTCGCGCGGCTGGAAGGTCACGCTGTTGGAATCCCGCAGCGACGTCGGTGGGCGGGCCGGTCTGCACACGGAAGCCGGCTTTGCCTTCGACACGGGGCCGTCGTGGTACCTCATGCCGGAGGTGTTCGACCGCTTCTTCAGCCTGCTGGGCCAAGACAATCCCCTCGACCTTCACGAGCTTGACCCGGGATTCCGGGTCTGGCCTGCGGGCCTGCTGGAAGCCGAACCGTTAGAAGCCGAGCCGTTGCAAGATAGCGGGAGCGGCACCTCGGCAGTTGATGTTCCCCGTGGAATCGAGCCCTTCCTGCGGCTGGTGAGCCAGCGCGAACCCCGTGCGGCCCAGCGGGTGCGCCGCTACGTGGACTCGGCCTCAGATACATACCGGCTGGCGCTCAAGCACTTCCTCTACACGAACTTCACTACCCGGGACTACACCCGGTTTGCCCGGCCCGATGTGCTTGCCCGACTCCCCCGCCTGCCGCGGCTTTTCGGCCAGTCCATGCAGCGGCGGATTGAGCAGACGGTCACCGATCCCGTGCTGCAGAAGATCCTGGGCTATCCGGCGGTGTTCCTCGGCACGCAGCCGAAAACCGCGCCCAGCATGTATCACCTCATGACGAACCTCGATGTTGTCGACGGTGTCCGCTACCCCATGGGCGGAATGCGAACCATCATCACCGCGATGGCTCAGGCGGCGGTCCGGTTGGGTGTGGACATCCGCACCGACTGCACCGTGACGGCCGTGCGCACGCAGGGCAGGCGGGTTGTCGGTGTGACGGCGCGCTGTGGTTCGGCTGATGTGCCGGGTGCGGCTGGCCAGGGTGCTCACGTTCCGAGTGCTGACGAGGCGGAGGCCGGCTCTCGCGGTACAGGTTCTGTCGTCGACTTCGCCAGTGACGCGGTTGTTGCGGCCTGCGACCTCGAGGCGTTCGAGGCTCTGCTGCCCCAGCGTCTGAGGACGCGCAGTCAGCAGTGGTGGACTCGGCGCGATTACGGCATCGGCGCGGTCACGCTGCTGTTGGGTGTTGACCGGAAGCTGCCGCAGCTGCACCACCACAACCTGTTCTTCACATCTGACTGGGACAGCAATTTCACGCAGATCTTCGGGACGGACAAGCGTCTGCCGCGGCCGGCGTCAGCCTATGTGTGTGCGCCGTCGCGTACGGATGCGTCGGTGGCTCCGGCGGACTCGGAGAATCTGTTTGTGCTGGTGCCGGCCCCAGCTGACCCACAGCTGCGAGCCGGTTCGGAGCAGCTTGAGCAGTACGCGGACCGGATCATTGACTCTTTGGGTGCGAGCATCGGCGTTGATCTGGCCGCACACCTGCGGGT
>CABTZE010000018.1 GCA_902489215.1 uncultured Brevibacterium sp.
GTTCGATTCGCCGTAGTAGTAGTTGCCGATGATCGACGAGAACGCGAAGAAGAAGATTGCGATCGTCAGGAAGTGCACCGCCCATGGGCCAAGCTGTGCAGCCAGTGCGGTCTGGGTCAGCTGGGCGCCGACTGCTTCGTCGTATTCGGGGTTCGACAGCAGGACGATGAACCCGGTGATGGAGCACACGAGGATCGTGTCGAAGTACACGCCGAGTGCCTGCGCGAGGCCCTGCTTGGCCGGGTGGGAAGCCGATGCGGTTGCAGCTGCGTTGGGCACCGAACCGATACCGGCCTCGTTGGAGAACAGACCGCGTTTGATGCCCTGCGTGATGATGACGCCGAATGCGGCACCGGACACGGATTCCATGGTGAAGGCCTGCTTGATGATGAGTGCGAGCATCGGCGGCACGGCTGACAGGTTTGTGACAACTACGAGGATGCCCAGGAACAGGTACAGGATCGCCATGACCGGCACGATGAACGCGGTGACGTTGGAAATGCGCTGCACGCCGCCGAGGAAGATCGCCAGACCGGCAACACCGAGGACGATGCCGACGATCGCCTTGAAGCCGAAGCTGGGGGTGTCCATGTTGAACGAGGTGGACAGGGAATCCACGATTGAGTTCGACTGCACGGTGTTGAACACGATGCCGTAGGTGACGATCACGATGACGGCGAAAACGGAGCCGAGCCACGGGTTCTTGAGTCCGCGGGCGATGTAGTAGGCCGGACCGCCGCGGAACGCCGCGCCGTCCTTCACTTTGTACAGCTGGCCAAGGGTGGATTCGACGAACGCGGTGGCGCCGCCGACGATTGCGGTCACCCACATCCAGAACAGGGCACCTGGACCGCCGACCGAGATCGCCAGGGCCACACCTGCGATGTTGGCGGTGCCGACGCGTGACGCTGCGGAAATCGAGAACGCGCGGAAGGGTGAAATGTTCTTGTTGCCGTCTTTATCGTGCCCTGCCGGTTCTTTGATGACCCGGAGCATCTCCGGCAGCAGACGTACCTGGACAACGCCGGTGCGCACCGTGAAGTACAGGCCCAGCGGAAGCAGGGCGAACAGCAGGAGCCACCCTAACCATCCATCGACGGTTGACAGCAGTTCGTTGAAGGCTTCCATAGGGGACTCCCAAGGTTTCTGACGGGGATGTGGTGGTCATACGATGCGTCTGTCATGGGCGCTCGCTTCTTCCACTTTAGAACGGGTCCCACTGTAGGGCAGGAAAGAGGCCCGAAAATAAAGAGGCCCGAAAATGCATGCGGGGCGCAGTGCCTGTCAGCATCTGCGCCCCGCGGGGAAGCGAACGAAGGGATCAGCCCTGTGCCCGGTACTTTTCGAAGACGGGCACCAGGCGGCTGAGGCCTTCGCGGATAACTTCGGGTGTGTGGGAGACGAACGACAGGCGCAGGGTGCGGTCGTCGTGGTCTGCCACGTGGAATTCTTTTCCGGGCACGTAGATGGTGCCGTGCTCGATCGCGCTGTAGACCATTTCGGAGGCCCGGTAGCCCTCCGGCAGACGAACCCAGATGAACATGCCGCCGGTTGGCCGGTTGAACTCGGACCCTTCCGGCAGGATTTCACCGAGGACTTCCAGCATGGTTTCCATGCGCTGCTTGTAGGAGGCGCGGTGGACGGCGATCTTCGCGTCCAGGTCTGTGGTGTCCAGGTATTGGGCGGTGATCAGCTGGTCGAGGGTTCCCGTCTGCATCGCACTGCCCTGCTTGGCCAGGCCGATGTGCGACAGGACGTCACGCGGCCCGCGCACCCAGCCCACGCGCAGGCCCGGGGACAGCGTTTTCGACACCGTGTTGCACAGCAGGCTGCGGTCGGCCAGGCGCGGGTCAGCGGAAATGGGCAGCAGGTCGGAGATCTCATCGAACCACAGGGCCGAGTAGGGATCGTCTTCGATCAACCACGTTTCGCTTTCGGCGATGATGTCGGCGACCTGTTCGCGGCGCGACTGCGGCATTGTCACGCCGGTGGGGTTCTGGAACGTGGGGATCAGGTAGACCCCGCGCGGCTGGTGTTTGCGGATCTGTTCGGCAAGGTGGTCCGGGTCGGCGCCGTCCTCATCTACCCGAATGGGCTGGAAGTCCACACCCTGCAGTCCGAAAGCCTGGATGGCGGACATGTAGGTGGGGTTTTCCACCAGCAGGACATCGCCCTCGTTGAAGAGGGTTTGGGCGATCAGTCCGAGTCCCTGCTGGGATCCCGAGGTGATGACGACGTCCTCGGGCTCTGTGGGAAGTCCTTTGCGGGACAGCTCCCGGGCGGCAGCGGCCAGCATGCCGCTTTCGCCCATTGTGCTGCCGTACTGCAGCGCGTCACCGCCGATCGTGTCGAGCACGATATTGGCGGCTTCGCGGATGCCTTCAACATCGAACAGTTCGGGGTCGGGGTGACCGCCCGCGAAGCTGATGAGGCCGGGGGATTCGGCAAGGTCGAAGAGTTTGCGGATAGGGGAGGCTCCAATGCCTGCCAGATGCCTGTTCAACGCTGAACGAAAATCTGTCATGAGAGGAATAGTAAGGCATCAGGAAGCGGAAAGGAGCACAAAAGGGGTAGTGTTCGTTCTCGAATCTGTGCTGCGGGGAAACACCCTCTTCCCCGGGGAGCCTCAGAACCTTCTATCAACGGAGATCCCGTGCCGAATCAGACTGCCCAGACCGTGCCTTTCAGAACCGTCATCGCCTTGGGGCTGATGTTTTTCGCTGTGTTTATGGGTGCGGGGAACATTATTTTCCCGCCGCTTCTGGGGCAGCAGTCCGGAACTGCGTTTCCGCTGGCGATGATCGGTTTTCTTCTGACCGGTGTGGGTCTGCCGGCGCTTGCCCTCGTGGCGGTGTCCCGAGTGGGAGGGCTTGAGCGCCTGTCCGCCCGCGTCGGCCACGCCTTCGGTGTCGTGTTCACTGTGCTCGCCTATCTGCTGATCGGACCGTCATTCGGCATTCCGCGCACTGCAACCGTGTCGTACGAGGTGGGGGTTGCCCCGCTTCTGCCGAACGCGGGTGATTCGCAGTGGCCGCTGGTGCTGTATGCCCTGGTGTTCTTCATCATCACCCTGGTGCTGGCCGCCAATCCCACGAAGATCGTCGACTGGATCGGCAAAATGCTCGCTCCGGTTTTGGTGCTCGTGATTGCGGTGTTTGCCATCAAAGCTCTGATCAACCCGCTGGGTGGGTTCGGTGAGCCGGTGGGCGATTATTCAAATGCGGCTCTGCAGACTGGTTTTGTTCAGGGTTATCTGACGGTCGATGCGGTTGCCGCCCTGGTGCTGGGCATTCTTGTGGTGTCGGGCTTTGCCGGTGTTGGAGTGACCAACCCGACGATCATCCGCCGGAAGATGCCGTGGGTTGTTCTCGTCATGTCGATTGGGCTGTCGCTGGTCTACATTTCGCTGGGCTACATTGGGGCCACCAGCCGTTCCGCTGTAGGTGAGCAGGACAATGGCGGGGCTCTGCTTGCCGAGGTGTCGCGTGCCCTCTTCGGTGACATCGGGGGTGCTCTTCTGGCCGCTGTCATCATCATGGCCTGCCTGACGACCTCGATTGGTCTGGTGTCGTCGATGGCGGAGTTCTTCTCGGAACTTGTTCCGAAGGTGTCCTACCGCGTGTGGGCGTTTGTCTTCTCGGTCATCGGCTTCCTGTTTGCGAATGTTGGTCTGGATGCGCTCATTGCGCTTGCTCTGCCGATGCTCATGGCGGTCTACCCGGTCACTCTGGTTCTGGTGCTCCTGTACTTCTTCGAGAAGCTCTTCCGAGGTGACCGTCTGGTCTACCGTCTGGCTGTCATCTTCACGGCTGTCATCAGTGTGCTGGGTGGTCTGAAGGAAGCCGGTCTGGGCGGGGATGCGGTCGATTCGATCCTCAATGCGCTGCCGTGGGGTGCTGACGGTCTCGGCTGGGTCGTGCCCGCACTGGCGGGTCTGGCAATCGGCGTTGTCCTGCACTTTGTTTTGGGCCGTCACGATCAGGATCACACGGCCCGTCTAGACGCCCGGATGAAGGAGAAGTCCGGCGCAACGCTGTAAGAGCGGGGTTGAGTGTTTAGACTCAAGCATCGCCGCCGAAGAATTCAGGAGGTTCCCGATGAAGATCACCGGCGCAGTGCTTGAGCGCATGGATGCTGAAAGGCCCTACGCGCAGTCGCAGCCCATCAGCATTTCCGACCTCGAACTGGCAGGCCCGGGGCCCACTGAAATCCTTGTGCGCATTGAAGCGGCTGGAGTCTGCCACTCTGACCTGTCCGTGGTCGACGGCAACCGTCCCCGCCCCACACCCATGCTGTTGGGGCACGAATCGGCGGGCATTGTCGAAAAGATCGGCAGCGACGTCGACGGCATTTCTGTGGGCGACCGGGTCAGCATGTCGTTCCTGCCGCGCTGCGGTGAATGCCGCGAGTGCCGCACAGACGGCAAACTCCCGTGCTCTGTCGGGTCGAAGACCAACAACGACGGTGTTCTGCTGCACGGCTCCGCACACCTGACTCGCAACGGCGAGAACGTCTACCACCACCTGGGTGTAAGCGGCTTTGCCACCCACGCGGTTGTCGACGCCGCCAGCGCGGTCGTTGTGCCGCCGGAACTTCCGGCAGACATCGCCGCGGTGCTCGGCTGTGCCGTGCTGACTGGGGGAGGGGCGGTGCTCAACGCTGCCAAACCCGGCCCGGAAGACTCCGTCATGATTGTTGGCCTGGGCGGGGTCGGCATGGCTGCCCTCATTGTGGCCCTGGCCCAAGACGTCAAAGAGGTCATCGCCGTTGACGCGCTTGCGGAAAAGCTCGACCGCGCCAAGGAACTCGGTGCTGACCGCGTTTTCACACCTCAGGAAGTCGCCGAACAGGGCATCACCGCCGACAGGGTCATCGAAGCTGCCGGCAATGCCAAGGCTTTCGAGACCGCCTACAGCGCGATCGGCTTCGGCGGGTCCATGGTGACGGTCGGCCTGCCCAACCCGGCAGCCACCTCGACAATTGCGCCCCTGGCACTGACCGCCGGTGCCCGCGAAGTCAAGGGCTCCTATCTGGGTTCTGCGGTGCCGGCCCGCGACATCCCGACCTACGCGCAGCTCTACCTGGAGGGCAAGCTGCCGGTGGACGAGCTGATCTCCTCGCGCATCCGCCTGTCGGAAATCAATGAGGCCATGGATCAGCTGGCCGACGGGCGCGCCATCCGTCAGGTGATCGTGTTCGACGAATCGGCAGAAACCGCCACGGCCTGACATTCGGGCGAATAGTGCGGGCGGGGCAGGTTATCTGCCCCGCCCGCATCTTTATGACGAGGCGCCTGTTCTATGACGAGGTGCCGTCCAGCAGTCGCCGCACCTGTTCCGGGTCCGCTGTGGGCAGGCTGCACTCGTAACCGCGGCACACGGTTGCCGTGCCGGTCTGCGGCTGGCCGACCTCGCTTCCGGGGACCTGTCGACTGAGCACGGTCGTCGCGGGGTGGCGGGCACCGATGCTCAGCAGGTGAGGGTCGTCGCTTTCAACTCGGACGGCGTTGAGCAGCCCTTCTGTCGTCACCTGCAGCCAGCCGGCGGCCCGTGGTGCGCGGTACATGATGTCCGATGCCGCAAGCACCAGGCGCTGTGCCGTCTGCAGCCACTGTGGGCCATCAGCTGTTTCGTCCAACAGACCCAGGCACAGGGCCGCGTGGGCGGCCGCCGCCACACCGGAAGGCTCGGTGTCATCAAATGCGCTCATCCCACTCGTGGTCAGCAGGGGATCGTGTTCGTAGTCCCGCACGGTGCCCGTGAGGAAGCGCTCGCTGAGCTCTGTGAGAAGTTCCCGGGCGATGCTCGTTTTGCCCAGTGCCGCCGCAGCTCCTGCCAGCTGTGCCCAGTCCGCAAGCCCCGCCGCACCTGGACCGGGCTCACCCTGAAAGGCAGAGCGGGCCAGTCCGGCGTCTGTACGCAAAGCTGCGGCAGCTGCAAAGGCCTCTTCAGCGGCAGTGAGCCATTCGGGCTTCTCAAAAACAGCTGATGCGAAGGCAAAAGCTGAAGCCGTCATAGCTGTGTGCGCCGTGATGAGCTTGTCATCACGCAAAGGTGCGGAGCGGTGTTCGCGAGCTCGCAGCAGGCGTTCGCGGGCAGCCAGAGCCGCCTCGGTGAGCCAGGGTTCGGGCTGACTGTCATCGGTGCTTTCGGCCTCGGCTTCTTCAGCCCACTGTTCAATTCCCGGGGCGTGGAGCACAAAGCCCAGCTCCTCCGACAGAACAGGTGCGTAGGGAGATCTGGTGAGCTCCACCTCGTGATCTTCCAGATAGTAGGCACCCTCGGCCGGCTGCCCGTGCGCATCGAGAGAATCGGCGTCGAGCGCGGTGGCAAAGCCGCCGGAATCTAAGCGCATGTCCCGCAGTAGGAATTCGGCGGTGTCATAGGCCTCGCGGCGAGCCAGCCGGGCCCAGCGCGAACCGGGCTCCAGTGACTCTTCCAGCCCAAACCAGGCAGCGGCCGCCCGCAGGTAGAGAGCGTTGTCGTACAGCATCTTCTCGAAGTGCGGCACTGACCAGTGCGGGTCCACGCCGTAGCGGAAAATCCCGCCGGCAACATGGTCGCGCAGACCGCGTGAAGCCATCGACAAGAACGTGCGGCGGATGAATTTCAGCCGCTCCGGACCGCGGTGGTGGCTCTTGATGAGAGCCATGAGCGACATGAGCGGCGGGAACTTCTGTGCCGACCCGAAACCTCCGTTTGTCGCATCGGCTTCGTCCATGAGCGCCCAGTGCTGGGCGCCCAGGATGTCGGGGGATATCGCATCGGCGAAGGAGCGGTCGAGGTGCCGCTGGTCGGTCTGCGCGGCTGAGTCATCAGGGCAGGCCTGCCCCGGTGCCCCGGTCGGTGCAGCTTGCGCTTGAGTCTGCGCGGATTCCGGGCCTGCCGCCAACTCTTCGAGAGTTGCGCGCATCTTCGCCGTAATGTCGGCAACCTGCTCCCGGCGGTCCTGCCACGTGTTGGCAACGGCCTCCAAGACCATGGAGAACGACGGCTGACCCATGCGCGGCTGCGGTGGGAAATAGGTGCCCAGGAAGAACGGCACCCCGTCGGCATCTGCGAAGGCCGTAAGCGGCCAGCCGCCGTGACCGCGCATGGCCTGCAGCGCGTTCATGTACTGCTCGTCGACGGCTGGGAGTTCCTCACGATCGACCTTGACCGCAACGAAGTGCTCGTTGATCTGCGCTGCGATTGCCGGGTCGCTGAAAGACTCCCGCGCCATGACGTGACACCAGTGACAGGTGGAGTATCCGATCGACACCATGACCGGCACATCGCGCCGTTTGGCCTCTGCAAACGCCTCCGGGCCCCACGGGTGCCAGTCGACCGGCTGGTCGGCGTGGGCACGCAGGTACGGCGAGGTCGCCCCCGCCAAACGGCTGGTGTGTCCGGCGCTTCCGGCCTCAGTCATCCGCCAGTCCTCATCCCAGGTGCGCTGCGGCGACCTTGACGAGGGCTTCGATGTCGCTGACCGCCGCCATTTCCCTGGCAGAGTGCATGGACAGAAGCGGGATTCCCGCGTCAACGACTGTCATGCCCAGGCGGGTGGCCGTCAGCGGGCCGATGGTCGAACCGCACGGCATGGCGTTGTTCGATACGAACGGCTGGTACTGCACACCGGCCTCGTCGCACAGGCGGGCCCATTCGGCGGTGCCTACAGCATCCGTTGCATAGCGCTGCACGGCGTTGAGTTTCAGCAGCAGCCCTTCACCGAGGGTCGGCCGCACCTGTGGGTCGTGGCGCTCCGGATAGTTGGGGTGGACGGCGTGGCCCGCGTCAGCGGAGATGCAGATGGAGCCCGCTATAGCCCTCAGGTGTCCTTCCCGGTCAGCTCCCACGCTGATGGACACCCGCTCCAAAATGTCTGCGAGCATCGGGCCCGATGCGCCCGTGCGGGTTTCTGAGCCGACTTCTTCGTGGTCGTTGGAAATGAAGACTGACACGGCTGTCAGGTTCTTCGTGTCGAGTTCTTCCATTGCCCGCAGGCCGGCGAACGTGGAGGACAGGTTGTCCATGCGGGAGCAGGCCAGCAGCTCCTGGGATGCTCCGAACAGGGCGGCTTCCTGCACCGGTGCGGTGATGACATCGTGGCCGACCACCTGGTCAGCGGAAACACCGGCGGATTCGGCCAGCAGTGCAATCACGTCGCCGCCGTGCTCCTCCAGGCCGACAACGGGCACGGTGTGCTGCTGGCGGTCGAGTTTGAGGCCTTCGTTGACCTGTCGGTCCAAGTGGATGGCCAGCTGGGGAATGCGGGCGATGCCCGGCGTGCGGGCAAGCACGGTCGTGCCGTCGCGCAGCGCCAGCCTGCCGGCAAAGCACAGTTCGCGGTCGAGCCACGAATTGAGCAGCACACCGCCGTACACTTCGACGCCCACCTGGGTGAAACCGGCCGCGGTGTGTGCCCCACCCGGCTTGAGTTTGAAGCCCGGCGAATCCGTGTGCGCACCGAAAACCCGGTAGCGCAGAGCACCAGCAGAAACGTCGTCCGGCAGAGCAAATGCGGCCACGGCGCCTTCGCGCACCAGAACGTAGCGGCCGCCGGGGGTCAGGTTCCACGTCTGCGCTTCGTCGAGCAGCTCGTAACCTGCAGCCTGCAGCCGGCGGGAGGCTTCGTCGGCTGCGTGGTAGGAGGACGGCGATGCCGCGGCGTACTCGCCGAGTTCCAATGCGGTCTTCTGCGCTGAGGTCAATGACGCTGGGGCCGACTTGGCGGCGGCCTGCGCCGAAGCATTCTGCGCGGCTGTCTTTTCAGCGGCGGTGGACATGCGCTCCTCCTGAGCTTGTCGTCACAGCGCTGGACTCAGAGCCGCCTGTTAGCCTTGCACGGTGTTCTCTGGTCTAGCGCGGCTGGTGGGCTGGGGCTTCTTCCCCCTGGCGATACTGGCAAAACTACCGTATGCCATGTCGGTTGTAGCCGTCATGACATCTGTTGTCGGCACACGCGGTTCGTATACGCAGGCCGGTGTGGCTTCGGCCCTCGTGGGTCTGGCCACCGCGTTTTCCGGCCCGTTTTTCGGCTGGTTTGCCGACCGTTTCGGTCAGCGGGGCCTGCTTCTGTGTCTCGCGATCACAAACGGGGCTTCACTGTGGGGCCTGGGCTGGGCGCTGCGAGCCGACGCTCCCACGTGGGTTCTCTACGCGGCGGCGTTTGCGATCGGCGCCACGAGCCCACAGGCGGCATCCATGGTCCGCTCCCGTTGGCTTGAGGCGATCCGCGGCGCCTATTCCGGCACCCGGGCCGAGAAGGCCACCTCGGTCGTTCTGCCCTATGAGTCCTTCACCGACGAGGCTGTTTTTGTTGCCGGACCGATCCTCGTCGGCGCCATTGCGGTGGCCTTCGGAATTGTTGTGCCGCTCGATGTCGCGGCACTGACCACTCTCATCGGCATCAGCGCCTTCGCGCTGCACCCGTCGGCTCGCTTTGTGCGCGGTCACGCCCGGAACCTCATGGAGCAGTCAACAGCTGACGAGGCGGAGGCTGCTCCCGCTGTTGCTCCGGCTTCCGAGATCTTCCGGCTGTCGGTGCTGCTGCCGCCTGCGGGCATGGCCTGCATCGGCATGTTCTTCGGTTCGACTCTTGCGAGCCTCACCAGCTTTCTAGAGCAGTTCGACATGGCTGCTGCCGCGGGTATGTACTACGCCGTGATGGGCGTGGGCTCAGCGCTGTGCGCATTTGCCGTTGTGCTGCTGCCGCGCGGCTTCACCTTCGCAGCCCGCTGGATGGTGTTCGCCGCAGTGGCATTCACAGGAACCCTCGTGTTCACCGTGATGCCGGTGTTCCCTGCGGTCATTGTGGGCCTGGTTCTGTGCGGTGTGGGCATCGGCCCGGCACTCGTGACGCTGTTCTCGATTGCAGCGGAGGTCGCTCCGGTGGGCCGCGTGACAACCGTGATGGCCATGATGACCACGGGTGTTGTCGTCGGCCAGGCTCTCATCAGCGCGGTCGTCGGTTCGCTCATCGACTCCTACGGCACCGGGGCGGGCTTCCTTGTGACCTCGGGGGCTTGCGCCGCGCTCTTCGTGCTCAGCTGCCTCAATATGTACCGTCGTCGAATCGATGTTTCGGCGGCTTCGCTTCGGGCGTAGAACTCTGTTTTCGCTCAGCCATGGGCGCTATTGTTGGTTCTGGCCTGCACAGAACCGCTCAACAGAAGGTGATCAGTGGAACAGTACAGAGCAGATTGGGAGGAGTGGCACGACTCCCGAATCGCCGGTCTGGCAACCCCGAACGGGTGGCTCTCGCTCACGGGCCTCATCTGGTTGGCCGAAGGGGACGAACGCACCCTGCGCGAAATCCCCGGAACGTTCACCCGCAGCAATGACTGGCTGCACTTCGACCCCGCACCGGGTGGTTCGACAGGGCCGACAGCCGCGGCCCTTGACGTCATGGAAGACGACATCACCTTCCCGCGGGCCGAGCGCGTGCAGGTTGTGCGCAGCGCAGACACCGGCCGGCTCTCTGTCTGGCTGCCCCAGGGTGCTTCTCTCAATTGGCTGACCGACGGTCCCGTCGTCATCGAAGCTCTCAACCGCGACGGCTACATGGGTCTGCGAATTCGCGACTCCCGATCAAAGCTTCTGGGCAGCTTCATCGACATTCCCACCTTTGAGCTCGACAGGAGCTTCGCAGCTCAAGGCCAGTTCACCCCGTACGCCCAGCCTGAGCTTCGGCGAATCGACACGGCGGCACCAGGCCTGCAGATCAACACCTATGTTGTCGGCACCGTCGAATTCGATCTGCACGGAACCACGCACACGCTGCTGGCCACGGGCCACCCCGAAACCGGCCTCCACCTGGACTTCTACGACGGCACCAACGGAGGCACCACCTCGCAGTGGCGTCGCCTGTCGATCGGCACCCCCGATTCCTCGGGCCGTGTCATCGTCGACTTCAACCGCGCAGTCAACTACCCCATGGCCTTCACCCCGTTTGCCACGTGCCCCGCGCCCGTACCCGAGAACCGGATCAGCGAACCGATCACGGCTGGCGAACAGGCACCTCGGCAGACCCTGAGCGAAAACGGTCTGCGCACCCCGATCGTCATTGTTGAAACCAGCGACGATCTTTTCTTCGGTCGCACGCTCGACCAGCTGGCCGAAGGCGGCATCCACTGCGATTTTGTGCGCCTGCACGAAGGCGAACAGCTGCCAAGCCTCATCGGCTACCAGGGCGTCATCATCTTCGGCTTTGCCTGCGCTGAACAAGAACAGCGGTGGACGGTCTCACGCGACGACGTCATCGGCTTCCTCGATGACGCCATGGGCTCCCACATTCCAACAATCGCCGTCGGCGATGCCTGCCGGCTGCTCGAGGTTGCCGCCGGCGCCCAGGTCGACGGGGGAGACCTCCCCCTGCCGCAGTCGCTTGTGTCGGAAGCCGATTCGGTGGAAGTCAGCCTCAGCGACGACGTCGCGGAAGACGCGCTGTTCCGCAACCTCGTCACGAGCCCCAACGCCCCGTTGGGCCGTCTGCGCGCCAGCGCGGAGGGCGAAGACGATTCGCTTATCCGCTCGTGGAACGATCTCGTCAACCGCTTCATCCGCATGCTCCACACCGAGCGCAGCTGAGCGGAGCCCGGTCCAGTAAACAGCCGAGGTGCCGTCCCGGTCCCAGCCGGGCGGCACCTCGTGCGTTTGCTGCTCGTGAGCGGCTTTGAGTTAGATGTTCAGAAGCCTCAGTCGTCTTCCGGTTCGTCGACGATCTCGCCGTTCATTGCCGAAACGTAGATGTCAACCGAATCAGTCTTACCCTCGGGGTAGACCTCAACTTCGTGTTCTTCCGAGCCCTTGAGGACAGTCACGTCCCAGGTCTTGTCGTCATCGAAGTCGATGCTCTCAGCCTGCGAGGTCTGCTGGGCGTCTTCGATCTGCGGTTCTTCTTCGGAGTTTCCGCAGCCGGTCAGGACCAGAGCGCCGGCGGCAGCGGATGCCGCAAGGAGGGCTGAAAGCTTCGTCGTGAGGAAAGCACTGTCCTTTCGTTGTGTGCGTGCACTAAGTCTGTGCCGTCAGTGTGGGGGCAACCCGCGTACGGCTGACCCGTCAGAGGACGTCGCCGGAGCGGTGGTGGATGTAGACGTCCTTCGGCTTGTCAGCACCGTCCTGTTTGATGCTGACCTTCCATGCCAGCTGGCCGTCCTTCGTGTCCGGGCCGACCTCAACAACATCGCCGCGTGTGTTGCGGGTTGCCGACTGAATGGCCTGGTCGACTGTCTGACGCATAAGCGAATACTCGTTCGTGGCACCTGACGGCGGGTTTTCGGCCTTGTCCTTGGCTGTCACTTCCGCACCGTCAGCGCTGACGTGAACCGGTGTGTTCTTCCCGCCGTCGTAGACGGTCACGTCGTAGACGGTCACCAGCCAGCCGTCGTCTTCCTTTTTCAGGCCGACGGCCTGGCCGCTGTCGCTCACTTCCGAAACAGCTGTGAGAACAGCGGTGCGTGCCGCTTCGGATGACCTGTTGGAGTCCTGCCCGCCGCCGACCGTGGCGATGCCGCCGGCCGGCTCTTCAGAGGCAGAAGGTTCTTCCTGGGTTGCGGGAGCTTCGCTCGGAGCATCCTCCTTGACGGCACAGCCGCTGAGAGCGAGTGCGAGCGAACCGCCGATGACGGCGGCAGTGCGGAACGAGGGCAGGCGAACCGAGGACAGCAGGGGGTTCTTCTTCATAGTCTTCACGCTAAAAGGGGGTTCTTAAAGTTTCTTCAGTGCTGGTGAAGCGCATCACCAGATGGTGACGCGGTCTTCCGGGGCCAAGTACATGCCGTCGCCGGGCTGCGTGCCGAAGGTTTCGGCGAAGGCATCCATGTTCTTGACCACCTGGTTGCAGCGGAACTCCTCGGGCGAATGGGGGTCGATCGCCAGGCGGCGCTTGCGCTCTTCTTCGCGGAACTTCGAGCGCCACGCGGCAGCCCACTGGCAGAAGAACGCTTCACGGTCAGCTTGGCTCAGCGGCTGTCCGCTGTTCTCCGCTGCCAGCTGCAGGGCCTTCCAGCTGATTCCCAAACCGCCGAGGTCGCCGATGTTCTCGCCGATCGTCAGTTCGCCGTTGACGGTGCTGCCGTCCGTAACTTCCCACGGCGACAGCGCGGAGTACTGGTCGATGAGTTTGCGGGTGCGCTCTTCAAAGCCCGCCCGGTCTTCGTCAGTCCACCAGTTGACGAGGTTTCCGTCCCCGTCGTAGCGGGATCCTTGGTCGTCGAAGCCGTGGCCGATTTCGTGGCCGATGACAGCCCCAATAGCGCCGTAGTTGGCAGCGTCTGAAGCCTCAGCGTCGAACATGGGCGGCTGCAAGATGGCTGCGGGGAACACGATTTCATTGAGCACCGGGTGGAAGTAGGCGTTGACCGTCTGCGGGGTCATGAACCACTCGGTGCGGTCAACAGGGCCGCCGATGCGATCCAGCTGCCTGTGGTGTTCTGCCTGCGCGGACCGGCGGATGTTGCCCACGAGGTCATCGGCGGTCACCGTGAAGCTGTACTCCCGCCACACATCGGGGTAGCCGACCTTGACGGAGAACTTCGACAGCTTCTCCAGGGCGCGAGTCTTCGTGGCTTCGGTCATCCAGTCGAGGTCCCTGATGGAGTTCTCGTAGGCCTTCAGCAGGTTGTCGACGAGTTCCGTGATGGCCTGCTTCGAGGCCGGCGGGAAGTGCTTCTGCACGTAGAGTTTGCCCACCAGTTCACCCAGGTGACCTTCAACGGTGCTGATCCCGCGCTTCCACCTCTCCCGCAGTTCGGGAGTGCCGGACAGGGTCCGGCCGAAGAAGCCGAAGTCCTCTTCGACGATGTCGGAACTGAGGTAGCCCGCGTAGCGGCTGAGAACACCGAACAGCAGCCACGCCTTGAGGGTGGTCAGCTCGGTGCTGTTCCACAGAGCGGCTGCTCCGGTAACGAAGTCGGGTTCGCGCACGATGAACTGCTCGGGTTCGGGGTTGATGCCGAGGGCTTCAAGCCACGAGTCGAGGTCGAACCCGGCGGCGAGTTCGCGCAGGTCTTCGGGTGCTGTGGGGTTGTAGGTGGCTTCGGCGTCGCGCGTGCGGACGTTGTCCCAGTGGTGCTTGGCCACAGCGGTTTCGAAGTCGAAGACGGTGCGGGCGAAATCGGCGTCTGACAGGCCAGAGTATTCGCTCAGTCCGCCAAGGCCGGACATTGCCTCGAGGTGGGCGAGGAAGGCTTCGCGGATCGGCGCGGATTCTTCCGTCCGGTAGTAGGACTCATCGGGCAGGCTGAGGCCGGACTGCTCGAAGTACAGCGCGTAGCGGTCGGAGTTCTTGGCGTCTGCGGACACGAAGCCGGCCAGCAGACCGCCTACACCCTCCTGTTCCAGGCGGCCCATGACGGCGGCGAGCTCTTCCTTGCTGCCGGCGTCGGCAATTGCCTGGAACTGTTCGCGCAGCGGGCTCACACCCAGCTGTTCGATGGTGTCGACGTCCATGAACGATGCGTAGAGATCCGCCGGCATCTGGGTATCCGGGTCGGCATCGGAATCGGCCTGCTGCAGGTCGGTGATGATGGTGCGGACGTTCTCTTCGGCCGCGTCGAACAGTCCGCGCATGGCTCCGTCGCCGGCGCGGTCGTCGGGGATGACGTGGCTCTCCAGCCACGCGCCGTTGACGCGGCGGAACAGGTCGTCCCGGAAGGTCGTGGAAGGGTCTCCGTAGGGCAGATCAGCTGAAGTCATGACATCCACGCTACCCGGGCGAGCTCGGTATCACCGGCAGGCACTGCCGAGCGAAAGCCGATGTGCCATCGTAGGGACTATGAAGCCCTTCCGCATTGCCTTTGTGTGCACCGGCAACATCTGCCGCTCGGCTATGGCCGAAATGATGCTCAAACACGAACTCGCCGGCTTGGGCCGGACCGATATCGAGGTCGAATCCTTCGGCATCAGCGACGAAGAGGTCGGCAACCCCATCGACTATCGGGCGCGTGCAGAACTCGAGAAGAACGAGGTGCCTGTCACCGAGCACAGTCCCCGCCAGCTGCGGGCAGAGCACCTGGCTGATATCGATCTGGCAATCGCCATGACGACGCGCCACGTAGCAGGTATTCGCCGTTTGGAGAAGCAGGCAGGTGGACATGTGCCGACGGTGCGCATGCTCCATCAGTTTGACGAGGGTGCGAATCCGAACGAAGACCCTGAAGCAGCGGCGGTCGCCGATGTCGCTGATCCCTGGTACGGAACAGCTGACGATTTCATAACGACTTACCGAGAGCTCGCTGACGCACAGCCGGGGATCATTACCGCGGTGGACGCCATAAGGGACAATTGAGGGCACGAACCTCGCCCGCACACCGACTGGAGAAGTACTGATGACTACCCGATCTTCGCTTTCCCGGCTTCTTGCAGCCGCACTTTTTGCCTGCTTGGCTCTGGCGTTCGGTTCGGTGCCCGCACAGGCGCACGACCAGCTCATCGGCTCGAACCCCAAGCAGGGCGCAAAACTGGACAAACAGCCCGAATGGATTGAGCTGAACTACTCGGGTGAAATCCAGGACATCGGCACGGAAATCCGTGTGGAAAAAGACGGTGAGGACTTCTCGGCCGGTGAAATCACAGTGGAGGGCCGCACCGTCAAGTCGGCTCTGCCGGACGATCTCAAGCCTGGCGACTACACGATTGCCTGGAGGGTTGTCAGCCAGGACGGACACCCCATTTCCGGCACGGTTGAATTCACCATCCTTGACTCCGCCGGCAGCGGTGGCGACGTTGAAGGTGCTGGCGATGACGAAGCCGCGGACGGGGCAGCAGACAAGGCCGAAGGCGACCAGCAGTCAAACGCCTCGGATCAGGAAAAGGCCAGTGAAGAAGGCGCCGGAGTTTCCCCGGTCGTCCTGATTCTGCTGGCAGTTGCCGGCCTCGGTGCGCTCGCCGCGGTCATCATGATGTTCACCCGCAAGAAGAACATCACCGAAGACAACTGAGGACTGCCGCAGCCAGATCACCCGCAACGGCTGTGAGCACGGGCCCCGGATCGGACATCGCCTGTTCGACCGGGGCCTTGTCTGTTAGCTGAAACAGCCCTGCCAGGCCTTCTCTCGGTACGTCCGGATCAGCTGAACCGCAGACCACAAAAACCGGAAGGCCGGCCCTGTGGGCGCGGTCTATGACAACAGCGGGGCCTTTTCCGCTGAGTGTCTGCACATCAAAGCGCCCTTCGCCGGTGATGACGACATCAGCTTCAGCCAGCGCCTTATCGAAGCCTGTGAGGTCCAGGACAAGATCGGCTCCGGACTCCATGTGCGCGCCGAGCACGAGCGCTGCGAAGCCCATGCCGCCGGCGGCTCCGGCACCGGCCAGTCCGGCAGTGTCCTGAGCTTTGAGCAGTCGGGAGAATTCGGCCAGCTGAGCATCGAGTTCTTCGACCGTCTGTTCGTCCGCACCTTTCTGCGGTCCGAACACGGCGGCGGCACCCCGCGGTCCGGTGAGCGGATTGTCGACATCGCACGCCACCGTGAGCTCAATGCCGTCCAGAAGCTGCAGCGGGCCTGACATGTCAACTTCAGCCGCACGCGCCAGCGCTCCACGCGGATCGTCAACCCGCTGGCCGTGAGCGTCGAAGACCACAGCACCAAGTCCCATGAGCATCCCGAGCCCACCGTCGGTGGTGGCAGAGCCGCCCAGGCCGAGCACAATCGAGCGTGCCCTGGCCTTGATCGCGTGGGCAATGAGCTCACCCGTGCCCACACTCGTGGCAGCTCGTGCGCTCGCCGGATCGACGGAACCTCCCTGCCTCTGCAGCAATGCCAAGCCGCTCGCTTCGGCCATTTCGATGATCGCCTGCTCACCCCGCAGTGCCCACCGGGCAGTGACGGTGCCGCCCAGCGGCCCGGTGACCGGCGCCTCGTGAAGAGAGAAGCCGGCGGCGCGTGCCGCCTCTAGAGTGCCATCACCCCCGTCGGCAAGAGGAGTCGCATCGACCCTGATGCCAGCCTCCTCGAGGGCGGGGCGCAGGTGGTCCGTCACCTGGGCTGCGGTGAGGGTGCCCTTGAACTTATCGACAGCGATGAGAGCGCGCATGGCATCAGCATGGCACAGAAATCCGATACGAGGCGCCGTCTGCCACAGCGCGAGACTTCCAGCATGGCGGACTGTCTGGTGGGGGAATTGTGGCGCGGCGAACCGTATGCGCTTACTGTTGACGTGTGACTACTAATACGCACACATCACAGAAAAGCTTTCTCGTTACCTGGTTGCTGGCCTGGTTCCTCGGATCCCTGGGCATCGACCGCTTCTACCTTGGCAAGATCGGCACCGGAGTGCTCAAGCTCATCACGCTGGGCGGATTCGGCATCTGGGCGATCATCGACCTCATCATCTACCTTGTCGGCGCGGGCCGCGATAAGAGCGGACAGCCTCTGGAAGGCTACGAACAGCACAAGAAGCTGGCATGGATTGTGACCATTGTCCTGTTTGTGCTGGGCATCGGCTTCGGTGGCTGCAGCGTGACCACCCTCGGCGACATCCAGTCGGACGCCATGGCACTCGGCCTCTGATCTCATAGTTTCAGAACAGAGAAAAACCCCGGTTTGCGCCGGGGTTTTTCTGTTTCCTGCCGCGTCGGTGCGAGGTGAGCCGCACCAACGCGGCAGAGGCAGGGGTGAGTGTCGATTAGGCGTTCGGGGCGAGGACCGTTCCCGCTCCGCGCCGGCGGATGGTGGGCACGGTGACGCTGTCGCCAGCTGCCGAGGTGCCTGCCGGGGGAGCGCTCTTGCCGCACGGCAGGGTTGCCGGGACTTGGGCTGCGGGGGCATCGTCTGCGGCCCTGCCCATGGCCTCAGCGTGAGCTTGTCGGTGAGCGCGCAGACGGTCACGCATTGCGCAGGCGCTGCGCCTGGCGGCGGCAACGAGGTCTAGCAGCTGGGAGTCGTCAGAGCGCAGAATGCTCAGCGCTTCGTCAGCGGGCGCTGGGGTTCCCGCAACGCGGGTCACGCTCGACGGCAATGGGTGCGGCCGCGTCCATGCTGCAGGTTCGGGCCGTTGTGTGAGCGCTGCGGCTCTATGACGCCTCGCGACAGCTCTATGACAGAGAAACAGCCCTGTGTGACGCCAGGCGACAAGCGTGTGACAAACCGGGTCGCAGTGTTGCAAGCAGCGCCGCGTGCGGCCTCGGTGTGTCTAGCGTCGTCTTCGAATCGCCGCAGAGAAGCGGCGCAGACCACAGAGGAGACTCCATGACGACAACAGCGACACCCGCCGGCGGCGACACCAGCCCGCCCGACACCTCGGCAGCTGGCAGCGGCAGGAAGCCCACACCGCGGGAGCTGCGCCGCGTACGAGCGGCAAGCTTTGCTGGGACCACCATCGAGTTCTACGACTTCTTCATCTACGGCACAGCGGCAGGGCTCGTGTTCCCGACCGTGTTCTTCCCGGCTCTGGGCTCGGGCGCCGCTCTCGTGGCCTCGTTCGCAACCTTCGGGGTGGGCTTTGTAGCCCGTCCGGTCGGGTCGATCTTCTTCGGTCACTTCGGCGACAGGATCGGGCGCAAGCAGTCGCTCATCTCCACACTGCTCATCATGGGTGTGGCCACCGTGCTCATGGGCCTCATCCCACCGGCCGCGCAGATCGGCGTGGCCGCGCCCATCATCCTGGTGACACTGCGGTTCCTGCAGGGCTTTGCGGTTGGTGGCGAATGGGCCGGTGCCGCGCTGCTGACAGCCGAATACGCGCCAAAGGACAAGCGCGGCCTGTACGGAGCGTTCCCACAGCTGGGCACGCCCGCTGGCATGTTCCTGGCCAACGCCACGTTCCTCGTTTCCGCGCTCATCGCCGGGGATTCATCCGAAGCGTTCCTCAGCTACGGCTGGCGGATTCCGTTCGTTGCTTCAGCGCTGCTCATTGCCATCGGTCTGTGGGTGCGCTTGAGCATTGCAGAAACCCCCGCGTTCATCCAGGCCCAGGCTGCCGCGGAAGAAGCGCTCAAGCGCGAAGCTGAGGATGCTGAGGCCGGTGCTGGCGGCCGTAAGTCGCGTGAGCGCTCGCCGTTCATCGACGTGTTCCGCTTCCAGGCGCGTGAAGTTCTGCTGGCCAGCGGCTGCCTCGTGATGCTGTTTGCCTTCTTCCACACCTCGACGTCGTTCCTCACGTCCTACGCCTCCGACCCCGAAGGCATCGGCCTGCCGCGCACCGTTGTGCTGGCAATCAACATGCTCGCCGCCGTGGTTCTCGGTGTGACGGTTGTGCTCGCCGGATGGCTGTCCGACCGCTTTGGTCGCCGTCGCCTGCTGATCTTCGGCTTTGCCGCCGGCACAGTGTGGGCGCTGTTCATCTTCCCCGTCATTTCCATTGGCACGGGTGCGGCCTTTGCTCTGGCTCAGTGCCTCACGCTGCTGTTCTACGCCTGCGCTTACGGTCCGCTGGGTTCGTACCTGCCGGAGCTGTTCAAGCCCCGCTACCGCTACACCGGTGCTGGTCTGGGCTACAACATCGGCGGAATTCTGGGTGGTGGCATCGTGCCGATCCTCGCCAGTGCCATCAGCGCGACATACGGCGGAACGGGAATCGGTCTGCTGCTGAGCGCAACGGGCGTCATTTCGCTGGTCTGCGCGTGGCTGCTGCAGGAAACCCGCGGGCAGGCGCTTGACCACGAAGAAGCCGCCGAGGCGCCACTCACCAAGGAAGCCGTACCCGCCACGGTCTGAGGCCACAGGCTGAGACCACAGTCTGAGGCAAGTGCAGTGCGAGGTGCCGGGCGCGATCAGGGCCCGGCACCTCGTTCTTCAGCCCCCACCTGCGCTTTAGCAATGGAAACTCCCGTTAGCAGTGACTGCTAAGGCGCAGATCCCGGCTAAGGGGTGTTTTGTTGTGGCTAAGGCGCAGATCCCGGCTATCGGGTGTTTTTTGGGGCACGAGGTGCCGGGTGCGCTCCGGATTCACACCCACCGAGGTCTGGGGTGGGGTCTGAAGCTGTCTGCGGCCCGAAAGTGGGCAAAATTAATCCGCGATGGCCAGACATTTTTCAGCCGGACCACCGCGGTAACCCAATAGTACTCTGAGAGTGAGCGTAAAGAACAGTCACAATGTGTGATTTTGGTCAAGATTTTTCCCAAACGCAGATTTGGGCGTGTCGGGCGGTGCTGTCCCGTGGATTCTTGAGGCGGACGCCCGTCAAGTGAACACGTTTGGCCGACGGTGACGTGCAAGGCTCAAACAGCCATCAGTGAGAACGCTCGTTCGATGACAGTCCTGCCCGAGGTTTGTCAGGTGAGAACGACGCGCTGCGGTTTCGGCGGTTCGAACGTGCGGTTGGCCGCAAGGATGAACAGAGCCCCCGCCGTCATCGACA
>CABTZE010000019.1 GCA_902489215.1 uncultured Brevibacterium sp.
GCCGCCGCCGCTTTCCTTTCCGACAGGCCGGTCACGGGTGGGCTGGCTCTGTTTGCCCTGGTCTTCGCCTTCACCGTGTCCTACACCCGCGCCCGAGGTGAAGCTGTCGGCGGGGACGGAACGGGTGGTCTGATGGAGCGCACGGAGCGCTTGGTCGCGGTGCTGGTGGCCGCTGGTTGTGTTGGCCTCGGTGCGCCGTATAGTCTGCTCACTATTGCTCTTGCACTGGTTGCCGCCGGTGCCCTTGTGACTGTTTTTCAGAGAATGCGCTCAGTGTTCCTGAGCGTTAAATCGGAGGACGCGCTATGAAGGTTCGCTCGGCTGCCCGCGTGGTGCTGCTCAATGCCGAAGACGAAGTCTTCATGCTCCAGTGCCGCGACCTGGGCGATGATACGCGACGCTACTGGTTCACCGTCGGCGGCGGAGCCGAACTGGGGGAGACCTCGAAGCAGACCGCAGCGCGTGAACTTGCCGAAGAGACCGGCATTGAGTGCGACCCCTCCGAGCTTCTGGGCCCGCTGGCCACGCGCCGGGTCTCCATCCAGTTCTCCACCGGTGTCCTGGTGCAGGACGAGGTGTATTTCGGCATGCGCTGCACGGAAGACATCGATCTTGACGAGGCCATGTGGAGTGACAAAGAGAAAGCCGCTATCACCGGTTCGCGCTGGTGGTCCAAAGAGGAAGTCGAGAGGTCTTCCGAGGTGATCTACCCTCCTGAGCTGCCCCTCCTCATCGACCTTGTCAGCACGGGTGCCGAGCCCGTGTCGCCGCTCGCCCTGGGCGTTCCCAGCGGCGTGGAGTAGACGGCTGGACGCGTAAGTCCGTCAGTGGTCTTACAATGTAGGCCGGACATCAATCGAACGCGAGGAGAGAATTCGTGGCAGGTCACTCAAAATGGGCGACAACTAAACACAAAAAGGCCGCTATCGACGCAAAGCGCGGCAAACTCTTCGCGAAGCTGGTCAAGAACATCGAAGTAGCCGCCCGTGCCGGCGGCCCAGATGTTGAAGGCAACCCCACCCTCTTCGATGCCATCCAGAAGGCCAAGAAGAACTCTGTGCCTGCCGATAACATCGATCGCGCAGTCAAGCGCGGCGGCGGTCTTGACGGCGACGGTGTGGAGTATTTCCCCATCACCTACGAAGCCTACGGTCCCGGCGGTGTCGGCCTGCTCATCGAATGTCTGACCGACAACAAGAACCGCGCGGCTTCAGAGGTCCGCGTGGCAGTCAGCCGCAACAACGGCAACCTGGCCGACCCCGGTTCGGTTGCGTTCAACTTCGCACGCAAGGGCGTCGTCGTGGTCAAGCAGTCCGCTGCTGATGACATGGCGATTCTCGAGGCCACCATGGACGCAGGTGCCGAAGAGGTCAAGGACCAGGGCGAAACTTGGGAAGTCATTTCGGAGGCCACCGACCTCGTGCCCGTCCGCACTGCCCTGCAGGAAGCCGGCATTGACTACGACAGCGCCGACCTGGCCTTCGTGCCGAACGTCGAAGTTCCGCTCTCGGTTGAAGATGCGCGCAAGCTCGCCACGCTCGTTGACGCGATTGAAGACCTTGACGACGTGCAGAACATCTACGACAACGCAGACATCTCGGACGAAGTAGCGGCTGCTCTGGCCGAAGACTGACATGCGTGTTCTCGGCGTCGACCCGGGGCTGACCCGATGCGGTATCGGGGTGATCGATTCCGGTCGCGCCTCACGACCGTCGCTTGTAGCCGTCGACGTCATCCGCACTGATGCCTACGGGGCATCAGACGTCCGTCTGGGCCTCATTGCGGATGCATTCGACCGTTTCCTCGACGACTGCCGACCGGACGTCGTTGCCATCGAACGCCCATTCGCGCGTTCGGATGTTTCGACGATCATGGGCACCGCACAGGCCTCAGGGCTGACGATGGGTCTTGCGGCCAGACGCGGAATCCCCGTGGCCATGCACACGCCGTCGGAAATCAAGAAGGCCGTCTCCGGCAACGGTCGGGCCGACAAGAAGCAGGTGACAAACATGGTCACCCGCATCCTGCGCCTTGACGAACCTCCCAAACCCGCTGATGCGGCAGACGCACTGGCAGTTGCCATATGCCACCTGTGGCGCGGGGCGGTGGGGGCTCAGTCGACGCCCGGGTCCACGAAGGACGTTCTGGCCCGCCGTGCTCAGGGGCTACAGGGTTCGGGCATGACAAAGGCTCAAGAGCAGTGGGCCGCGGCGATTCGGACCGCCAAATCACGCTGACGAAGTGGCATACTGTTTTCGTACGCCTGTTCTAAAAATCTGAGGGTTTTCTTTGATCAGCTTTATCCAGGGGAGCGTTGAGTCGATCCACGCTGACTCCATCGTCATTCTGACCCACGGCATCGGCCGCAAGGTCTTTGTCAGCCCGTCGCTTCTGAGCAGTGTTCGACACGGGCAGGACGTCGGGATCCACACGGAGCTGGTGGTACGCGAAGACGCACTCACCCTGTTCGGCTTTTCCGACCGCGATGAACGGGACACCTTTGTCGCTCTGCAATCAGCCTCGGGCGTTGGGCCGAAGCTCGCGATGGCGGTACTGGCCGTTCTCACTCCCGGTGAACTCGCAGCCGCGGTAGACAACGGCGACACCAAGGCTCTCACTCGGGTTCCCGGTGTCGGGCCCAAGGTCGCAGGCCGGCTGGTGCTGGAGCTGTCCGGAAAGATCACAGCCGCGCCCACGGGGGCAGAAACGGCTCCCCAGGCTGCGGGCAAAAAGGGAATCATCGCCGAAGTCGTGCAGGCACTCATCGGCCTGGGCTGGAAAGAAGCCAACGTACAGCCGGTCGTGGAAGCTGCGGCTGAAGATGACGCCAACAGCGAGGTCAGCAGTCTGCTCAAGGCCAGCCTGCGCGAACTCGGGAAGAAACGATGAGCGACAGCTACGAAATCGACTTCGGCGCAGACGAACCGACACCGGCTGAACTCGATCGGCTTATGAGCGCCGGTGCGGGTTCGGATGAGCGCGCTGCCGAAGCTGCTCTGCGCCCGAAAGGCCTGGATGACTTCACAGGACAGCCGCAGGTTCGCGAACAGCTCTCGCTCGTACTCGATGCCGCGCGAGCCCGGGGCAAAGCACCCGACCACGTGCTCTTGTCCGGCCCTCCGGGACTGGGCAAAACGACCTTGGCGATGATCATCGCCCACGAAATGAACTCGCAGATCCGCATCACGTCGGGTCCGGCTGTCCAACACGCGGGAGATCTCGCTGCGATTCTGTCTTCTCTGGAAGAGGGCGAAGTCCTCTTCATTGACGAAGTCCACCGCATGGCCCGCGCCGCAGAGGAAATGCTCTACGTGGCCATGGAGGATTTCCGAGTCGACGTCATCGTGGGCAAAGGCCCCGGCGCCACAGCGATTCCCCTTGACTTGCCGCCCTTCACCATGGTGGGTGCAACCACGCGCAGCGGTCTGCTCCCAGCACCCCTGCGCGACAGGTTCGGATTTACGGGGCACCTCGACTTCTATTCGCCAGAAGACCTGCTGATCGTGCTGCGCAGATCGGCGCGGATGCTCGGCATAGAAGCTGATTCTGACGGTCTGGCCGAAATCGCAGGCCGATCCCGCGGCACACCGCGCATTGCCAACCGCCTGCTGCGCCGCGTACGCGACTGGGCGCAAGTGCGCGGCACCGGAATCATCGACCGCCACGCGGCCCAGGCCGCGCTGGAAGTCTACGAAGTCGACAGTCGAGGACTCGACCGGCTGGACCGCGCGGTACTCGACACGCTGTGCCGTCGTTTCGGCGGGGGACCGGTGGGGCTGCAGACGCTTGCGGTTTCCGTCGGCGAAGAATCCGAAACGGTTGAAGAGGTCGCCGAGCCCTTCCTCGTGCGCGAAGGACTGCTTTCTCGCACGCCCCGGGGCCGGATCGCAACCGCGGAAGGCTGGGAGCACATCGGTTTGACACCGCCTGAAGGCGCTCTTTCCCAGATCTTCTGACCGGGCCGGCCGCCGGACACATTAGCCGGCTGTTTTCGCAGTGATTGACGACAACGGTAGAATGTCCGAGGTTTGTTCTGACCCCACACGCGAAAGAGGTTTCCGGTGAATCCCAATCTCCTCATCATGCTCGCCCTCGGCGCGCTGCTCATCTTCATGATGGTCAGCTCCCGCCGCAAGCAGAAGGCCCGCCAGGAACAGATTTCGCGAGGCCTCGTTCCCGGAGCCCGCGTTATGACCGGTGCGGGCATCTTCGGCACCGTCGTCTCGGTTGACGAAGACACCAACCAGGTGACGATCGAATCCGGTCCCGGAACCCAGCTCATCGTCCACCGTCAGGCCATCGGCCAGATCGAGGTCGATGAACCGGCCGCACCGGCCGAGCCCAGCTCCAACCAGGGTCCCATCCAGCGTGACGATGCTGATGAATCCCCGCTGAAGGACTCCGAGCCCAGCATCACCGACGCCGAACTCGACGCTCACAACGAAGCCAAGCGCGCCAAGGGCGACGACGTCGACGGCTCTGACGACGCTAAGTAATACCAACCAGAAAGCCGACCGTGTCCGCTTCAGATAAAAAAGCTCGCCCGGGACGCAGCTTCGCAGTGCTGGGCATCTTCTCAGCACTCCTGGCTGGTCTTGTTGCGCTGGGAGTTGTCTTCTCCTCGGCAACCTGGGCCCCGAAGCTCGCCCTCGACCTCGAAGGCGGCACCTCGATCATCCTGGAACCCCAGATCAAAGATCAGCAGATCACCAAGGAACAGCTGGAACAGGCAGTTGAGATCATTCGCCAGCGGGTCGACTCCACGGGTGTGTCGGAAGCTGAGATCTCAACGCAGGGTGACCGCAACATCGTTGTGAATCTGCCCGGCAACCCCGACGAGAAGACCCGCAACCTGGTCCGCTCCTCTGCACAGCTGTCATTCCGCCGCGTAGCCTTCGTAGGCCCGCCCGAATCTGCCGCTGCTCAGGAAGAGCAGCAGAAGAAACAAGAGGACGCAAACAAGAAGAAGTCCGAGGGTCTGTCCGACGAAGACAAGAAGAGGATCGAAGACCTCATCGGCGACCAGCAGGGGCAGCAGGAAGGCGACGCGCCTCAGGGCGGCGGAACTGCTTCCGCCCCCGCTGACGGCGAAGACGCAAAGAAGCCAGCTGAAGGCGAAACCCCTGCCGCGCCCAAGGAGGGCAAAGAAGATGCGGATAAGCACCCGCGCTTCGATCCGATGACCGACACCAGCTGGCAGTCGCAGAAGGTCATGAAGGAGTTCACCGAACTCGACTGCACCGACCCTGCCAACCGCACCGGCGGCAAGCAGACGCCGGCTGACGAAGTCGTCGTCGAATGTGCACAGGACGGTTCGGCGAAGTTCGTGCTCGGCCCGGTTGAGCTTTCCGGTGAGCACGTCAAGGACGCCTCCTACGGCTTCGAAACCTCGTCATCGGGTCAGCAGACCAACCGTCTGGCCGTGACGATGGAATTCGATGAAGTCGGCCGCAAGGTGTTCGGCGAAATCACACAGTCCATCACCGGCCAGCAGCAGCCGTACAACCAGTTCGCCATCGAACTCGACGGACTCGTGTTGTCCGCCCCGGCCTCGCAGTCGGCGGTCACCGACGGTCGCGCGCAGATCACTGGCAGCTTCTCCGAAGAAGAAGCGCAAACGCTGTCGAACCAGCTGAAGAACGGTGCACTGCCGATTTCCTTCCAGGTCCAGTCCGAAGAGCAGATTTCGCCCACCCTCGGCTCCGACTACCTGCAGAAGGGCCTCATTGCCGGTGCAATCGGTCTGCTGCTCGTAGTTCTGTACTCGGTGCTGCAGTACCGTGCGCTCTCAACCGTGACGATCGCCAGCCTTGTGGCGGCAGGTATTCTCACCTACCTCCTGCTGCTGTTTGCGTCTTGGCGCTACGGATACCGCCTGTCGCTGGCCGGTCTGGCCGGCATCATCATCGGCATCGGCATGACCGCGGACTCGTTCATCGTGTACTTCGAGCGCATCCGAGACGAAATCCGCGACGGCCGTCGACTGACCTCCGCGGTGGAAGTCGGCTGGGTGCGCGCACGCCAGACGATCTACGCGTCGAAGGCAGTCAACATGCTGGCGGCTGTCATCCTGTACATCCTCGCCGTCGGCTCGGTGCGAGGGTTCGCCTTCACCCTGGGTCTGACTGTGATCGTCGACGTCGTCATCGTCGTGTTCTTCACCCATCCGATGCTGCAGCTGCTGGCCCGCACGAGGTTCTTCGGCGAAGGCCACCCGATGTCCGGTATGGATCCCCGCCAACTGGGTGTCAAGCCCGCCGCCTACCGAGGCGCCATGGGACTTGACCTCGAAAAGGCGAAGAAGAAGAGCACCGGACGCTCCGCTGAGGAAGCCGAGAGGCGCGAAAGTGCACGCAAGCGCAGGGAGCGCGACAACTCGTCATCCCTTGCCGCACGCAAAGCAGCCGCAGCCGCCGAAGAAGCAGGAGAAGACTGATGAAGAAGTTCTTTGATTTCGGCAACAAGCTGCACTCCGGTGAGGTCTCGATCCCGTTTGTGCGCAAGCGCAAACTGTGGCTGGGACTCGCCGCGCTGCTCACCGTCCTGTCGCTCATGGTTCCCGTGGTCCGCGGCATAGCTGGGGCGGAGCCGTTCAACCTGGGCATCGCCTTCACCGGCGGTTCGGAATTCCAAGTCGACCACGTTGACTCGTCAGCCGAAGCGCAGGCCAACAAGGCCGTGACCGAAGCCGTGCCCGGTGCTGAACCGCGCACTGTGCCGACCTCGAACGACTCGCTCAAAATCGAGACGCGTCAGCTCAATGACGACGAAATGCAGAAAGTGCGCGATTCGCTCATTGAGTCCTTCGAAGTCAGCGCTGAGAACGTGACATCGAACTTCGTGGGGCCGCTCTGGGGGCAGAACATCACCAAGAAGATGACACTCGCTCTTGTCATCTACGTGGGTCTTGCGCTCATCATCATGGCGCTGTACTTCCGCACGTTCAAGATGTCTCTGGCGGCGATCGTCGGTCTGTTCTTCGTCATGGTGCTCACCACGGGCATCTACGCTGCAACCGGCTTTGAAATCACTCCCGAGGCAATCATCGGCTTCCTCACGGTTCTTTCGTTCTCGCTGTACGACACCGTGGTGGTGTTTGACAAGATCCGCGAGACCACGAAGGGCTTTGAGGACGACCGCAAGCAGACGTTCTCGTCGCTTGTGGAACTCGGCGTCAACCAGACGACCGTCCGTTCGATCAACACCACAGCCATCGGCGCGCTGCCGATTGGTGCGATTCTGTTCATCGGCGTTTTCCTGCTGGGTGCGGGAACTCTCACCGACATCGCACTGTCGCTGTTCGTCGGTACGATCGTCGCCACGGTCTCCACGCTGTTCGTCGCTTCGCCTCTGTACGCAGTTCTGCGCGGCACCGAGGAAAAGGTACGCGAACAGGAACGTCTGGTCCGCGAGACCGCGAAAGCCTCCACCGAAAAGGAGCCGGTCGCATCGTGACCCCGTGACGGCACGGTCCGTGTTCTGATCCCGAAGGTGCTTCCCCACGCGTACAATGGGGAAGCACCTTCGGCGTTTCAGAGGGGAAGATGACTCAACAGCCACACTCAGGTTCCGGTCGACGCGGACTCAGCCGTCGCTTTGCTTTTTGGACGGCGCGCGCGCAGAACAGCCCACAGACGCCGAAAGTCCTGGCCCCGCTGCTGCAGATCGTCAAGGAAAACCATCCGAAGCTCGACACGGACGTGATCCTCCGGGCATACCGTTTGGCTGACAAAGCCCACAAGGGGCAGATGCGCCGAAGCGGCGACCCCTACATCACGCACCCCGTAGCGGTGGCGACGATCCTTGCAGAGATCGGCATGCCGCCCATTACGCTCGCGGCTGCGCTGCTGCACGATGTCGTGGAAGACACCGACTATTCGCTTGACTATGTGCGCGAAGAATTCGGCGACGAAATCGCTGTCATGGTCGACGGCGTCACAAAGCTCGACAAGATCGAGTACGGGCAGGCCACCCAGGCCGAAACGGTGCGCAAAATGGTAATCGCCATGTCGCGCGATATCCGGGTGCTCGTCATAAAACTTGCCGACCGACTGCACAACGCGCGCACGTGGAAGTACGTTTCCCCTGAATCCTCATCGCGCAAGGCACGCGAAACCCTTGACATCTACGCACCCTTGGCTCACCGCCTGGGTATGAACACCATCAAGTGGGAGCTTGAGGACCTGTCCTTCCAGGTGCTCTACCCGAAGGTGTATTCCGAGGTTGTGCGCCTGGTGGCCGAACGCACTCCCGAACGCGACAAATATTTGGGCATTGTCGCCAAGGAACTCGGCGCGGAACTTGCTGAAGCGCACATTGACGCCGACATCACCGGCAGGCCCAAGCACTACTACTCGATCTACCAGAAGATGGTCGTCCGCGGCCACGACTTCGAAGACATCTACGACCTCGTGGGCGTTCGCGTGCTGGTTGAAACCGTCCGCGAATGCTATGCGGTCCTCGGCCTTGTCCACTCGCACTGGAGTCCGGTTGCCGGCCGCTTCAAGGACTACATCGCGATGCCGAAGTTCAACATGTACCAAAGCCTGCACACGACCGTGATCGGCCCGTACGGCAAACCTGTTGAAATTCAGATCCGCACCCGCGAAATGCACCGCAGGGCCGAATTCGGTGTTGCAGCCCACTGGAAGTACAAGAACCGGGGCGGCACTGCAGCGACTCTCGGGGCCGCCGGTGCGCGCACCGCGAAAGTCGGCGACGGCGGTGAAGTCGACCAGGTGGCGTGGCTGCGCCAGCTGATGGACTGGCAGAAGGACGTCCAGGACCCTGATGAATTCCTCGACAGCCTGCGCTATCAGGTCAGTGCTCAGGACGTCTATGCCTTCACACCGAAGGGCGACATCATTTCGCTTCCGTCCGGTGCAACACCGGTCGACTTCGCCTACACCGTGCACACCGAGGTGGGGCACAAGACAATCGGTGCCCGGGTCAACGGGCGACTGCTGCCGCTGGACACCCCGCTGAACAACGGGGACGTTGTTGAGATCCTCACCTCGAAAGACGAAAACGCCGGCCCCAGCCGCGACTGGCTGACGTTCGTCGCATCGGCGCGCGCACGCAACAAGATTCGCCAGTGGTTCTCCAAGGAACGCCGGGAAGAAGCAATTGAAACCGGCCGTGAACAGCTGGCCCGGGCCATGCGGCGACACCACTTGTCTGCTGAAAGGCTCATGAGCAGCGAAGCGCTCGAGGCCGTCACCACAGGACAGCACTTCGATGATGTTTCCGCTCTCTACGCGGCTATTGGCAACGGCACGATCTCTGCTGCTCACGTGGTTGATCTGCTGGCTCGGGAAGTCGACAACGACACCGAAGACGTCGAAGAGACCGCACCCATCCTGCCTTCGAACGCCTCCGGACGTTCCCGCGGTCACCATTCCTCCACCTCGGGCGTGCGAGTCAAAGGCGTTGACGACATCCTGATCAAACTCGCACGCTGCTGCACCCCGGTTCCCGGCGACGACATCATCGGCTGGGTGACCCGCGGTGACGGAGTGTCGGTGCACAGGACTGACTGCCGCAACGTCGCTCAGCTGAAGGCCTCGCCCGAACGCATCATCGACGTTGAGTGGGTCGGCGATGCTCGCGGCGTCTACCTGGTGCAGATTCAGGTTGAAGCCCTTGACCGGGCGGGTCTGCTGTCCGACATCACGAAGGTTCTCACCGACAATCACGTCAACATCCTGTCGGCGACGATCGCCACGTCGAAGGCACGCGTTGCACAGTCGCGCTTCGTCTTCGAAATGGGCGACTCGGGCCATCTGGAGACGGTTCTCAACGCCGTGCGCAAGGTAGACGGAGTTTTCGACGTCTACCGCATTACCGGCTAGACGCCGGGTGACGCTGGCTTTCAGCCGGATTCTGTCTTTGTCATAGACCCGCGTGCGAGGCGGGGTCAACTGAGCGCAGGAGCCTGCGGATCTCGACAACCCCGGGACGGCGAAAGGAATCTTCCGCCAGCGCCGCCAAAGCCCTGCGGTGCTGCGGGGCTGTGGGAGCGAGCACTGAACGCGCGGCCCGTTTGCGCTGCGTGAGGTCCTCGATCGGCAGAATGCAGTCGACGACAAGGTCGAACAGCGTCTTGAGCGGTTCTGTCACCCGGCAGTCGCCGAACTCCCTGTACTCGTCGCCGCAGAGACTTCGTTCCCACACCGCTGTGCCGTCGGGTACTCGGCGCACGCGTCTTCTGAGAAGAGTTGTGACGTCCAGAAGTGCCGGAGCCTGTGCGCTGCCCCACCACACCCAGTGTGCAGCCGCGTGGGAAAAAACTGTCCCGTGAATCGGCGGGGTGCCGAGAGCGGCGGCGCGCAGCTTGGGAGTCAGCGCCGTTCCCGCGCGAATCCACGCGGTTTCTGTCAGCTGTACCAGCAGGCCGTCGCGCCTGAGCGCATACAGCTGGAGTGCGCTCAGCGGCTGCCCGGTGCGAATGATCGTGTTCATGCATCCACTTTCCGCAGTGGAGCCTAGTGAAACAAGAGGCCCCCGAAAGCTGTGGATAACTTTCGGGGGCCTGCTTCGGCTGAACGTACGGTCAGCGGATGTCAGCTGAAATCAGCGGCTGTGCGGCGCAGCTGTTCGAGCCACTGTTCCTTGGTGGCGAGCTCGTCGCGCAGCTTTGCCGCCGCTGCTGAATCACCGTCAGCTTCGGCCTTGTCGGCTTTTTCCTTCAGCTGGGCGGTCTGCTGTTCAAGCTGTGCGAGCATGCCGGAGGCACGGTCCTGCTTGTCGGGGTCGGTGCGCTTCCATTCGGCCTGTTCGGCGTCTTCGATTGCACGTTCGACTTCGCGCAGTCCGTTTTCCATGCGGCTGATGTCAGCGCGGGGGACCGGACCGGCTTCTTCCCACTTGTCCTGGATGGTGCGCAGCTGCTGTTTGGCTTTCTTGTGGTCCTCAATCGGCAGAAGCGCCTTGGCCTGGGCCAGCAGCTCTTCCTTGACTTCGAGGTTGCCCCGGTACTCTTCGTCGCGTTCGGCCTGGTCGGCGCTGCGAGCTCCGAAGAATTTGTCCTGTGCCGAGCGGAAGCGCTCCCACAGTTTGTCGTCGTCCTTGCGCTGAGCGCGCGGCGAGGCCTTCCACTGGCTCATGAGTTCGCGGAAGCGGCTGCTGGTTTCACGCCATGCGGTCGAATCGGCAAGCTGTTCGGCTTCTTCGACGATCTTCTCTTTGATCTTCTTGCCTTCGGCGCTGCGCTTGTCGAGTTCGGCGAAGAACTCGCGGCGCATCTTCTCAAAGGATCCGCGGGCCTTTTTGAAGCGCTCCCACAGTTCGGTGTCCTGGGCGCGGGGAATGCGGGGGAAGCTCTTCTGGATGTCCTTCCATTCGTCGAAGAGCTCGTTCATCTTCGCCGAGGTGTTCTTCCAGTGGATGCTGCCGGGAGCCTGGGCGATGAGCTCTTCTGCCCGCTCAATGACCGTCATGCGCTTCTGCACGCCTTCTTCGCGCGCCTTTTCGTGGTCTGCAGCCTGTTCTTTCGCGGCTTCCTTCGCACGCTTTTCGAGCGTGTCGAGGCGCTCCTTCAAGCCTTCGACATCGCCGACCACACGAGCTTCGTCAAGGTCGGTCCGCGCTTTTTCGACCGAGCGGATGATGTCATCGGCCTTTGTGCCGGCGGCCAGGCGCTCTTCCAGCAGATCAACGGCCGATGCGTGCTCGAGGAAGCGGCGCGCGTAGAACTCAAGCGCCTGCTCTTTTGAAGCCGACGGGTATTGGCCGACAACAACCTCGCCTTTCGAGGTGGTCAGATACACATTGCCTTCGTCGTCTGCGCGTCCACAGTTCATAGCCGCAATAAGTGCCTCTGAGCTGGGCTGAGCGGGTGCTGCTGCGGCGGCTGGGCGAGGAGCCGGCTTGGGGACGGGGCGCGGCTTGGGAGCGGGTGAGTCGGTCATCGTCTGCCTTCGGTGTTGTCTGCAATACGGCGCCCGCGGGCGCGAAACACTGCCAGCATAGCGATTCTTCGGCTTTTCTGTGCGGTTCTTGTGGACTGTTCGGCAGCTTGGACAGTGATTTGCTCTGCCAGGCTGCGCTTGCTGCCTTTTTATTGTGTGCTCCCGCACCGGTGTCGGACCCGCTGTGCGGCATGTCTAAGCAGTCACTAGACTGTCGCCTATGCGCATCCTCAATTCGGAAGCCCCTTTCCTGGGAGTCAACTGCTACGCGGTTGCTGCGGACAGCGGCAGCGACTGCGTGCTGGTCGACGCCGGATACGGCAATACGGATGCTCTCGCCGCCGGTCTGCAGCAGCACGGCCTGACTCCCGTCGCTGTTCTGCTGACCCATGGTCACGTCGATCACGTGCTGGGTCTGCCCGACTACATGCGGCATTGGGATGTTCCCGTCTGGCTGCACGAAGCTGATGTCTACCGGCTCGACGATCCCGCATCAACCATGTCGGCACAGTTCCAGCCGATGCTCGCAGATGTTCTGCAGGGATGGGCCCCACCGAAGCCCGAATCCTTTGCCGACGGCCATGCGTGGGATCTTGCCGGTCTGCAGATTTCTGCTCATCATCTTCCGGGGCATACCGAGGGTTCAACGGTCTTCTCGGTCACTGACGGTTCCGACAGGGTCTACTTCAGCGGTGATGTCCTGTTTGCCGGATCCATTGGCCGGACAGACCTTCCCGGGGGAGACCACGCCACCATGCAGAAGTCTCTGGCTGCTCTGCGCACATTCACGCCAGCGCCCGTGTACCCGGGACACGGCCCAGGCACCGAACTTTCCCACGAAGTCGCCACCAACCCCTTCCTTGTCGGCTGAGTCCGACCCAATCTTTTCCGAACTACGGATTTTCAAGGAGCACTGTCATGTCCAAAGCCGCAAAGCTGTCGGGGTTCCCCGAATGGCTTCCGCAGGACCGGATCATCGAGGAGCGCGTCCTCGATCTGCTCAAGCACACTTTTGAACTCAACGGCTTTGCAGCAGTCAATGTGCGCGCCGTTGAACCGCTTTCGATCCTCGCCAAAGACGGTGAGATCGACAAAGAGATCTTCGCCCTCGGGCGGCTGCACTCGGAGGGCAGAGAGCGCAACCCGCTGGGCCTGCACTTCGACCTGACCGTGCCGACCGCACGCTACGTGCTTGAGAATGCCGGTCACCTGAACTTCCCGTTCAAGCGCTACTCGATTCAGCCGGTGTGGCGCGGTGAGCGCCCGCAGGACGGCCGCTTCCGCGAGTTCATTCAGGCTGATATCGACGTCATCGGCGATGAAGTCCTCGCCGACCACTTCGAAGTCGAGATCCCGCTGGTCATGGTGCAGGCGTTCGACGCTCTGCGCGAACTCGGGGTGCCGGAAGCGGGAATTGTTGCCAACAACCGCAAACTCCTCGAGGGCTTTGCCCGCGGACTGGGGCTGGAAGACGTCACCTCGGTCCTGCGCGCCATCGACAAGCTCGACAAGATCGGCCCGGAAAAGGTCGAAGAGCTGCTGATCGAAACCGCCGGCGCAGACCAAGCACAGGCCAAGCAGTGCCTGCGCCTGGCCGAAATCGAATCGGGCACTTCGGCATTTGCAGAAGACGTCATCGCCCTCGGCGTTGAACACCCGCTGCTGGATGAGGGAATCGCCACGCTCGTCGCGCTTCTCGATTCGGCCAACCGTCTGCACCCGGGTGCCGTTAAGGCCCAGCTCAAGATCGCCCGCGGTCTCGACTACTACACCGGGACCGTGTACGAAACCTTCCTCAAAGGCCACGAATCCCTGGGCTCGGTTGCCTCCGGCGGTCGCTACGACGCCCTGGCCAAAACCGACAAGAAGGTCTACCCGGGCGTGGGCATGTCGCTCGGGGTCTCCCGCCTCATGTCACGCCTGATCGGCGCTAACCGGACGCTCACGGCCACCCGGAGTGTGCCGACCGCAGTTCTTGTCGCCGTGACGGCAGAAGACCAGCGCGCAGAAGCTGATCAGATCGCCACGGCCCTGCGCCGGCGGGGCATTCCCGCCGACGTTTCCCCGTCGGCGGACAAGTTCGGCAAGCAGATCCGCTTTGCCGAACGCCGGGGCATTCCCTTCGTATGGTTCCCATCGGCCGAAACCGGCAGCGAGGTCAAAGACATTCGGACCGGCGAACAGGTTTCTGCTGACCCGGACCTGTGGGCACCGCCCGAAGAGGACATCTGGCCCCGCGTGCTGCGCGTTGACGCCGAATGAACCCGCGCCGTGACGGCTAAACTGAACACAGACACCCTCGAAACAACCACCAAGGAGACCGCGCAGTGCTGAGAACCCGCGAAGCAGGATCCCTGCGTCTGACCGACAAGGGCCAGACCGTCACCCTCACAGGATGGGTCGACCGTCGCCGTGACCACGGCGGTGTGGCATTCATCGACCTCCGCGACGCCTCGGGCATCGTGCAGGTCGTCGTCCGCGAAGACGTCGCCGACCGGCTGCGCAGCGAATCCGTCATCAAGGTGTCCGGAACCGTCGAAGCCCGCCCGGAAGGCAACGCCAACCCGCAGCTGCCCACCGGTGACATCGAAGTCGTCGACACTCAGGTGGAACTGCTCAGCCTTGCTGAGGCCCTCCCGTTCCAGGTGTCCGACCACGCTGAGGACTCAGGCCAGGTGGGCGAAGAAACCCGCCTGCGCTACCGCTACCTCGACCTGCGCCGTTCGGAACAGGCGCAGCGCATGCGTCTGCGCTCCAACGCAAACCGCGCTGCCCGCCGCGTGCTGGACGACCACGGTTTCATCGAGGTGGAAACTCCCACGCTCACCCGCTCCACCCCGGAAGGTGCGCGTGACTTCCTCGTGCCCGCTCGCCTTAAGCCCGGCTCCTGGTACGCACTGCCGCAGTCCCCGCAGCTGTTCAAGCAGCTGCTCCAGGTGGGCGGCATCGAGAAGTACTACCAGATTGCCCGTTGTTACCGCGATGAAGATTTTCGCGCTGACCGCCAGCCGGAATTCACGCAGCTCGACATCGAAGCGTCGTTCGTGGAACAGGAAGACGTCATCGCACTCGCAGAGGACATCCTGCGCGAAGTGTGGGCTCTCATCGACGTGGAACTGCCCGCATCGATTCCGCACATGACCTACCACGAGGCCATGGCCCGCTACGGATCGGACAAGCCGGACCTGCGCTTCGGCCTCGAACTGACGGAACTGACGGAGTTCTTCAAGGACACGCCGTTCCGCGTTTTCCAGGCTCCCTACGTCGGTGCCGTTGTCTACCCGGGCGGTGCTTCGCTGCCGCGCCGCCAGCTGGATGCGTGGCAGGAATGGGCCAAACAGCACGGTGCCAAGGGTCTTGCCTATGTGCTCATCGGCGAAGACGGCGAACTCGGTGGTCCTGTCGCCAAGAACCTGTCGGATGCTGAACGCGCAGGTCTGCAGGAGGCCGTTGGCGCATCCAACGGTGACGCAATCTTCTTCGCTGCCGGCGAAAAGAATGCATCGCGTGCCCTGCTGGGCGCGGCCCGCGGTGAAATTGCTGAGCGCGCAGGCCTGATCAAAGACGGCGACTGGGCTTTCGTCTGGATTGTCGACGCCCCCATGTTCGAATCGGCTGAAGAAGCCGAGGCTGCCGGCGATGTCGCCGTCGGCAGCGGACGCTGGACTGCAGTCCACCACGCCTTCACGGCGCCCAAGCCGGAACACCTGGACACCTTCGACCAGGATCCCGCATCGGCTCTGACCAACGCCTACGACATCGTCTGCAATGGCAACGAAATCGGCGGCGGTTCGATCCGTATCCACCGCCGCGACATCCAGGAGCGCGTGTTCAAGGTCATGGGCCTGGACGAAGAAGAAGCCCAGGAGAAGTTCGGCTTCCTGCTCGAGGCTTTCAGCTTCGGCGCACCCCCGCACGGCGGCATCGCCTTCGGCTGGGACCGCATCGTGGCACTGTTGGCCGGCACCGATTCGATTCGCGATGTCATCGCGTTCCCGAAGACCGGTGCGGGCTACGACCCGCTGACGGCTGCTCCGGCGCCCATCACCGCGCAGCAGCGCAAGGACGCCGGCGTTGACGCCAAGCCGAAGGAATCAAAGGACGCCTGATTGGCTGACTTGTTCTCCGCGGAGCCCGAACCGAATGCCGGTTCGGGCTCCGTTTCTGCTCTTGACCCGCTGGCTGTGCGCATGCGCCCGCGCACAATGGACGAAATAGCGGGACAGAAACACCTCACATATCCCGGCTCCCCGCTGCAGCAGCTGGCCACCTCGCAGGCCGGTTCGAAGGCCGGCCCCAGTTCGGTCATCCTGTTCGGCCCGCCCGGGGTCGGCAAAACCACGATCGCGCACGTGGTGTCGCATGCTCCCGACCGTTCCTTTGTCGAACTGTCGGCTATTTCGGCAACCGTCAAAGACGTCCGCCAGGTCATTGAGACCGCGCGCAATGACCGCGACCTCTACGGGCGCACAACGGTTCTGTTCCTTGACGAAATCCACCGGTTCACAAAAGCCCAGCAGGACGCACTGCTGCCGGCAGTGGAGAACCGGCTTGTTGTGCTGGTCGCCGCAACAACGGAAAACCCGTCCTTTTCTGTCATCGCCCCGCTCGTGTCTCGCTCACTCGTGCTGCAGCTCGAACCTCTGAGCGAAGCCGACATCCGCTCCCTCGTGGAGCGCGCCCTGCACTCACCACGAGGTCTGGCCGATGGCTATGAACTCGAGGAAGATGCGCTTGAGCACATAGTGCAGACCGCATCGGGGGACGCGCGGAAATCCCTGACCGTTCTCGAGGCGGCCGCCGGCATCGCTGAGGCCCGCACCGAGGGCGGGACTCCTGTCATCACGGAAGCCGAGGTGCTCGAAGCCGCCAACGAAGCCCGGGTCCGCTATGACAGGGCTGGGGATCAGCACTACGACGTCGTGTCTGCGTTTATCAAGTCGATTCGCGGCTCTGACCCGGATGCAGCGCTGCACTACCTGGCGCGCATGATCTCGGCGGGGGAGGACCCCAGATTCATTTGCCGCCGCATCGTGATTTCGGCTTCGGAAGACATCGGCATGGCCGACCCGCAGGCACTCACTGTCGCCGTCTCTGCGCAGACCGCGGTCGAGCGGATCGGGATGCCCGAAGGACGCATCCCCATGGCCCAAGCTGTTGTGTACCTAGCGTGCGCGCCGAAGTCGAACGCATCCTACAAGGCAATCGGGGAAGCCCTGGCCGACATCAAAAAGGGAAGCTTCGGTGAGGTTCCCAAACCGCTGCGCGATGCGCACTATCCCGGCGCGCAAGCACTCGGCCACGGAGTCGGCTACCGCTACTCACACGACTACCCGTATTCAGTTTCGCCCCAGGAGTACATGCCGGAACCGCTGCGCGGCAAGCGCTACTACCGGCCGACAGCCAACGGCGCCGAACGCGCAATGGAAGACCGTCTGTCCGCTCTTGAAGCGCTGCGCAGCGGAAGACCACAGCGCACGGAACGGACGGACAGTGCCGAAAAAGGCGAGCCGGCACAGGCAGAAGGCAAAGAGGAAGCCTGACAGTGGCACCTCGTGAGGGGAGCGTGGGCGACGACACGCCAGCCCGCATTGTGCGGCGGCCAGCCGATGAACTAGACTGGGTCGCTGTTGTGCCTCATATGAATAGGCGGTCGTGATCATTCGACCTCGCGATGATCACCTCTTTCCCACAGGGGGAAACAACAGCTTCTGATCCGACCGAGGCAAGTCGGCCGAAGCACAATACTCTGAAAATGAAAGGTGAACATGGCTCCGTCACGTTCACGCCGACAGGTCCGCCTGTCGCGCGCTCTCGGCATCCCGCTGACCCCGAAGGCTGAAAAGTACTTCGAACGCCGTCCATACGCTCCCGGTGAGCACGGCCGTGCACGTCGCCGCAACGACAGCGACTACTCGGTCCGTCTGAAGGAAAAGCAGCGCCTCCGCGCTCAGTACGGCATCCGCGAAGCTCAGATGCTCAACCTGTTCAAGGAAGCAGCCAGCACCCCCGGTCTGACCGGTGAAACCCTGGTCGAGCTTCTCGAAATGCGCCTGGACGCCCTCGTCCTGCGCGCTGGCTTCGCCCGCACCATCGCTCAGGCACGCCAGTTCGTCGTCCACCGCCACATCATGGTGGACAACCAGCTGGTCGACCGCCCGTCCTACCGCGTCAAGCCGGGTCAGATGATCCGCGTGCGCGAACGTTCGGTCGGCATGGACCCGTTCCAGGTTGCCGCAGCCGGTGCGCACCGCGATGTTCTTCCGACCGTTCCCGGTTACCTGACCGTGAACCTTGAGGCTCTGCAGGCCACCCTGGCCCGCCGCCCCAAGCGCGAAGAAGTCCCCGTCACCTGTGACGTCCAGATGGTCGTCGAGTACTACTCGCGCTGATCTGCTTTATTCAAGTGCCCGGGCCGTGTCGGCCCGGGCACTTGTTGTTTGTCAGTGCACTAGACTCGACAAAGCACGCGCCCTGCCTGGCAGGCTGCCAACACCCAAACGGAAAGGCCCGGAATGAAAACTGCTGAGATCAAGCGCCGGTGGCTCGAGTTCTTCGAGTCGAAAGGGCACACCGTCGTTCCCTCGGCCTCGGTGATCAGCAACGACCCGTCGATCCTGTTCAACATCGCGGGCATGGTGCAGTTCATTCCCTACCTTTCCGGCGACGTTCCCGCTCCCTACCCGCGCGCCACGAGCGTGCAGAAGTGCGTGCGCACCGCGGACATCGAAGAGGTCGGCAAGACTACCCGCCACGGCACGTTCTTCCAGATGAACGGCAACTTCAGCTTCGGCGACTACTTCAAGCGCGAAGCCATCCAGTTTGCGTGGGAACTGCTGAGCACACCCGAAGACAAGGGCGGACTCGGCTTCGACCCCGAACGCCTGTGGGTCACGGTCCACCGAGAAGACGAAGCATCGATCGAACTGTGGCTGGAAGAAACCGACATTCCGCGTGAGCGAATTCAGTCCCGCGGCAACGAAGACAACTTCTGGCACACCGGTCAGCCCGGGCCCGGCGGCTACTGCTCGGAAATCTATTTCGACCGCGGCCCCGCCTACGGTGTGGAGGGCGGCCCGGAAGCCGACGAAGACCGCTACATCGAAATCTGGAACCTCGTGTTCATGGAGTTCGAGCTCTCCGAGGTTCGCTCTAAAACCGATTTCGACATCAAGGGCGAACTTCCCGCCAAGAACATCGACACCGGCATGGGCCTTGAACGCGTTGCTTTCCTTAAGCAGGGCGTCGAGAACATGTACGAAGTCGACGAGGTCTTCCCGGTCATCAAGGCTGCCGCCGACATGGCGGGCATTTCCTACGGTGACGATGAAGAAGACGATGTGCGCCTGCGCGTTGTGGCCGACCACGTGCGCTCCGCACTTGTCATCATCGGCGACGGTGTGCGTCCCGGCAACGAAGGCCGCGGGTACATTCTCCGCCGTCTGCTGCGCCGCTCGATTCGCGCTATGCGCCTGCTGGGTGTGAAGGACGAGGTCCTGCCCTCACTCCTGCCGGTGTCGCGCGATGCCATGAAGGAGTCCTACCCCGAACTTGAAAAGGACTTCAAGCGCATCTCGCAGGTTGCCTACGCAGAAGAGCGGGCGTTCCTGCGCACACTGGAATCCGGCACCCAGCTGCTGGAGAACTCTGTTGCGAACATCAGCCGCGGCGGAACACTGTCCGGTGATGTCGCCTTTGCACTGCACGACACGCACGGGTTCCCGATCGACCTGACAATGGAAATGGCCGAAGAAGCCGGTGTCAAGGTCGACCGCGAGGGCTTCGAAGCTCTTATGAAAGAGCAGCGCACGCGGGCTAAGGCCGATGCGAAAGCCAAGAAGGGCGGACTGCAGACCGACCTGAGCGCTTTTGCCGCTCTGCGCGAAAACGGCCCCAGCGAATTCGTCGGATACGACGTGCTCGTGGCTGAATCCACAGTGCGCGGCCTGGTTGCAGACGGCGCTTCCGTTCCCGTCGCGCGCGCCGGCGAAACCGTCGATGCTGTTCTCGACCTCACGCCGTTCTACGCCGAATCCGGTGGTCAGACTTCCGACATCGGCATCTTCGTCGGCGACGGCTTCAAGGCTCGGGTGCACGATGTGCAGAAGCCGGTTGCCGGTCTTGCCGCACACCGCATCGAAATCCTGGAGGGCGAACTCGAAGCGGGCGCCAGCCTGTCGGCACAGGTCGACTCCGAACACCGCTACCAGGCCCAGCAGGCTCACTCGGCAACCCACATGATCCATGCCGCTCTGCGCGAAGTCCTGGGTGAA
>CABTZE010000020.1 GCA_902489215.1 uncultured Brevibacterium sp.
CGGCCACGGGTAGACGATGTTCGCTCCCGGGCCTGCCGTAATGGCAAAGGCGGCCGACAGGATTTCCGAACCGCCGGCACCGAACACGACGTTTTCAGGTGCCACGCCCAGGAAGTCGGCCATGGCCTCGGTCAGTTCGAAAACGCCCGGGTCGGGGTAGATATTGGGGTTTTCAGACGCCTTCGCAATGGCTTCGCGCACCTGCGGAAGCGGTTCCATGTGGTGCTCATTGGCCGACAGCTTGTAGGCGGTCATGCCTTCGATCGGAGCGGCGGGTTTGCCGGGAACATATGCCGCGGCATCACGCACGGCAGGGCGCAGACGGTACTGAGAAGTCATGCGTTCATCGTACCCGCCGTGTCCCGGCTCACCCGGGCGGCACCTCGGGCCACACCCCGGCACCAAAGACAGCCGAGCCGAGCCCGGGAACTCTTGCGGCAGCTTGGCCTTCTGCCCCACCGGAGCATGAAAAAGCTCCGAGGTGAAAACCTCGGAGCTTTTATCTGGCGGTAGCGGTGGGATTTGAACCCACGGTAGGGGGTTGCCCTACACAACATTTCGAGTGTTGCACCTTCGGCCGCTCGGACACGCTACCGCGGACAACTCTAAGGCCTCAGCGGCCGAGGCACAAACTCGGGGACTGTCATTCTGCTCACTCTGCGCTGTCCGGCAACCGCAGATCAGTGAAAAAATCATCCAGCACGGCCCGGCATTCGTCCGCCCGCACCCCGGGGTACACCTGCGGAATTGGGTGGGCCGCACGGTCGCGCGGAAGGTCCCACACGGACCCCACGGCACCGGTCTTGGGTTCGTGTGCCCCGAAGACGATCGTGCCGATCCGGGCGTTCATCGCCGCTCCGGCGCACATGGCGCACGGTTCAACCGTGACTACGAGGACCGCACCGTCCAGTCGCCACGTTCCGAGAGTCTGCCCGGCCTGGCGCAGCGCGAGAACCTCGGCGTGCGCTGTTGGGTCGGCATCGGCTTCACGCCGGTTGCAGGCCGCCCCGACCACCTGCCCGTCGAGGATGACTACAGCGCCGATCGGCACATCGGGTTCCGGGCACCGGTGCGCCTGCTCAAGCGCTGCACCCATCCACTGCGCGTGCTGTTCGCGGACTGCCAGCGCCATGTCAGCCCACCGCTCCCCCGCGGACACCAGCCGCGGCGGGATCAGCACCGCGGCGGCCGGCAGCCCCGCGGACGTTCAGCGAACAGATACAAACCATGCGCCTATTGTCTCTGCCCGCACTTCACACGCAAAGCACCGCGAACAAAGCAGGACGGCAGCCGCCGCGAACGATAGGCTTAAACCATGAAGCTCCACGTGGCGGACCACCCGCTCATTGCCCACAAGCTCACCGTTCTGCGTGACGAGCGCACTGACTCAGCTCGCTTCCGCCAGCTGACCGACGAACTCGTCACACTGCTTGCCTACGAGGCCACGCGCAACGTCCGCGTGCAGCCCAAGCAGATCAACACCCCCGTGTGTGCAACCACCGGCACCCAGATCGCCCAACCGCGCCCCCTGGTTGTGCCGATCCTGCGGGCTGGCCTGGGCATGCTCGAAGGCATGACCCGCATGCTGCCGACCGCCGAAGTCGGCTTCCTCGGCATGGTCCGCGACGACGACACCCTTGAGGTTGAGACCTACGCCCAGCGCCTGCCGAACGATCTCGAGGACCGCCAGGTGTTCGTCATCGACCCCATGCTGGCCACCGGACACACCCTGGAAATGGCCATTGACTTCCTGCTGGAGCGAGGCGTTTCGCACATCTCCACCGTCTGCCTGGTGGCCGCTCCGGAAGGCGTCAACTACATCACCGAGCGCTTTGGCGACCGCGCCGACATCGACGTGTTCACCGCAGCACTCGACGAAGGCCTCAACGAAAACAACTACATCGTCCCCGGTCTCGGAGACGCCGGCGATCGGATGTACGGCACCGCCTGACCCTCCCGCCCCCCACGGGACCGGAGCAGAAAAGCACGGGGTGCCTGGCACCTCGTGCTTTTTCTTTTGTCATCTTGGTTCACCAGGGAGCCATTCGGTGGCCTTTTCGCGTCACAGAATGTCCCTCTATTACGTCATATGTCGTCATAATCGTCTCAAAAATGGAAAACAGCTTGGTTTCCGGTCTTGGCGTGACAAATAATGACGTCATGTTCTTCCAACAGCGAATGCCGATGCTCTGCGTTCGCGACCTCACGTGCTGACACGGTCGCGAACGAGTCCTTCAGCAGCATCCGCATGTTCCCATCGCAAAGAGAAGAGAACCCCATGACGCAGTACGCATCTGCACCCCAGAACGTCCACCCCCGCAGCGCAGCGGCAACCCGCAGGCGAGGAGCCCGCTTGACCCCGGTAGACCCTCAGTCCGCCCCTCGCACCTACGGCCCCGCAGGAGTCCAGGCCCAGCCCGGCTCGGCCCGCGGAATCATCCTCTACATCGGCCTGAGCGAAGAAGAAGCCGCCGTTTCCGGTACGAACCTCACGGAAATCGCCGAATCGCTGCGCGACTACACGCAGGAACTCGCCCCGTCATCGGAAACCCAGGCGATCATCGCGCTGGCGCCTTCCGGCCCGGAACGCGACCTCGACGCGGTGCGCGCTGTTGCCACTGGATCGCCGGCCGCCCGCGGCGCTGCCGCCCGTTCCCACGGCCCCGTCCGCTCGCGTATTCCCAGCCGCATCCAGCCGCCTCAGCCAGCAGAAGATCAGAAACCCGCAGCTGGCCTCAAGGTCGACCTGCCGCGCCGCGAAGTTCACATCGACGGCCGCCTGGAAACCGTGACGGTCAAGGAATTCGACCTGCTGGCCACACTCGTCAGCAGCGAAGGACAGACCCTTTCGCGGGCTGAACTCGTTGACAAGGTGTGGGGCGATGACTCTGACCGCCCCGACGAACGCACCGTCGATGTTCACGTGCGTCGCCTGCGCAAGCGCCTGGGCTCGTATTCCTCTGTTGTGCGCACCATCCGCGGACAGGGCTACCGCTTCGATTCGCACCCGGACGTCGAGGTGTGGAGCGCATCAGCTCTGCGCTGATTATTCAGGCGTGCGCTGCCCCGCAGGCCGGTGAATCTGCCGTTGTGCCGCGCTGGCACATATAAGCCAGCACTGAGGACAGGCCCAGAGAGCAGTCAGGTTCGGTTCGTAGACTGAAGCTCTCATGTCTCGTTCGAAGAACCCAGCCAAGGGCATTGTCGTGGCCCTCCTCGGCGCGCTGTTGGCCGCGCTTCTGCTCATCCACGAAGTGATTCCGACGACCAACGGCATTGCCCTCATCGTCGAATCCGCTCTGCCCTGGACGTGGGTGCTGCTCGTCCTGTTGCTGCTCTTGGCGCTCATCCGACTGTCGCCGCTGTCGATCATCGGTGTGCTCATTCCCGCCCTGGTGTGGGGTGTGATGTTCGGACCGTTCCTCAAACCTGCCTCCGATGACCGCGACGCCGATCTCATCGTCGCCACACACAATGTGGGTGCGCGCCTGCCGCAGCCGACTGCAACCGCCCGCGCCATCATCGATCAGAAGCCGGATGTTGTTGTCATCCAGGAGATCGAATCCCTGTCGGGCAAGATCATCAAAAAGGAACTCGACAAATCGTTTGAGTACACGCAGGTTGCCGACACGGTGGGCGTCTGGTCGCGCTGGCCGCTGACGAGCAAAAAGAACATCGACCTGGGCCTGCAGTGGCCGCGGGCGTTCGAAACCACCGTGCAGAGCGATCACGGCGATGTGAAGCTGTACGCGGTGCACGTGCCCTCGGTGCGGCCCGGCGTTGAGACTCTGCGCAATTCAGCGCTGCAGAAGCTGTCGTCAGCCGTGAAACAGGAAGACGCCGAACACCTGATTGTGGCCGGCGACTTCAACGCGGTGCAGACTGACCGCTACTTCAAAGATCTTGACGACCAGCTGGTCGACAGCCGCAAGGCCGTCGGCGGCGGCTTCGGGTTCACGTGGCCGGCGCAGTTCCCCACGGTACGGCTGGATCACATCATGGTCCGCGGACTCGATCCCGTCTACGACACCGTCATGGACCGAGGAACGTCCGACCACCGCGCGGTCATCGCAGGGCTGGACCTGACAAAGTAGCTTCGCTGCGGCTGGGGCTCAACGACACTGCGGCGGGGATAACGACGCCGCCTGGCTGCCGGGGCAGCTGCGGCCGCGGGCGTTTCAGTTCTTCGCGGTGCATTTGCCGGTGGGCACCAGCCCGCGCGTCCCCTCTGCTGCTTTCAGCGTCGGCATGATTTCCTTGAGCGTGAGCGCATAGCCGGTCGCATCGTCGTTCTGTGACTTCGCAAAGACCATGCCCGACACTCGGCCGTCTGCTGCAATCAGCGGGCCTCCCGAGTTTCCTGGGCGAACGTCTGCTCGCAGCGAATACACCTGGCGGATGGCTTTCTTTTCGCCGTAGATGTCTTTGCCTTCGGCGATGACTCTTTCGCGGACCCTCGATGGTGAAATCGTGTACGGACCGTGCTCGGGGAAGCCCACAACGACGGAGTCGGCTCCCACGGCCAAGTCCTCGCCGCGCTGCATAGCGGGGGCCTGCAGGCTGGGCACATAGAGAACAGCAACGTCGATCGTGGGGTTGAAGCCCACCACCTGCGCCGGCAGGGCCTGTCCCTTGCCGGCAACCTGCACGGAAATCTGCTGTGCGGCCGCAACGACGTGGGCGTTCGTGGCCACATAGCGATCGGAGTACACCCAACCGGTGCCTTCCGATGCGGAGTTGCACGCGGGTGCCTGGGCGGTGATCTTCACAATCGACTGGGCCGCTTCTTTGCCGACGGCCACCATTTCCGGGTTTGGTGCATCGACTTCGCGGATCTGCTCTTTCTGTCCGCTGAAGACATCCGGGAAGCCGTTGAAGCGCAGGGCTTCGCCCAGGGCACCGAGTGCCTGTGAGGACGGCACGGGCGCAGCCCCGTCGAGGGCGCGCACGATCACCGAATCGGCGGCCCACTGGTTAGGTTCGATGAGCGATGTTGTGCGAACCCACCCGGCACTGACCCACACCAGCAGGCAGAAGATCACAAGACCGCTGATGGCGCCGCCGATGGCGTCAACGAGCCTGCCGGCGGCCGAGCGGATGCGGTCGCGCAGCATTCTCCCCCACGAAGCTCCGATTGCCGCCCCGATAAGACCCAGCACGAAGGGAATGGCAAAGGCGCCGGCCGGCCCGATCACATCGAGAAGCTCGTTCGCCCCGGCCAGTTTCATGCCGGCGAGCACTCCCCTGCCGATAAGCAGCCCGAGCGCAAACCCGAGGAGCGCCCCAACGGTGGGGCTGAGACCGCGGATCCACCCCATCGCCAAAGACGACAGGGCGATGATCCCCAGCACCAGGTCGATCATCAGTACGTGCCGGGATAGTGCGCCTGGTAGCTGTGCGCACTGTTAACGCTGTTCATCAGCTGTGTGCGCTGTGTGGCGAAGTCCGTGAGCAGCTTCATTTCGCGTTCGCGTTCAACCTCGCCGCCAGCGCGGACGTTGATGCGCTGGCGGGCGTTTGCCAAATTGATTGTCGTGCGGACCATCTTCTTGAAGGTGTCGGCACCCCCGTGATAGCCGGCCGCCCACCGCTTGCCCTGACTGCGGCCTCGCCACGTGCCGAACGTGTCAACCTCTGCCGGTGTCAGCCAGCCCGCCTGCCTGTATTCGTCAAGCATTGCGCGGTCCTTGCGCACTTCGAGCCACCGCAGGACGAACGCGAGGGTGTACCAGATGACGGCGTAGACCAAGGCCAATCCTACGATGATGAGCAGGCCGACGATGCCCAATCCGCCCACAGCTCCGGCCATGAAGTTCCAGAGGGCGTGCAGGAAGGTTCCCACGGACCATCCCAGCGGCCATGCCAGAATCGCCGCCCACCACTGCCAGCGGGTTGCCGCAAAGCCGATCGCAACACCGGCCACGGCCGTGAACAGCGAGTGGCTCAGCGGCGACACGATGCCGCGCAGCACGAAGGTGATGGCCAGACCCACAAACTGTCCTTCGTCAAAGGACCCCGACAGGTACTGCAGATTTTCGGTGAACGCGAAGCCCGCACCGACCAGCGAACCGTAGATGAAGCCATCGAGTGGGCCGGTGAAGTGTCGCCGTGCGGCCAGGGCGAACACTGCGAGGAAAATGCCCTTGGCGCCCTCTTCGATGGGCGGGGCTCCGAGCACTGGGTACAGGAGGTCAAAAAGACTCTGTGAGCTGTCGAAGCCGATGACCAGGGTCGAACCCAAGAATCCCAAGGTCTGCACCACAATGGTGAAGACGATCGCCATGACTGCACCCCACAGCAGCGGCAGAACCAGCCACACGGGGTTGCGCTTCTTCCACCGGTTGAACCACAGGACTACCAGGAAGATGAACGCCATGGGCACCAGCGACAGCAGGACGATGAGAATGCCCAAGCCGTTGAACGTCAGCGACTGAAACAGGATGATGAGCAGGAGCCCGAAGCCCAACAGCCCGATGGCAATGGACGCGAGGATGATTCGGACGAGCTCTCCGGTCGAGCCGTCTGGGCGCGACACGGTTGGGTAGGCAATTCCCGAGACGCCGGTGAGGTGCCCGGATGGGGCCTGTTGGATTGGCCCGGCTGATGGCGCGTACCAGGCTGGGCGCGAAGGGCCGCCGTGCGGGTATTGCTGACCGTGGTTGCTGTGTGGGTGCTGCGTCATAGTCGCCGTTCGTGTGAGCTTCCGTTGCGTTTCGCATACATGATTCCACACCTCGGTGACGTGACGACTGGTCTCAGCTGTGAAGCCCCGCAGACTGCTGCTGAAAACGCTGAAGCCCCCGCAGTGGCTGCGGGGGCTTCAGCGTGTAGGGCCTCAGTCTGTGAGAACTGAGCTTCAGTCGACGTTGATCTGCAGGGTCCTGTTGGTGTACTCGGTGAGTTCGTCAAGCAGGGTTTCGTCTTCGTGCAGCGTGCGGCCGAAGGACGGAACCATCTTTTCAAGCTTGGGCTTCCAGCCTTCAAACTGACGTGGGAAGCAGCGTTCGAACAGCTTGAGCATGATCGACGGGGCGGTTGATGCACCGGGCGAAGCACCCAGCAGAGCTGCGATCGAACCGTCAGCCGACGCGACGGTTTCGGTGCCGAAGCCCAGCATGCCCTTGCCGTTGGCGTCCTTCTTCATGACCTGGACGCGCTGACCGGCGTGGATGAGCTCCCACTGGCTGGGGTCGACTTCCGGAGTGAATTCACCCAGAGCGTCGAAGCGGTCCTTCTTCGTGGAAGCCAGCTGGCTCATGAGGTACGTCACGAGGTCGAAGTTGTCCTTGGCCACGTTGAGCATGACCGGGAGGTTGCCCGGGCGAACCGAGAGCGGAAGGTCGAGGAACGAACCGGTCTTGAGGAACTTCGGCGAGAATCCGGCGTAGGGACCGAACATCAGGTATTCCTTGCCGGAAATGACGCGGGTGTCCAGGTGCGGGACCGACATCGGCGGAGCACCGGTTGCGGCCTGGCCGTACACCTTGGCGTGGTGGCGTGCCACCAGTTCGGGGTTCGAGCTGCGCAGGAACAGACCCGAAATGGGGAATCCGCCGTAGCCGTTGGCTTCCGGAATACCGGTCTTCTGCAACAGCGGGAGTGCGTGGCCGCCGGCGCCGATGAACACGAACTTGGCATCGACGTCGAAGGATTCGGCGGCCGCGGTGTTCTTCACCGACACGCGCCAGCCGTTTCCGCTGCGGTTGAGGTCCGTGGCTTCGTGGCCGGTGCGGACCTCAACGCCGTTGTCGGCGAGGTTGGCCAACATCTGGCGGGTGAGCGAACCGAAGTCGACGTCGGTTCCGCTGGTCACGCGCGACAGGCCGTTGACCTGTCCCGGGCCGCGGTTTTCGAACATGAGGGGCAGCCACTCAGCCTGCGTGGCGGGGTCGTCGGTGAACTCCATGTCCTTGAACAGGGGGTTCCTGACCATGGCTTCGCGGCGAGCGCGAATGTAGTCGCGGCCGGATTCTCCGCGGCCGTAGGACACGTGCGGAACCTGGTTGATGAAGGTGCCGGGTTCGCCGACGATGCCCTCGTCAACAAGGTAGCTCCAGAACTGGCGGGAGACCTGGAACTGTTCGTTGATGTTGACGGCCTTGGCAATGTCGATGTTGCCGTTCTTGTCGGCCGGCGAGTAGTTGAGCTCGCACAGGGCCGCGTGGCCGGTGCCCGCGTTGTTCCATGCGTCAGAGCTTTCGCGTGCGACATAGTCGGTGCGCTCGTAGACGCGGATTGTCCAGTCGGGCTGAAGTTCGTGCAGCAGGGTGCCGAGCGTTGCGCTCATGATGCCCCCGCCGATCAGGACGACGTCAGCGTTTTCTTTGATACTCAAAGTCAGCATCCCCGTTCGGCTGTGTAGTAGATACTCCACTCAAACTCTACTCCTGTGCACACGGTGGCGCCTCCCAGGGTCAGCGCAGGCCGAGCCCTTGAAAACACCCCGCCGACTTGTGTGCTTGAGCCTGTGGATGAAATCGACGATGTCCACAGCCTGTCTCAGGCGTAGAGAAGCCGACGGCGGCGCGTGTCTGATGTGGCTATGAAAAATCTATTGACAGTGCTGAAGACAAGCGCACTCATCATTCTGACCGCCATCATGGCGTTCGCGGTTTCAGGACCAGCGGCCGCCGACAACGACTTCTACGGCCCCGGACTTTGGCACAAAGAAGGGGTGCACAAGACCTTCTACGGCGCCTATCTCACGATCGACGGCAAACCGTCCTACTGTCTCGATGCGGGGCTTCCCTCACCCAGACCGCAGCACTTCAAGGGTGCGAAACCAACATCGGTGCGCACACCGCATACAGCCTGGCTGCTGGCAGAATATGCGAGCTCAAAGGACAGCAGCCGGCAGGCGGCCCTGTCGGCGTTCGTCAAACTCGACAAGTCCCTGCCCCACCGGCACACCATGAAGGTGCGCACGCCGAAAGAGCTCGGCAAGAAGTTCGCGAAAGCCGCAGACATGTTCGCCCAGATGCGCAAAGACGCCAGGGACTTCGCAGGCCCGTACACCCTGACCCTTGCCCCTGAGCACCGCGACAGCAAGGTGTTCGCCACCCCGACGCTGACCTCGGCATCGGGCAAGAAACTGGACTGGCCGGTGGATGTCGTCATGACCGGCGGCGGCGAATCCCTCCGCAAGCAGGTTCCCGCCGGCACGGAAGTATCAGTCGCAGCGCCACCAGGCGCTCTGGTCTCTGTCGAAGCCACGGCTGCGCGCCTGCCCAGCACAGATGTCCTGGTGTACAAGCCCACTGACGGCAAACGTGTTCAGAACGTCACCACGGGTGTTCCCGCGAAAGTCACCGCGAAGGCAACGGCGAACACACAGCTGCCCTTTGCGCCGACTGCCGAAACAACGGCCGAAGTTTCCTCTGACGGGAGCGTGACAGACAGCATCAGCATCACCGGTGCCCCGCCGAACTCAACGCTGTCCGTGGTTGCCCGCGCGTATCACTCGGATTCTGAGCCCGTGCAGAGCGCGGAACCGCAGGGAACACTGATCAGCGAACAAGAAATCACCGCGCGCATCGACGGCGACGGGAAGGCCCAGCTGACGACCGAAGCAGTGGAGGGCAAGCCCGGCTGGACTACGTGGACCGTCGAAATCCTTGAAAGCGAAAAGTCAGACGGCTGGGCGTCCGATTGGGGCATCCCGGAAGAAACCGTCTACTGGGAAGAACCGCCGGAACAGCCCACGCCGTCGGAAAAGCCGACACCGTCTGACACACCCACACCGGAAGAAACCCCGACGTCGGAAGAAACTCCCTCGGCCCCACCCGAGCAGCCGGAGCCGAAACCAGCGCCAGAGTCCACGCCGAAAGCCGGAGGCGAGGAAACCCCCACACCACAGGAACCGAAGCAGACCGAAACTCTCCCCCGCACAGGTGCGGACTGGCGGGTTGGTGCCGGAATGGGACTGGTCCTACTGGGAATCGGCGCGGCAGCGTTGGGCTTCACCCGGAAGCGAGGCTGACTCCTCACCACGTTCAAGCAGGACACACATCAACCCTGCAGTGACAGCACGAGGGGGTGGACAGCACCAGCTGTCCACCCCCGGGGCCGAGACCCTGTGCCGAAGACCGCGGCCGGAGCTCAGCCCTTACTGTCAGATGCCTCGTCAGCCGTGCCCTGAGCAAAGCGGCTCGCGAAGTCCAGATACCAATCGAGGATCTCGTTGTCAGCGGCCGCAGACCGGTTGACAACATCCGGTGACTGGCCCTGGAAGACCTTCTTCAGCGGCACCTCGAGAAGTTTGCCCGTGCGGGTCATGGGGACTCCAGGGGCGGCGATGATCTCGTCCGGTACGTGCCGCGGCGACACCTCGGAGCGGATCGTCTGCACAATCCGGGAACGCAGCTGCTCATCAAGTTCCGTTCCCGGTGATGTCACAACGAACAGCGGGAGGTAGTAGTCGCCGTCGCCCAGTTCAGCGCCGATCACCATGGATGTCTGCACACCCTCAACCCGGTTGACCGCATTCGTGATGTCCGACGACCCCATGCGGATGCCGCCTCGATTAATAGTCGAATCCGAACGGCCGTGGATGACCCACCGGTCATCGGCGGAGCGCGTCACCCAGTCGCCGTGGCGCCACACACCGGGGTACACATCAAAATAGGCGTCCCTGTACCGGCTGCCGTCAGGGTCATTCCAGAACTTCACCGGCATCGACGGCATCGACTCGGTCACCACGAACTCGGCGAGCTCATCCACAACAGAATTGCCGTGTGCGTCAAAAGCATCGGCGGCAACACCCAGGTACGGCCCCTGCAGCTGACCCAACACAACCGGGTCAAGAGGGTTCGAACCGATGAACGCGGTGCAGATATCGGTTCCACCGGAATCCGAGCCCACGCGGATATTGGGAGCCACAAATTCGTACGCCCACTTCCACGTTGATCCCGGAAGCGGTGAACCGGTCGACAGGATTGTCCGCAGCGACGACAGATCGTATTCGGCGCGCGGCTTTGCGCCGGCCTTTTCCATCATCTGCAGAATCGCGGCACCCGTCGCGAAATGGTTCGCCTTTTCCCGGCTGACGATCTCAAAGTGACGCGAAGCCGAACCGGCCACCGGGGAACCGTCATAGACGACAATCCCCGCACCAGCACCAAGACCGTTGACCAGAATGTTCCACATGATCCACGTGGGTGAGACAGCCGTGTAGGTCACATATCCCGGCTCGAGCTCGCTGTGCAGAACGCTCTTCGCCGCTTCCAGAACAATGCCGCCGTGACCGTGCACAATGCCCTTCGGCTTGCCCGTCGTGCCGGACGAAAAGACAACCCACAGGGGGTGCGAGAACTCCACGCGAGTGAATTCCGGTTTCTGCGGCTGAGCAACAATGTCAGAGAAGACAGCGCTCGGCACACCCACCTCGGCAGCGTCAGCTTCGGGCAGGCGGTCGCCCAGATTGTCGACCAGTACGTGCGCCTTGATGCTGGGCATTTGTTCCACTAGCGACGCCGCAGAAGCACGCAGATCAATCTGCTTGCCATTGAACTTATAGCCGTCAACGCTCAGCAGCACCTTCGGTTCGAGCTGCTGGAAACGGTCCAGCACGCCCGCAGAACCGAACTCCGCCCCGACCACCGACCAGACCGCACCCACGGATGCACTGGCCAGCAGGCCGACAACCGCCTGCGGAATGTTCGGCAGCACGGCACAGACAACATCGCCTTCGCCCACCCCAGAGGACCGCAGCCACTCGGTGAGCGCACCGACCTGCCCCGCAAGCTCCGCCCAGGTCAGAGCGTTCCGGTTCAGATCCTCGTCCAAGCCGATGAGCGCCTCGTCGTCCGGCGCGCTGTCAGCCCGGCGCAGCATGTTTTCGGCGTAGTTGATCTGGGAGCCCGCGTACCAGCGGGCATCCGGCATGGTGCCGGTCACCGCCGGGCCGTCTGCACGGTCGCCGATGATGTCGAAGAACTCCCACACCGCATCCCAGAAGTCGCCCAGGTTCTCGACCGACCAGGCGTGCAGCGAAGCGAAGTCACCGACCGGCACACCCCGTGTTTCAGCCAGCCACTCCTGGAACTCCCGCATTTTCGATGCGGCAATCCGCTCCGGTGAGGGCGTCCACAGAACGTCACCGGGTTTGGCCTGTTCAAAGTTCTCCGCAAGTGCCATAGATGTCCTTTCTGCCGCGCTTCATTGCGCTGTGTCCTTCGGTGTGCGAAATGTTTCTGTGCGCCTCGTTTTGGGCCGGTCGGGCTGACCTGCCCAGAACGAAGCGCACAGATCTGGTGAGTCTCAGTCCTCGGTGTCCCCGATGTCGTAGGCGGTGGCCTTTCCGTCGGTGCGCTGAACCGTGACGCCGTTGTCGGCGAGTTCTGCGAGCGCTTTGCGGCTGGTATCTGCAGCGACACCCGCGCACAGATCTTCGAGCACTCGGACTTCGAAGCCTTCGTCGAGTGCGCTCAGCGCGGTTGCGCGCACACAGTAGTCAGTGGCGATTCCGCAGACGCTCACGTGCGTCACACCGCGTTCGCGCAGCCATTCGGCGAGCCCTGTTTCGTCGTCTGCTTCTTCGCCGTCGAAACCGGAGTATCCGTCTGAGTACTGCCCTTTGAGGAACTGGGCATCAACTGCCTCCAACACCGGTTTGAGGGCCGGTGCGAACTGCGCGCCCTCGGTGTCTGCCGCACAGTGCACGGGCCAGGTGGTTGTGAAGTTCGGTTCGGAAGAAAAGTGCGTTCCGGGGTCGATGTGCCAATCCTGCGTGGTCACAACGAAGTCGTCAGCCCCCTCTTCCACGTAGTCGGCAATCGCTTCGGCTGCTGCCAGTCCCCCGTCAACACCGAGGGAACCGCCTTCGCAGAAGTCATTCTGAACATCAACGATGATGAGTGCAGTTGTCATAGCCACAGTCTACGGAATGTGGTTCAGGTCTCTTCTGCGTTCCTTGGCAGAGTTCACTTTCTCGTTGCCTAAGAGAATGCTGAGTCTTTTAGCCTTGTTGGGTCAGTCTGCACTTTCGTGTGCTCACACCTCTCATTAGGACTCATATGAAGCGCCATGCTCTGCTCGCCGGCACTGCCGCCGTCGGTCTCGCATTCGGCTCCGCAGTTCCCGTTTGGGCCGCTCCCGCCGATGCTCATATCTCTGAAATCTCCTACCCGTCGAACGATGCCGACTTCGTTGAGATCGCCGCCCCCGCTGGTACGGATCTGTCCGGCTGGATCGTCGGTTCTGTCACTCGAGGCGGCGCCCTCAACAGCGATGAATCGATCGTCACCCTGCCCCAGGGCACGATTGTCGGTGAATCCGGTGTTCACGTTGTCGAACTTCCGCTGACTAACTCTGTCAAAAGCGGCACCGCCGCTGATGGTTCCTATGGAGCTTCCGTTTTCGTGGTCAGCGCCGATGGAAACCTCGTCGACTTCAAGCAGATCGGCGGTGTTGTCGAAGGAAAGGGTGTTACGGCATCCAACAGCGACAAGCTGCCTGCCGCGGTGCGCGGCCAGCAGGCAGAACCCACTGGGGCGAAAGCTTCCGGCAAGGGGCAGTCGATTCAGCTCAACTGCTCAGAATGGGAGTCCGGTGAGCCCACCCCCGGAACGGCGCCCGACCCGAGCACGTGCGACGCGCCTGACGCCCCTAACCCAGATGACCCCGATAAGCCTGGCCCAACGGACCCCTCGGACCCGGAGAACCCGGCCAACCTCCTGCCGATCAACACCATCCAGGGCACCGGTGACGAAAGCCCGTATAAGAGCAAGACCGTCACCACCACCGGTGTTGTGACGGCCGCTTACCCGACCGGCGGGCTGAACGGCTACTACATTCAGACCGAAGGCACCGGCGGAGACAACCACGACTTCGCAGAGGGCTCGCACGGCATCTTCGTCTACTCGAAGGACACCGTGAAGCAGGTCAAGACCGGTGACAACGTCGAAGTGACCGGCAGTGTCAGCGAGTACTACGGACAGACCCAGATCAGCGTTGGCGGTGAGGGACTGAAGAAGCTCGACGAAGCAGCGGTGGCTCCGAAGCCGTACGAAGGCGCATTCCCGGAAGACCCCGCCAAGCGTGAGGCGCTCGAAGGCATGCTTGTTCAGCCCACCGGCGACATCACGGTCACCGACAACTACTCGACCAACACCTACGGTGAAATCGGCCTGGCCAATGGAACTGAAACTCTGCGCCAGCCCACGGATGTGGCGCGCCCGGGCTCAGAAGAAGCCAAGGAGGTCGACGCAGAAAACAAGAAGAAGGCCTATGTCCTCGATGACGGCGGCACCGCAGACTTTTTCAAGACTGCCAAGAACACTCCGCTTCCGTACCTGAGCAACGACAAGCCGGTGCGCGTAGGCGCCAAGGTCACGTTCACCAAGCCCACCGTTGTCGGCTATGGCCACGACAAGTACCGCCTGCAGCCGACGAGCTTCCTGCCGGACAACAATGAGCTGACCCCCGCTGAGTTTGAAAACACCCGCGCAGACGTACCGGATGTCGGCGGTGACATGACGCTGGCCAGCTTCAACGTGCTCAACTACTTCCCCACCACCGGCGACACAGAACCCGGTTGCGAGGCCTACACCGACCGTGAAGGCAAGCCCGTAGGTTCGAACCGCTGCAAGCCGCGCGGGGCGTACAACCAGGAGAACTTCGAACGCCAGCAGAAGAAGATCGTCACGGCCATCAACAAGCTCGACGCGTCAGTTGTCGCGCTGGAAGAAATTGAAAGCTCCGACAAGTTCGGCAAGGAGCGCGACTGGGCGCTGAACAACCTGGTTGAGGCGCTGAATGACGCAGCCGGCGAGGACCGTTGGGCTTTCGTCCCCTCCCCGAAATCGATCCCGGAGACCGGTGACGATGTCATTCGCACCGCTTACATCTACCAGAAGGCCGAAGCAAAGCCCGCAGGCGAATCAGCAATTCTCGACAGCCCGGCGTTCCACAATGCTCGTGCTCCCCTGGCGCAGAAGTTCCAGGCCGTGGGCGTGGACAACCCTGAGGCTTCCGAGTTCATTGCCGTTATGAACCACTTCAAGTCCAAGGGCTCCGGCAAGGGCCCGGGCAATGAAGACTCAGGTGACGGTCAGGGCAACTCGAATGCTGACCGCGTAGCTCAGGCCAAGGCGGTCAAGGCTTTTGCTGACAAGCAGAAGAAAGCCATGGGTACCGACCGCGTGTTCATTCTGGGCGACCTGAACTCTTACACGAAGGAAGACCCCATGCAGGTCTTCTACGATGACGGATACACCAATGTCGGTGAGCGATTCGATGCGGCACCCACCTACCTGTTCGGCGGGCTGACCGGAAGCCTCGACCACGTGCTCGCTTCCAAAGAAGCGATGGGCCCGGCAACGCAGGCACGTTCAGCTGCTCCGGCTGCTGCGGCGGGTACTGTGACCGGCGCTGCCACGTGGGAAATCAACTCGGTTGAATCAGTGGCGCTCGAGTACAGCCGCCACAACTACAACATCACCAACCTGTACAAAGATGACGAGTTCCGGTCGTCTGACCACAACCCGAGCATCGTGGGCATCAGCACCGGCGCGCCGGCTGAAGAACCTGGTGAGGGCGAAGATCAGGAACCGGGCGAAGGCGAAGGTCAGGAACCCGGCGAACAGCCCGGCGACAATGCAGGCCAGCAGCCAGGCGACAACGACGGCCAGGCACCGGGTCAGGAATCTGGCGAAGACGCATCGGACGATGCAGCCGGTGACGACGAGGGCTCTGACAGCAACGACGCCCAGCCGGGCTCCGGCGGTTCAGATTCGCAGAGCTCCACAACGAGCGGATCCGGCAGCACTTCGGCTTCGGGCAGCGGAAAGAGCCTGCCGCGCACGGGTGCTGAACTCACTGCCCTCGGCGCAGGACTGGCACTGCTGGCGGCTGGAGCTGCAGCGGTGATTGCAAGCCGCAGGCGAGCACACGCGCGCCGCTGAATTGAAGAGCTGAGCTGACCACCGCCGGCTCAGCAGCTGACCAGGGGTGGCTCTCCATAAAACGGAGAGCCGCCCCTGCGTCGTCCAGAACCTCCGAATCTGAGCGCCAACATCAACAGGGCAAACAAAAAAATCTCGGGACATCGAGTTAACGATGTCCCGAGATTTTCATTTGCGCGCCACGAGGGATTCGAACCCCCAACCTTCTGATCCGTAGTCAGATGCTCTATCCGTTGAGCTAGTGGCGCACATCCGTGCGGACCTGAACAACTATACACAGGGTTTGCGGGAAACCCAAAACCAGGAAGCGTGAGGCTGACCACAGCCTCGAAAGCGATCTTTGCAAAAAGACGTCAGTCCAGTGCAAGTATCAGCCACTTAAATTTTAGAAACCCGCCATTCGCAACCATCTTGTGAGCCAATACACATACTCAGCGGCCCATTTTCGGCTCTAGCGTACATTCTGCGTTCCTACGGTGGGCTTGTCTCAAGAACACCGAAAGCTTGGAGTTAAGCATGACCGTCATCGACCGTGGCTCAGTCGAAGACCTGCTCGCAGGCGCACCCACGAAGAACGAGAAGATCCTCGAATTCGTTAAGCGCGCTGCCGAGCTCACCACCCCGGACCGCATCGAGTGGATCACCGGAGACGAAGAACAGCGTCAGGCCATCGCCGACCAGCTGGTCGAAGCCGGCACTCTCGTCAAACTGTCCGAACCGGCCAACTCGTACTACGCGAAGTCCGACCCCGCTGACGTCGCACGCGTTGAATCGCGCACCTTCATCAACTCGGAAAAAGAAGAAGACGCCGGCCCGCTGAACAACTGGATGGACCCGCAGGAAATGCGCGGCAAGCTCAACGAGCTGTTCACCGGCGCTATGCGCGGTCGCACCATGTACGTCATCCCGTTTGCAATGGGGCACATCGAGGCTAAGCACCCGCAGTTCGGCATCGAGATCACCGACTCGCCCTACGTCGTTCTGTCCATGCAGATCATGGCGCGCATCTCGAACAAAGTCCTTGAGGCTATCGACAAGAACGACGGCAAGTTCGTCGAATGCATGCACTCCGTGGGCGCTCCGCTCGAACCGGGCGAAGAGGACGTCGCATGGCCGTGCAATGACACCAAGTACATCACCCACTTCCCGGAAGACCGCTCCATCTGGTCCTACGGTTCCGGCTACGGCGGCAACGCGCTGCTGGGCAAGAAGTGCTACTCGCTGCGCATCGCTTCGGCCATTGCCCGCGACGAGGGCTGGCTGGCTGAGCACATGCTCATCATCAAGCTGACCAACCCCGAAGGCGAATCGAAGTACATCGCAGCCGCTTTCCCGTCGGCCTGCGGCAAGACGAACCTCGCCATGATCACGCCCACGGTTCCCGGCTGGAAGGCTGAGACCCTCGGTGATGACATCGCGTGGATGCGCTTCGGCGAAGACGGCCAGCTCTACGCGGTCAACCCCGAGTACGGTCTGTTCGGAGTTGCTCCCGGCACCGGCTACTCGACCAACCCGACCGCGATGGCGGCAATCGACGCCGGCGGCAACATCTTCACCAACGTTGCCCTCACGGATGACAACACCGTGTGGTGGGAAGGCAAGACCGACGAAACCCCGGCTCACCTGACCGACTGGAGGGGCAACGACTGGACTCCGGAGTCCGAGACCCCGGCAGCCCACCCGAACTCGCGCTTCTGCACCCCGATTGCCAACGTGCCCACGGCAGCTCCGGAATGGCAGGACCCCAACGGTGTCCCGATCTCCGCGATCCTGTTCGGCGGTCGCCGCAAGACCACGATGCCGCTGGTCACCGAAACCCACGACTGGCAGCACGGTGTGTTCATGGGCTCGGTCCTGTCCTCGGAGCAGACCGCTGCCGCTGAGGGCAAGGTCGGCGTTGTCCGCCGCGACCCCATGGCCATGCGTCCGTTCATCGGCTACAACGTCGGTGACTACTTCCAGCACTGGCTGAACATCGGCAAGACCGAAGGCGCTAAGCTGCCGAAGATCTTCTACGTCAACTGGTTCCGCCGTGACGACGACAATTCGTTCCTGTGGCCCGGATTCTCTGAGAACTCGCGTGTTCTCAAGTGGGTGTTCGAACGTGTTGCCGGCACCGCTGACGCTGTCGACACCCCGCTGGGCAAGGCTCCCGCCGAGGGTGCCCTGGACGTTGACGGACTCGACGTCACTCCGGAACAGCTGCAGAAGGCCCTGGCCATCAAGCCCGAAGAATGGGCTGAAGAGCTCAAGTCGATTGAAGAGTGGTACGCCGAACTGGGCGACCACGTTCCGGCTGAGCTTCGCGGCGAAGTCGACAAGCTGCGCGAACGCCTGGGTCTCGCCTGACCCCACCCGCGCCCAATGCCAGCCGCATAGGAATCATCGGCTGACATAGCAGACCGGCGAGCGTCCGGCCTCAGGTTCACGAGCCAGAACCGAGGTCGGGCGCTCGTTCTGTTTCTCCTGGTGGACCTCCCCTTTCCTCCTGCTGATATTCCCCTTTTCCCTCCGCGCACCGGCGGCTACCGTGGTGGGAAGAGATGACACTTCGGTGTCACCCAACTGCGGAGAGGAATCTTCAATGACTGACAACCCTCAAGGCACCATCGACCAGCTCGAATTCGATGCTCTGATCAGCGCCGATCAGGCTTCGGGCAGCAAGGTCTCGATCTACATTCCCACGAAGGTCTCCGGCGGCCAGGACAAGGTTTCGGCTGGACTTATGCGCGATCAGCTTGGCGGCGCAAAGGCGGACCTCGAAAGCGCAGGTCTCAGCGCCGGTGAAGCCGCCGCGATTGTCGAACCGGTTCAGAAGGCGCTCGACGACCCTGAGTTCTGGCTGCACATGAGCCGCGGCCTGGCTGTTTTCGCCGCTGACGGCTTCTACCGGATCATCCGCATTCCGCTCGAGGTTCCGGCTCTGCGCACAGTTGATGACCACTTCAACGTGGTTCCTCTGGCGCCGATGCTTGAACAGGACGGCCGCGTCTATGTTTTGGCATTGGCCAAAAACTCTGTTCGCCTGTTCGATGCCAGCCGCAACCACATCGAGCAGCTGCCGCTGGGCGCAATCCCTGAGAATTTCGACGCCACCGTCACGGAGCTTCCGGAGCACAACCTGCAGTACCGTTCCGCGGGTGGCGAGCGCACGGGCTTCTACGGCACTGGCGGCGGGGGTGACACGGAGGACCACCTGCGGGAGAACTTCCTTCGCCGTGTTGGTGAAGGTGTTGCGGCTGAACTGGGCACTGCCCGTTCACAGCCGCTGGTTCTGGCTTCAGTGCAGGAGTACCTGAGCCCGTTCAAGAGTCTGTGCCCCTATCCGAACATCCAGGACGTGGTCATCGCGGGCAACCCAGAGCAGACGAAGCCCGAGCAGCTTCGCTCGAAGGCCTGGGAACTGCTCAACGACAAGGTTCAAGCCGACGAGGCCGCAGTTGTCGAGCGCGCCCGCTCACTCATCGCTGCGGGCAAAGGCTCGTACGACCTGGGTGAGATTGTGCAGGCCGCCGCCGAAGGTAGGGTCGACACGCTGTTCACTCCGCGCGACATTCAGCGATTGGCTGCGACAAACGCCTACGGGCCGGCAAGCCAGGCGATTCTCGCAACCGTCGCCAACAAGGGCACGGTCCGCACGGTTGCCGAGTTTCCGGAATCGTCGGAAGCTGTTGCCACTTTCCGCTACTGATCTGCTCACCTTCCCCTAACGTACGAGGTGGAGCTGCAGATTTCTGCAGCTCCACCTCGTGTTGTGGGGTGGGGACGATCAGACGTCGTCGAAGCGGGCGGAATTCTTCGGGCTTGAGGCTGAGTGCCAGCACTTCGTTCTGTGTGTCGCGCAGCGCCAGTTC
>CABTZE010000021.1 GCA_902489215.1 uncultured Brevibacterium sp.
AAAGTGTCGGCCCCCCCCCTCGATCTGGCGGCAAACATGCCCCCCCCCCCCGTCTCCCCCCTCGGCCTCTTCACATATGAGTTCGCCTCGACAGGTGCCGCAGCGGGATTGCGAGCCGTGCCTGCGAACAGCACCATTGATCCTCGTATCCACCCGGGCAGCCTTGTGATCATCACGGCGGTGTGGATGCCTGATCTGCTGAGCTCGGATGCCCTGTTTGCCCGCGACATCGACCACGTCCACGCTGTCATCGGCGATCACTTCGGGACTGTCGGCGGGGTCATTGTGCCCGGGGCCTCTCCGTGTTCCCACTGCGCTGTGCTCTGGGCCAAGCAGCGGGACCCTGGATGGCTGGAGGCGTGGAAGGCTGTGCACCTGAGCGGACCCAGGGCTTCACAGGCCGATCCCGCGCTGGTTGCCATTACGGCTGCCCACACGGCCTCCCGACTGCGCGCCAACAGGGCCGGGCTGCCCGGCGCGCACGGCATGCTGACCGTGTCGGATTGGGGAATCGAAGAAGAGGATGTGTCTTTCCACCCCGATTGCCAGTGTCGTCAGGGCTCCGACGCCGAATCTGATGCCGTGATGTTCAGCAGTTCGTCCCCGAACTGAGCGAGTTTGACCGAGCCGAGTCCTGGAATAAGAGCCAGTTGGTCCCGACTGCGCGGAGCTGCTTCGGCAAGCGCACTCAGCGTGGCCTGTGTAAGCACCATGTATTCGGGCACGCGCAGCGCTTCAGATTTTTCCGCCCGCCACTGGCTGAGCTGTCGCAGAAGTCCGCTGTCAGCCGGAGCCGCACACGAAGCGCACCTGCTCATGCGCCGCTCGGCAGGCTGAGTGAGCGCCCTGCCGCATTGCCTGCACGATTTCCCGGCTGAGGCGGCACGCGGTTCTTCTTCACGGTGAACGGGCTGCGCCCCCCGCATTTCAGCGACGAACCTCGACACTTTGCGCTGGGTGCGCGCACCCGACTGTCGCATACGCGCCCACGACATATCGAGTGAATCCCGGGCACGTGTGACTGCAACATAGAACAGTCGACGCTCTTCAGCGATATCGCGTGGAGTCTGAGCATAGGAGATGGGCATAAGCCCCTCGGTGAGGCCGATGAGGTGCACTCGACTCCATTCCAGACCCTTCGCAGCGTGCACGCTGGCCAGCGTCACCCCTTCTAGCGTCGGTGCAAACTGATGTTCTCGGCGGTCTTCCAGTTCCGCGCTGAACTGCGGCAGGGTGATGGGCAGTTCTGAGCTGCGCTGCATATCTGCCGCCAGCTGCACGAGGGAGTTGAGCGATTCCCACTTTTCCCGCAGTGCCCCCGTAGCCGACGGCGGCTGAGCCTGCCAGCCGATGCTAGAGAGCACTTCGGCAACAGCGATGTCGAGCTTTTCCGTGCGCCGGGCGGCAGCGGAAGAACGCAGAAGGACCATGGCCTCTTTGACTTCGCGGCGAGCAAAGAAGCGCTCTCCCCCGCGCAGCACGTAGCTGATGCCACGGGCCTCTAGGGCCTCTTCGACCGCTCGGCTCTGCCCGTTGGTGCGAAAGAGCACCGCAATGTCAGATGCCCGCGTGCCCTGGGCGATCTGCGCCGCGATCCGCTGGGCGACAGCAGCTGCTTCCGAGGCGTCGTCTGCGAATTCCGAGGCAGACGGCGCCTGACCGCCTTCACGCACCGGCTGCAGCTGCAGGGCTCCGCTGCCGGTGTGGGCGAGGATTCGATTGGCGGCTTCGACAATTGGCTGCCGCGAGCGGTAGTTGCGCACAAGTTCGATGGTTGATGTGTCCGCAAAGCGCTGCGCTGTGTTCAGCAGATAATTCGATGTGGCCCCAGCGAAGGTGTAGATGGTCTGGGCGGGATCACCCACGACGCAGAGGGAGTCCCTGTCGCCAAGCCAGCGCATCAGGAGGTCGTACTGCAGCGGAGAAACGTCCTGGAATTCGTCGACGACGAAGTGGCGATACTGGCTGTGCACGGTGGCCGCGAGGTCAGGGCGCGAACCCAACACACCCGACAGCGTCAGCAGGACGTCTTCGAAGTCCAGCAGCCGGCGCTCTGTTTTGAGGTCGCTGTAGCCGCGCATGATGTCGACAACCGCAGAAGCGCTGAGCCCGCCGGGCAGTTCGCGATTGCGGGCCTGCTGCGCGTAGTCCTCAATGCCCAGCAGGCTCACAGCCGCGTACTCGATTTCTGATGCGACGTCGCGGACGAGTTCACGTTCGACCGTCATGCCGAGATTTCCCATGACGCGGGCAACAGCACCGGCTTTGTTGGGCATGAGCTCCGGGAACGGACCTTCGGCGAACATGGGCCAGAAATAACGCAGCTGGCGCAGGGCCGCAGCGTGGAACGTGCGAGCCTGTGCGCCGTCAACACCGAGTGAGCGCAGCCTGGAGCGCATTTCTCCGGCAGCCTTTGCGGTGAATGTCAGGGCCAGGGTCTGCTTGGGGTCGCGCTGGCCGGTGAGCGCTCCGTAGGCAATGCGGTGCGTCATGGCCCTGGTCTTCCCGGTGCCCGCGCCGGCAAGCACTACGAGAGGGCCGCCACTGTGTTCGGCAACTGCTCGCTGCTCAGCGTCAAGGGCCTCCAGAAGCTGTTCCGCTTTGGATGTCACAGCAGCTGTTCTCCGCCGAGCCAGGCGCTGATGATCTGCCCGGCAATCGACACTTCGCCGGGCAGAGACAGCGAGCCGTCCGCTGTCCCCGCTTTGATGTCGTCGCGACTGAACCATTTGACGTCGGCGATTTCCTGCCCGTCTGCAGCAATCGCAGCAGACCGTGCTCGCGCGGCAAAGCCGAGCATGAGTGAGCACGGAAACGGCCACGGCTGTGAACCGAGATAGCGAACGGTGTCGCAGTCGATGTTGGATTCTTCGTGGACTTCGCGCCGGACCGCTTGTTCCAGGGTTTCACCGGGTTCAACGAAACCGGCGAGAAGTGAATACCGACCTTCGGGCCACAGCGCGTTGTTGCCCAGCAGAATGCGTTCTGTGCCGGCGTCGTCAGTGTGCAGCACAGCGGTGATGACAGCCGGGTCGGTGCGAGGAAAGTGCTCTGTGCCGGCTTCCGGATCAACCCGCACCCATCCCCCGGCTGATGGCACCGTGGGATCGCCCGTGCGCGGTGAATGGGTGTGGGTCCTGTGCCAGTTGTCAAGTGCCACGGCGGTTGTCGCCGCGTCGATGTCGGCGTCGCTGAGCTGTGTTGCCAGTGCGCGCAGATCAACCCACGTGGGATCGTCCATTGCCGTGCCCACCGCCGGGGCCAACAGGAAGTCGTCGGCGGAAGCGGCGGAGTCATCGAGAACAGCGCTGTCAGCAGTGGAGCGCCCGGCGTCATCAAGCAGCAGCGCCACGAGATCCACGGTTTCGCTGCGGCCTATGTAGACCCTGGTGCCGGTCAGCCCGTCCCAGTGCTCCTTGAGCTGGGCCGTGGTGAACAGGTGCAGACCTCCACGGGAGACCAACAGGCTGCCGCGGTGGCAGAAGAACACACGCGTGCTGCTGCGAGCCAGGACGTCTGCAACGCTGCCGTCAGTACCGCGGTCAGTGTGATTGCGGTCGGTTCCAACACGAGACAGGGAGCGGACTGGCAGCTGGTAGCGGTTCATGCCCACCACGATAGCCGCCGGCACTGACACAGATCTGACACGCGCCGTTGCGAACCTGAAGAGCAGCTCCAGCCCGGGTAGATTGGGGACGTGGACACTTTCGATCTTCGTGCAGTAGCAATCAGCACCGTCATGCTGGACGGATTCAAGGCCAAGCGCTGGAAACGACTCGATGACGAACGCGGCCCGCGCCTGCTTGTCAGCGACGGTGAGCGTACCGTTGTCGTAGCCGCCTTTGACCAGGCGTCGGCAATTGACGCTGAAGCCGAAAAGCTCGCATCTGCTGTTCTGCGCTCCATCCTGCCCACCGAACGCAGCTTTGCTGTGCCCCGCGTCATTGAGTCGCGGACGTTCCGCCCTGGACAGTTCAGCGACGAAGAATGCTGCATTGCGATTTCCCAGCCGCTCGAGGGCGCGCCCATGTCGACGGAGGATTTCCGCACTGCACCAAGCCACGTTGATTCTCTTGCCGAGATCCTGGCTGTTCTGCACGGCGCCGAAACAGGCCCGATTGCCGATGCGGGGCTTGTGGTCCACGAACCCCAGGAGGCCCGGAGCCTCCTGTGGGACCTGCTGGACCGAGGCGCCGCTACCGGCCGTGTGCCCTCACAGCTGCTGGAGAGGTGGGAAACTGTTCTCGAAACTCCCGCTCTGTGGCATTTTCTGCCGGTACCCCTGCACGGGGATCTCACAATTGACGCACTGCGCACGAATGGTGAGTCGATTGTGACGGTTGCAGAGTTCGGTTCGCTGCGCGTGGGCGACCCCACTGTCGACCTCGAAGCTGTTTCGCACCTGCTGGAACCCGAGGACTTCGACAGATTCCTCGAGCTCTACGCGGAACGTGTCCGACACGATGATGCCGGTCTGCGCAGCCGCATTGATCTGCGCAGCGAAATGGCTGTTCTCGAACTTCTGTTGACTGCTGTTGATTCTGACGACAACGCGCAGATCAAGGAAGTCGAGGAAATGCTGGCGGACCTTGCCGAACTCATTGTCCCGCAGGGTGACAGCGGCACGTCGGCTGGAGAACCGAAGGGCGGAACACAGCCGAAGGATGATTCCGACGGTCTGCAGCCGCTGTCCTTCGGCGCCCCCGATGACGACGGTGAAGCCACCGACGTCATCGACCGCTGACAGCCGCTTCCAGCTTTTCCCAGCTGAGCAGGGTCCGCTCACTGCTGTCTGCGCCGGCAGCCGCAAAGCGCACGACGGTATCGCTGCCCAAAAAGTAGAAGGCGGCTGACACTTCCCGTCCCGCAAACTGCGGCATGCGAGAGACAGCGTGGGCGTACATCGACAGCTGAATGGCCCGGTCTGTCAGTTCGCGTTCGCTGTACGGAGCAGAGCCGGTCTTCCAGTCGACAACCTCAAGTGCTGTCCCGGTGTCGAAAACCGCGTCGATCTTTCCGGAGATGACCTTCGGTCCGACCTTGAGCTCAAAGGGCAGTTCGACTGCGGTTGGTGTCCGGCTGGCGAATTCTGACGCTTCGAATCGTTTCTTGAGCTGCTCCAAACGCGCCCTGTCCCAATCTCCCAGCCGTCTGGGCGTGTGGTCATCCATTTCAAGCAGGCTGGATTGCCCGAACCTGTTCTCGACCCACGCGTGGAATTCTGTACCAAGAGCCGCAGCCGAAGAAGGCTTCTGCGGCATGGGACGACTGCGCTGACGCTCGAACTCTTCGCGGTCGCCCACGAAGTCAACGAGAGCTGTTGTTGACAAGCGGCTGAGTTCGGCAGGCGCACTCTGCGGCTCTGGCTCAAGGAAAGCCTGCGCATTCCTGACCAGTCTCCCGATATCCGGCATGCCTTCGAGGTCTCTGAGGTCAGTTCCCGCGGCTGACCGGTACTCAGCTGCGAGCTGTTCGCGCTGCTTAAGCGTCTGCTCAGCAACCGCCGGCGGCCACTCCACGCTGGTCGTAAGCCGGTCGCCGGGATCAGCAGCTTCGGGGAGTTCCACTTCCCGGTCAAGCGCCTCGGCGATTTCCTCCAAGAACGGCGATAGGGTGTTTTCCTTTGTGCGGCTGGTGATTGCCGACGCACCGAGCCACAGGTGCGTTTCCGCACGGGTGACAGCGACATAGGCCAGGCGCCGTTCTTCAGCTTCGTGGTCCTCTTTGATCTGTTCGCCAAGCGAACCTGCGAACAGCTCTTTCATGTCCTTGGCAGTGCTGAGGTCGCGCTTCGTAGTGTCGAGATTGACAAGGTGCTGTCTGTCTCCGCGCAGAGGGTACGGAAGTTCGGCTCCCGCCAACCAAGCTTTTGTACTCCTGGGCAGAGTCGGGAGGTCGCCGACGGTGTTGTCGGGGATCGCCACGGCGCTGAACTCAAGGCCCTTGGACGCGTGGATCGTCATGATCTGAACGGAGTCGGGGTCGGCTTCTTCAGCGGCGGCTTCGAGGGCTTCGCTTTCTTCAGCCACCATGAGCCAGGCAAGGAAGTCTGCCGCGATTGCCGACGGGTGTTGAGCACTGTAGTTCTGTGCCATGGACTTGAGCGAATCGACGGCCCTGCGGTGGGGTTCGGGATTGGGCAAAGCCTCGATGTCCAGGTCGAGATTGAAAACACGGACCGCAGCACGTAGGGCCTCGGCGGGTGATGACGCACTGCGGCGAACTGCCCGGAGCCTCAGGGCCAAGGACTTCAGTCTGCTGATCGCGACAGTCGACAGTCCTGCTTTTTCCGCGAGATCGGCCGATGTGGCGTCGTCTGCGAATTCGTCGATGCATTCAATGAGAGTCGGCACCGTGTCTTCTTCGAGTCCCGCCGCGCGCAGACGGCAGAAGCGGTTGAGAGCTCGGATGTCTTTCGCACCCAACGCTGCCTGCGGTCCACTGAGAAGCCGCATCGCTTCGGTTGATGCGGTGATGTCAACCGCTGAAGCAAGAGCAGCGACAGCGTCGGCGGTGTAGGGGTTGTCGAGCGAACCGCGTGAGCCGACAATCGAGTACGGGACCTCGGCGGCCCGCAGCGCGTCCGCAATCGGTCCGATGGATTTGCGGGCCCGCACCAGGACCGCCCGCGTGCCCGTCCGTTCCTTCATCCACAGCGCAAGGTCGCGATACTGGTCGAGGCCGTATTGCATATCTGTGATGCCCGGTGTTGGACAGAGTGTCACAGTGCCGGAAGTCGCTTCGTCGGGTTCGGGCACAGCCGGGGAGTCCTTTGCGGCGCGCGATTTGTGCTCCAGCTGCTTCGCTGAGGTTGCCGAAATCGATTTGAGCTTGGCGGAGACAGCGTTTGCCGCATCCAAGATGAGCTGCGCATTGCGGAAGGAAATGCTGAGCGAGTATTCCTGCGCGGGCCGGTCGTTGAACCTGAACTTTTCGGGGAAGTCGCGAAGGCTGCCAGCCGAGGCTCCGCGCCAACCGTAGATGGACTGGCGGTAGTCGCCGACCGCAGTGACGGCTTTGCCCTTGAACAGGGTCTGCAGCAGTTTGAACTGACTGTCCGAGGTGTCCTGGTATTCATCCAGCAGGATGATGTCCCAGCGGTCGCGTTCTTTTGCGCGCGCTTGTTCATCAGCGGTCATGATGTTGTAGGCGGACGCGACCTGATCGGAGAACTGCATGCGCCCGGTTTCGTGTTTGTGAGCCTTCCACTGGCCTGCCAGTGCCGCATACTGTTTTTTGCGCAGCAGCGACTCAATGAGCTCGGATGTTCCTGCTTCCTGCACCGCGGCGACGGCGCGGGCAATGAATTCAGGCGTCAGTGTGCGCATTTCGGCAGCTTCGGCGGCCAGTGTTTCTAAACGCGCGGCAAGGGCTTCTTTTCCTTCTTTGGGAATGCGCTTGCGCCGAACCGCGGTTGCGTGTTCTGTCAGTTTGCCCGAATTGACCGCGTGTGCGAGAGACTCATCAAGGTACTCGATCACCTCTTTGGATGTTCTGAGGTGTTCGTCAATCTGCGATGCCAGGTGCATAGTGTCTTTGATGACGGTGGCTCGTGATTTTCCAGCGGGAATATCGGCATCGGCAGCTTTGTCGACGAGCGAACCGAATTCCTGGATGGCTTCCGCGTCGTCAAGGATGGTAGTTCCCTCTTCGATCCCAACGCTCAGGCCGTACTCGCTGACGAGTGCCGCAGCATAGGAGTTGTAGGTCTGCACGGTGGGTCCGAACAGCGAGTCCAGTGCGTCTCGCTCACTGTCGGCTCCCCTTTCACCACAGCTTTCCCCCTCGGCTGCTTCATAAGCTTCGAATGTGCTGATGAAGCCGTTGATGCGCTTGGCGAGTTCACCCACGGCTTTGCGGGTGAAGGTGAGCGCGAGGATGCGCTCCTTTGGGACGTAGCCGTTGGCCACCAGCCACAGCACGCGCTGGGCGATGACGGCGGTCTTTCCAGAACCAGCACCTGCGACCACGACAGCCGGTGCGTTGACCGGGCTTTCGATGATCCTCTTCTGCTCGTCCGTCGGCATGGGCTTGGTGCCGTCTTTGAGCGGTGTGCCGACAATCTGGGCGAGGTCTTCCGCTGAGTAGCGCGGCGGCTTGAGGTTCACGATTCGTCCTCTCCTGTCTGGACAGCAGGGCATGAGCGTTTCACCGGGCAGTAGCGACACGCTTCGGCGCTCGGTGTGGCAGGGAATTGTGCGGAGCGAATGCCAGCAGCCGTTGGCCGCACTTTCTGTTCCAAGAACTCCTCGCGCGTTTCTTCCGTCATGGGGTCCTGGTTGCGCACATTTGATGTTCCGCGTGCACCGGCGGCTTTGCGTGGGTACATGAGCATGCCGCCACCGGTTGCAGCGCTGTACTCTGCCAGCCGCATCGGTTCGCCACCCTCCCTTTCAATGCGGACCTTCGGCAAGCCCATGGCCGCTTGGTACGCCCCCAGCTGGGGATCTTTCTGGGCGTCCTTCAGAGATTTCGGCGTTTTCGCAGTCTTGAAGTCGACGGTGTGCAGGCGACCGTCGCTGTCGCACTCCAGCCGGTCAATGCGCCCGCGGATCTGCCAGCCCTCTCCGCTGTCAGCGACCAGGGTCATTTCGGTGCCGATGAGTTCATAGCCTGCACTGCGTCTGCCGACAAGGAAGTCGTTGAGGTTGGCCACCATGTCGAGGCCTTCGGCATACTGCCTGTCGCGTTCCCACTGCGAGGAGAACTCCAAGAGAGCAAATCCCTCTTCAAAGGCCTCTTTCATCTCCGCGTAGCCGCCCTGCGGGTGTTTTTCGGCCAGAGAGTGCACAAGCGTGCCCATCCTTTGGGCGTTGGTCGAGGGCATCGTTCCCGCGTGGCGCGACAGCAGCCATTTGAGCGGGCACTCAAGAAATGTTTCCAGGGTTGACGGCGAAATCGTCACGGGAACACCCAGAGCGGCTGAGGGTTCGACAGTCGAACGTTCGCGCCAGGCACTCCAGGCTTCCGGGAACGCTGAATCGATGCCGGCGCCGGCAAGGCCCGCCAGCAGGCGTGCCCACGGCTTCGGGTCATCGCTGTTTTCGAACTGACCGCGCGCATAGCCCACCAGTTGGCGCATGGATGCCGGCCCAACGCTTGAGTCATCGCTTTTTGGCCCTAGAATTCGAGGCTCGGCCGCAGGATGGGTGCCCTCATGGCCGAACTGAGCGGCAGTTTTCTGGGTGTGCGCAAAAAACGCCGACGGCAGGACTTCGCCGTCGTTGACTGCGAGAACCACCGCGGTTGACCGCGCCCGCGACAGTGCCGCAAGGAACATGCGGCCCTCGTCGCGGACCGTGGCTCTCTGCAGTTCGCGATAGCTGGGCCCCGTGCCACTGTCCGCGGGGCGCGCGCCGCCCTCGGCTGATGTTCCCTCGGTGTCATGCCACACGCCGGCGGCCAGATCTTCGTCGAGGCGCTGCTGGAGAAAGACCGAGCCGCGCACCCGGGTGTTGGGCCACGTGCCGTCCTGGACATCGGCAATGATGACGTGCTCAAAGTCGCGGTGTGCGACTGCCGCCGGTGTGGTCACTGGAACCTCGCGGCTCTGCCCGGAATGCGCCAGGGAGTCCTGTGCGACTGCTTGGCTGAGCACTGTCGTGGCGAAGCTTTCGGCTTGGACAGTTGCCCTGTCGGTGAATTTCTGTGCCAGCGTCTGCAGGCGGATGACGGCGTCGAGGTCGGTGTTGCGTTCGTCTTCGGGATCGGATTCTGCGCGGCGCTGCCAGTCATCGGCAACATCGAAGGCATCCCAGACTTCCCACACGGCGGTTTCCGGATCGCGGCTGCGCGCCTCTTCCGCCGTGGTAAGAACCCGCTGGAGCATACGCACAATCCGGTGCTCTACCGCGGTGTTCTCCGATTGCGCGCCACTGCCCGCGCCTTCGGAGCTATCCGCAGCATCAGCGCTATCAGCACGCTGGTCGATGGCGTTGAGCAGAAGGGCGCCCAGGCTGCTGTCGCTGTCATCGTCGCGACTGTCGGTGCGCAGCAGTACTCGCCGCAGACTTCCAGCGCCCACTGCGTCAAGTTCCCCGTAGGGGCCTAACGCAATGTCTTCGCACAGCCGTTCGCGTTCGCCCGGTTCGGGGTTGTCGCCAAGGGCCAACAGGCGCAGGATGTGGGCGGTTGCCGGCTGGGAGCTGAGCGGCTGCACTTGTTTCTGCACTGGAATTCCGTGGGCTGCGAGTTCTGCCGCGAGCGCGGATGCAGTCCCGGATGAGCGCGACAGTACCGCGATGTCGTCCCACTGGGCGCCTTCGTCGTGCCACGTTCGGATGAGCGACGCAGCCAAGCGGGCTTGTTCGGAGTGGGTGCCCACGGCGGCGGTGGACACGGTCGACGTACCGGCCGCGAAGTCTTCTGGGGAAGCTGGGACGTGCCGGCGGTGCAGATCGCGGGACATGATGCGGGCCAGGGAATCGTAGACGCGGCGAATGCCGCCGGCTCCGCGGTGCACGTGTGCCGCACCGTCAATGGTGAAAGTCTGCGCACCGGCTGCGAGGGTTCGATACAGCCGACCTCCCGCACCGCGAAATCCCTGCACTGTCGTGTCAGGGGATATCCACAGGCCGATGGTCGCACCTTTGGCTTCAAGCGCCAGCAGGAAATCAAGAGCAGTGTCAGGGAAGTCCTGCGCAGAGTCCAGCAGAATGTGGGCCGGCACCGTCTCTGGAGAGAACGACCAGGCACGCCCGGCTTCCGCGCTGTCGCCTGCAACAACGGAAGCCGCGTGGGCGAAGACAGCTGCCGTATCGACGCCGCCGAAGACGGGGACGGCAAGGAGATCTTCATAGTCCTGCAGGACCAGTGCCAGTGCCTGCCATTCCTGCAGGCCCCTCCGTTTGCCCAGATGCAGAAGCTGGGCCGGTGTCACCCCGTAGCCCATAACGGCATTCAGCGCATCGCGCAGCTGCCGGCGAAAGCCCGAGGTGCCAAGAAGCTCTCTGCTGAAGCCCTGAGGCCATTCGGGACCGGAAACCCGTCCGGATTCGTAGCCTTCGAGGATGGAGGCCAGCAGGTATTCCTGGTCCGCACCGGAAATGAAGTCGAGCGGCCGGCCGTAGACGGCCGTCGAATGCGCTGAAACGAGCGAAAAGGCGTAGGAGTGGACCGACCGGGCCGCTGGTGCAGAGCGAACCGTGTCGGAACTCGGCAGACGGTCGCGGAGCACGTCAGCGTGCTCACGGCTGGGGGTGAGGGCAAGAACGGACGCTTGTCCCCCAGTTTCGGCCAAAGCAGAGTATGCGTCGACCAGCTGTTCGGTCTTTCCTGTACCGGGACCGCCGAACACCGCCGTTCGCTGCCCGGCAAGCAGAGATTCAGCCGCCGCGTCATCCGCACCAGCTCGCTCTGCGCCCCCGCTGTTTGTACCCGCGTTCATCGTCATATGCCCATGAGACCACGAACCACTGACATAAGGGCCGCACGCACAGCAAAAAGAACTAGAATAATCACTCGTTCGCCGTTCAACGGCCCTGTCCCGAGCCCGCCGTCAGATGAGAGTCCCACCATGCCGCCGACACCTCGTATGAGACGCGCGCAGCGCCGCGCGCAGATCATCAGCATCTCCACCCGTCAGTTTGCCCAGGAGGGCTACCACGCGACGTCGATGGATGCGATTGCGGCGAGCATCGGGGTGTCCAAGCCGGTCCTGTACCAGCACTTCGAATCGAAGCTCGACCTGTTCCTCACGGTCCTCGATGAGGCGATTGAGAACCTCAACCGTATGCTCGCCACCCTGTTGGACTCCGTTCATGACCGGCGCGAACGCGTGTACTCGACCATTAAGAGCTTCTTCATGTTTGCAGTTGAAGAGCGCGACGCCTTTGATGTCCTGATGCGCGCTGACAACGAAAACGATGAAAGCCGTCAGCACTGGCGTGACGCTCTGGACAGCTTCGCAGATACGGTCAGCCGTTCTATCCGCCGCGACACCGAGGTCACGGGGGCCGAAGCGAACATCCTCGGCCACGCTCTTGTCGGCATGGCGAAGCAGGCGGCTTTCGAATGGTCCCGCAATCGCGACTACGATCCTTACGAAAGTGCTCGGCTTGTCGGCATCCTCGCTTTTGACGGGCTGTCGGCGATTGAAGATCCCCAGGTTGACCTGCACCCTGAGGAATAAGCGCAGCCTCGTGTGAGGTTGCCTCTGCGAACCGCGAACCCGCCAAGGAGGCGCTATGGAAATCAAAATCGGCATCACGCAGTCCACTCGTGAAATCGCCATCGAATCTGACCTTGATGCTCAGCAGCTGAAGGACCTTGTCGATTCCGCGCTGAAGGACGGCACGCCGCTCGTGTTGGAAGACGGTCAGCGTCGCGTTGTCGTGCCGGCTGACTCCATCGCCTATGTTGACTCCGGTCCGTCCACGCAGGGTCGGGTCGGCTTCGGCATCAGCTGATCGGCAAAGACAAAGGGGAGGCTGTGGGCCTCCCCTTTTTCTGTTGTCACCGGCTCCTGACCCACGAGGCGCCGCTGATCTCCCGCTGCCCCGCTCAGTCAGGTGGGTGGCCGGTTCAGGCGGTGAGCCCGAGGTCCGACATGCGTTTGGAGTGTCCGGCCAGAAGCCTCTGGAGGAGAGCCTCGTCGGGCTTTTCGAATACCGTGTTCGGGATTGCGGCAAATTCGCGGATGCGGGTGAGGGATTCGGCGACGAGTTTGCGTCCCCACAGTGCCAGGCGGCTGCCGATCACCTCGTCGTCGGATACGACTGAGCGCAGGCATTCCCGGAGATAGTCGGCGGAGCGTGTATCATCGAACACGGAATCGACGACCTCTCGACTCTTGGAGTCAAGAGCTGTGAGGGTGCTTCGACAGTATTCAGTCATGATCCCGTCGTAGACGTAGACCTTCATGACGGATTCGTACCAGTCTTTGGGTCGAGTGCGTTCCCGGAAAGCGCGGAACGAACCCGCCTGGCTTTCCATGAGGCTCGTCAGATCCCCGCCCAAGTCCGCCACCCGCGACGCCAGCCGCTCGAAGTGTTCGAGCGAGTGCCCCGCAAGACGCGCAAGGCCGATGGATTCGCGGATGCTCGGCGCGTGCTGTGAGTCCGTTGATGTGAGTTCAAACGTCGAAAGTGCGTGGAAGGCCAAAACGGACAGCGTTGCCGCGTGGACTTCTTCAGGCGTGTTGGAGTGGGGCATGGCCCTAGCCTAACCGCCGCGCGTGCGTTCGCCGCACCGGATAGACAATAGGAAAAATGTGACTGAACAGAAGACTTTTGCTGACTTCGGGGTTTCCGGCCCCATCGTCGCGGCTCTTGCCGATCACGGCATCACCGAGCCCTTCCCCATTCAATCGATGACCCTGCCGATCGCACTCGGCGGTGCCGACATCATCGGCCAGGCGCAGACGGGCACCGGCAAGACCCTCGGCTTCGGCCTACCGCTGCTGCAGCGCCTCGACGCTCCCGTCCGCCCGGAATTCGCTCCGGCCGAGGGCTCAACCCCCGAAATCCCCGAAGCTGGACGCGCCCCGCGTGGGCTCGTCGTCGCACCAACGCGCGAACTCGCCCAGCAGGTTGCCGGCGAACTCGCGACCGCGGCAGAAAAGCTGCAGGTCAAGGTCGTCACCATCTACGGCGGCAGGGACTATGAACCGCAGATTGAATCGCTCAAGGCCGGCGCCGATGTCGTCGTCGGAACTCCGGGCCGTCTGCTCGACCTGTACGGCCGGCGGATTCTCAAGCTCAGCGAAATCACGACCGTTGTCCTCGACGAGGCCGACGAAATGCTCGACCTGGGCTTCCTGCCGGATGTCGAACGAATCATCGCCGCTCTGCCTGCCCAGCGCCAGACGATGCTGTTCTCGGCGACCATGCCCGGCGCGGTTGTCACGATGGCCCGCCGCTACATGCACCAGCCCACGCACATTCGGGCAGCCAACGAACAGTCGGCGCACGAAAAGACGGCGAACATCAAGCAGTTCGCCTACCGCGCCCACGCTATGGACAAGGCCGAGCTCGTCGGTCGTGTACTGCAGTCGGAGGGCCGCGGCCGCACCATCATCTTCGCGAAGACGAAGCGCACTGCCGACCGTCTGGCCGAGGAGCTCACGGACCGTGGTTTCAATGCCCGCCCGCTGCACGGTGACCTCAACCAGCAGGCGCGCGAGCGTGCTCTGAAGAACTTCCGCACCGGCAAGACCGATGTTCTGGTCGCCACCGATGTTGCGGCTCGCGGCATTGACGTTGAGGACGTCACCCACGTCATCAACTACCAGTGCCCGGATGACGAAAGCACCTATATTCACCGTGTGGGCCGCACCGGTCGTGCCGGCAGCACCGGCATTGCGATCACGCTCATCGACTGGGATGACATTCCGCGCTGGAACATGATCGCCCGCACTCTTGAGCAGGATCTCGAGGCGAAGGAAACCTACTCCACGTCTCCTCACCTGTTCGAAGAGCAGAACATCCCCAAGGGCACCAAGGGCCGTCTGCCGCGGGCACAGTCCGCACAGTCCGAAGGCTCTGGTTCCGGCCGCGGCAAGAACCGTCGTTCCGGCCGCGGCGAGCGCCGTCGTGATGACAGCAAGCCGCGCCGTCCGCGCCGCCGCACGCGCGGAGGCAAAAGCGTTGAGAAGAGCTCGGACGCACAGCAGGCGAAGACCTCTGATGGGGACGCCCCCAAGCGTCGTCGCCGTCGCCGCCGCACCCGAGGCGGAAAGAAGGAAGACTGACGGGTTCCGGCGGGTGCCGGGCGGGTCAGGCGTAAAGGACTTCGACGCCGCGGGCCCGCTCTGCTATTCGCTCCAGTTGTTCCGGCTCGGTGAGATTCTCACCGAGCCGGTTCGGCTTTCCGGCGCCGTGATAGTCGGATGATCCGGTCACAATGAGGTCGTGTTCTTCTGCCATGCGGCGCAGTCGGCGTCGTCCTTCCGGAGGGTTGTCCCGGTGGTCGATTTCCAGACCGTCAAGTCCCGCTTCGATGAGTTCGCCGATGGCGGCGTCACCGAGCACGCGGCCGCGTGCTGATGCAAGAGGGTGGGCGAACACGGCGACTCCCCCGGCATCGTGAACCATGCGCACGGCATCGATTGCGGATATTGCCGGAATCGGCACGTAGTACGGCCCGCGCGGTGACAGCAGGTGCGCAAAAGCCGCACTGCGGTCGGCGGCGAATCCGCCCGCGACGAGCGCATCGGCAATGTGGGGCCGTCCGATTGTCGCTTCAGGGCCGACAACGGCCAGAAGGTCGTCCCAGTTCAGCGGGTAGTCGCGGCTGAGCAGTTCGACCATGCGCTGGCCTCGTTCAAGGCGGGCCTTGCGCATTTCGGCAACCGCGGCGGACAGTTCTGCACCCTCTGGATTGTGCAGGTAGCTCAGCATGTGCACCGTCACGCCGTCGTGTTTGCATGAGACTTCCATACCGCGCACCAGGCTGATGCCTTCGCGCTTGGCTGCCACGGCCGCGTCCGCCCATCCGCGAGCCGTGTCGTGGTCCGTCAGCCCTATGGTCTGCAGACCCACCTGCGCGGCTTCTTTCAGCAGTTCTTCGGGCGTCTGAGTGCCGTCGGAAAAGCTCGAGTGGGTGTGCAGATCGATCGACATGCCACACAGTCTACTGAGCCGGATGACACGGCGGCACTGGCGACTATGCTGGAGGCATGACTACCGATCAGGCTCTTGATGACCGTGTCAACAACCGCTCCCGCAGGCCGAACTCGACGGCCTTCCGGGATTTCGTCGCTCAGGGCTGGGAGCGCACTCCCGTTCCCGCCGAAGCTCTCGAGGCCTCCCGCTTCACTCCCGCACGCCGTGAGGCAGTCTCCCAGGCATTCCCGGGCGAACGGGTTGTCGTTCCCGCCGGCAGCCTCAAAGTCCGCTCCAACGACACCGACTACCCCTTCCGCCCGCACTCCGCGTTCATTCACCTGACCGGCCTGCACGCTGACCTTGAGCCCGACTCTGTTCTCGTCTTCGAACCCACCGAGGACGGCCACGACGTCACGTTCTACTTCAGCCCGCGCGCCGGAGCGGACACCGAGGAGTTCTTCTCGGACGCCCGCTACGGCGAATACTGGGTCGGCAAGCGCCCGGAACTTGAAACCATGGAGACCATGACCGGCATGGCCTGCCGACCCATTTCCGAAGCCGGCGAATCCATTACGAAGGACCTCGGCAGCACCTCGGTGCGTCTGCTGCGCGGTGCCGACAGCAGCATCGAAGCGCAGGTCGACACGGCACGCCAGGCCGTTCAGGCCGACCTCGAGGCCAGCCAGGCCGGCGATGACGAGCTCGCCCAGTTCCTGTCCGAACTGCGCCTGATCAAGGACGACTACGAAATCGGCGAAGTCCGCCGCGCTATCGCAATCACTCGTGAAGGCTTCGACCACATCGTCGACAGCCTCTACGAAGCCGTCGGCCACCACCGCGGTGAGCGGGTCATCGAAACGGCGTTCTGGAAGGCTGCCCGCACCGAGGGCAACAACGTCGGCTACGAAACGATTGCCGCTTCCGGCAACAACGCCTGCACCCTCCACTGGACGAAGAACACCGGCAAGGTCAACCCGGGTGATCTGCTGCTGGTCGATGCCGGTGCTGAGGCCGACAGCCTGTACACGGCTGACATCACCCGCACGATTCCCATCAGCGGTACCTTCTCGGACGTGCAGGCCCGCATCTACGACGCGGTTCTGGAAGCCGCGGACGCTGCTTTTGCGGTTGCCGGTGAGCACGTCAACCGTCCCGTGAAGTTCGCCGAGGTCCACGACGCCGCTATGGGAGTCATTGCGCACCGCCTGGAAGAGTGGGGTCTTCTGCCGGTTTCTGCCGAAGAGGCGCTCAGCCCTGAGGGCCAGCAGCACCGCCGATGGATGGTCCACGGAACCAGCCACCACCTCGGGCTCGATGTTCACGACTGCGCCCAGGCGCGTGCCGACATGTACCTGGGTGCTGACCTCAAGCCGGGCATGATCTTCACGATTGAGCCGGGCCTGTACTTCAAGGAAGAGGATCTTCTGCTTCCCGAGGAGTACCGCGGCATCGGCGTGCGGATCGAAGACGACATTCTCGTCACCGAGGACGGTGTCGAGAACCTGTCAGCCGGCTTCCCGCGGACCCGCGAAGAAATCGAAGCGTGGGTTCAGGGGCGCAGCTGAATGGAACTCGGTTGTCTGCTTCCCGGTGTGAGCCCCGAACATCTGGGGGTTCGCATCGGGGTTGATTCAGTTGATGAACGCAGCGGCGTCACCGTACTCATTCCTCCGCCGGGTACGACTGTCGGTGTTGATTCCCGAGGCGGTGGTCCCGCCACGCACGAAACCGACATCGCCCGTCCTGGCACCCTGCCCTTTGGGGCTGACGCTGTTGTCCTCACCGGTGGCGGCGCACTGGGTTTGGCTGCCGCACGCGGTGTGCAGGACCGTCTGGCTGAAGCCGGCATCGGCACACCCGTTGCCGGTGTTCGAGTACCCATTGTTCCTGCGGCCGCGATTTTCGACATCGGCCGCAGGCCGCACTACGGCAGTCGCGAGGATCATCGCAGCGGCATCCCAACTGCCGGCGACGGGTACTGGGCCGCTGTTCATGCGCTTGTGGACGACCTCACCGAAGAACCCAGCATCAGTTCTTTCCGCGGGTCGGAAGGTGCCGGTACAGCAGCGTGGACTGGTCGCGGATTCTCCCGAGGCGGAATGGGCTACGCTTCGATCCGCACCTCGTCCGGGGCTTGGGTCAGTGCCGTCGTGATTGCCAACCCCATGGGCACCATCCTCTCACTTTGCGGCGAACTCTACGCGGCACAGGCGCTGTCGGCCTATGGGCTCACACTGCCCGGTGTCGACCCAGCTGAGGTTGCCAGGCTGGTCGCGACAGCTGCCGAACGCGGAACCGCGCAGGAAGACGCCCGCACCAACACGACGATCGCCGTCATCTGCACGGATGCAGGTCTCACTGATTCTGAGACCACTCGGCTAGCGGCGTCGGCCCACGCGGGAATCGCCAGGGCCGTGTGGCCGTCCCACACGATGTTCGACGGCGACACGGTGTTTGCCTTAAGCACGGGCGAGCGCACTGAGAACTCCGCAGCACTGCTGACCGAACTCAATATTGCCGCCGCCGATGCTTTGTCTGCCGCCATCATCGACGGTGTGCTCAGTGCAGAAGAGGCCCTGCCGTGGGAAAGAGATCCCGACCCCTTCCCCGATGCATTCAGCACTGTCTTTCCCGAACTCTCACAGAAGTGGGAAGAGGAAGCCGAGCGGCGCCTCGGCAATTTAGAAAACTCGCCACACCCCGAACCGGAACACACAGACGAACAGTAGAATAGCCAGTCGAATATCGTCGTCAGAGGAAGGTCAGTCAGTGACACCTCCCAACAGGGACGCGGTATATGAAGCCCTCAAAGGCGTCATAGACCCTGAAATCCGCCGCAGCATCGTCGAACTGGGAATGCTCGATGAATTCACCATCGCAGACGACGGCACCGTTGACGTGCGCGTTCTGCTGACAGTCGCGGGCTGTCCGCTCAAGGACACCATCACCAGCGACACGACGAAGGCCGTACAGGCTGTTGAAGGCGTCACCGCCGTCAACGTGGAGCTGGGCACCATGACACCCGAGCAGCGCCAAGAGATGCGCGAAAAGCTCCAGGGGCCCGGCGCCTCGCGCCCCATTCCCTTCAACGAACCGAACTCGCTCACCCGCGTCTACGCGGTGGCCTCCGGCAAAGGCGGTGTCGGCAAGTCGTCCGTGACTGCCAACCTTGCTGTAGCACTGGCCGAACAGGGTCTGTCCGTCGGGGTTGTCGACGCTGACATCTACGGCTTCTCGATTCCCGGCATGCTGGGCTTGTCCGGCAATCCCACCCGCGTGGACGACATGATCATCCCGCAGGTGGCGCACAACGTGAAGGTCATGTCGATCGGCATGTTCGTGCCACCGTCGCAGCCGGTCGTGTGGCGCGGACCCATGCTGCACCGTGCGCTCCAGCAGTTCCTCACGGACGTGTTCTGGGGCGACCTCGACATCCTGCTGCTCGACCTGCCGCCGGGTACGGGTGACATCGCCATTTCGGTTGGACAGCTGCTGCCCACCTCGGAGCTTCTGGTTGTCACGACACCGCAGCAGGCCGCCGCCCAGGTGGCCGCACGCGCCGGTACGGTTGCAACGCAGACCCGCCAGCGCATCGCGGGTGTCGTCGAGAACATGTCGTGGCTCGAACTTCCCTCCGGTGAGCGCATGGAGATCTTCGGTTCCGGAGGCGGCACCGAGGTCGCCGAACAGCTGACCCGCACAACCGGTGCGAAGGTCCCGCTCCTGGGTCAGATTCCGCTGGACGAGCCCGTCCGCTCCGGTGCTGATGCCGGCGTTCCGGCTGTTCTGTCTAACCCGGACTCCCCCGCTTCAGTAACGCTGCGCTCTGTTGCTCAGCAGCTCAGCCGCCGTTCGCGCGGACTTGCCGGCCGTTCTCTGGGGCTGTCACCGGCCTAAGCGCTGCAGACAACAGAAGGCTCGACACACAGCTGAAGAAGAGGGGCGTGCGAGGGTCAACCTCGCCCGCCCCCCTTTTCGGGTTTCC
>CABTZE010000022.1 GCA_902489215.1 uncultured Brevibacterium sp.
CTTCTTTTCGCCGTCTGACAGTGTGCCGAAGCGGCGGGGGCCCAAACCGGCAAAGCCGAAGGCCGACAAAAGGGCATCAGCACGGTCAAGGTCGATCTCGTCGTACTCCTCGACCCAGCGGCCCAGCACTCCGTAGGCGGCGGTGAGCACGACATCGTGCACTTTTTCGCTTCCGGGAATCCGCTTTGCCAGCTGAGACGACGTGTAGCCGATGCGCGGGCGCAGCTCGAAGACGTCAACGCGACCCAGGCGCTCTTCGAGGATGTCCACGGTGCCTTCCGTGGGATGCATGCGTCCGGCCGCAAGTTCTAGGAGGGTTGTCTTGCCGGCGCCATTGGGCCCGAGAACAGCCCAGTGCTGGCCTTCTTCAACCGTGAGGGAAAAATCAGAGAGGAGGTGGTTGGCTCCTCGGCGGACACCGACGTTGTCTAGCTGCAGGACAGTGCTCATGTATCCGACTCTAACTCACCGAGACCTATACTCGGGCAGGTGAATCCCCTTTCTCCCGATGCCTCGGCAGTGTTCTTCGCCGCGGCCCTGCAGAGCCTGCTGACACAGAGCCGTTCACCGGACACAATCGTCGAGGCCTATACCGCGGCCAGTGCCCCGGTCCCCCTCGTCGTTGATGACCCCGTGTTCGGCTCTGATACGCCTCAGGGCCTTCTTCTGTGGGCTGCGCAGCTGCGCAGGGAGGGCATTGATTCTGCCCACACCGTTCTCATCCACCCCACGCTCCCCCACCGGGTGCCGAGGACTGATCGAGAGCACCGGCGGCTGCTGGCGCGAACATCTAGTGTCACGGTCCTCGAACAGGCAGGTGTTTCACGCGCTCTCGCCGTGCTCAATGCCGATGGAGCGGTCCAGGTGATTCCCACTGCTGCCGTGCCCTCTGCTCCTCTGGGCACCGTCTCGGCCGCCGAGGCGGTGCGTGAGCTGCGCGAATGCACTATGGAGGGGCTGGCTCTTGTTGAACGACTGGGCGATCGGCTGCCGGAGGACCTGCGACAGGCACCGTGGAGGGACTGGCAGGCAGATATGGCCTTGGGCCGTCTGGCAGAGAACATCGGGGACCTTCTGCCGGAGCCGAGGTGGGCTGCAAGTCTGGTGACGGCCTGCGAAATCCATTCGCTGCTGACACCGGTTTTGGCTCCCCACACCCTTCAGCCGCCCGAGTTCGGGGCGCTGCTGGCCCGCCTGCACGCCGCTGCGGCGGCCGTCGTGTGGTCTGTCACCCGAACTCAGTGAGGCGTATGCGCTCGCATAGAATCGCGGCATGGATCGACTGAGCATCATCACCGCCGACGACGGTCTCTTCGTGCACTCGGACCTGTTTGACGAAGACGAACGCGACATCGTTGCCCGCGAACTGCAGGAGCAGTACCCCGGCGGCGACCTGTGGACCGTCCCGCTTCCCTTGGGTCTGTTAGGACCGGAGCTTGTCGTCATGGACGTCGATTCGACCTTCATCAACGAAGAGGTCATCGAAAAGCTTGCAGCCCACGCTGGCCGCGAAGCCGAAGTGCAGGCCGTGACGGAGCGCGCGATGGCCGGTGAGCTCGACTTCGCCGAATCGCTCGTTCACCGGGTCGAACAACTGGAGGGTGTGCCGGCGGCTGCACTGGACGAAGTCGCTGAGTCTGTCACCCTGACCCCGGGAGTGGAGAAGCTCGTTGCGAACCTGCACAATGCCGAATGCCACATCGCGCTGGTATCCGGCGGCTTCACAGCGATTGTCGAGCAGATTGCAGAGCCCCTCGGCATTGACGATGTCACTGCCAACGGTCTTGAGATCGTCGACGGTGTTCTCACCGGACGGGTCAGCGGGCCGATTGTCGACAGGCAGGCGAAGGCCCGCCGGCTTTTGGAGATCGTCGAAGACGAACGCCTCGACATCGCCCGAACCGTGGCGATCGGCGATGGTGCCAATGACATCGACATGATCGAAGCAGCCGGCTTCGGCATCGCCTTCTGCGCCAAACCGGCACTCGTCGAACGCGCGGATGCCCGGCTGCGAACCCGGCGCCTTGATGCGGTCTACCCAGCGCTTACGGGCATGAGCCTCTAACCGATTCGACCTTCGCGCGGTTACGCGGAAGGGAACACAAAAGAGGCGGTGAGCACCCCACGTGGAGTGCTCACCGCCTCTTTCGTCAGTTCGCAGTCATTCTCAGACCGCTGTCATGCCTGCTGGTTCACGCCCTTTGGACGAAGTCGCGGATCTGCGGCTGAGGGAGGATTCCCGCCGCATCATCCCAGCTGTCGAACTCGAATACTGCGATAGAGCTGGGGCGGAACTTCTCAACCGGTCGGCCGGAGAACTCAGCCACGGCATCGGCGACGGTGGGGTTGTGGCCCACGATGATCGCCGCCTGCGCATCCGGCGGGATCGTCGCAACGGCTTCCCGCCAGTCCAGCACCTGCGCCTGGTAAAGAGCGTCATCCAGGCGCAGCTGCGGTTCAGCATTCAGCTGCTCGATGATGAGCTGTGCAGTTTCCGCTGTGCGCCGCGCACTCGAGGCGATAGCGCAGTCAATTGGCAGGTCAGCAAGAAACTCACCAGCCCTGCGAGCCTCATCACGACCCTCCTGAGTCAGCGGACGATCATAGTCCGGACCGGGTTCGTGCGAGGCGTGCGCATGGCGGGCGAAGACCAGAGTGGGCATTGGCGCCTCAGGATCCGGTCGAGTGCAGGCCGCCGTCGACGTGGATCATCGAGCCGGTGGTCTTGGGGAACCAGTCGGACAGCAGAGCCACGATGCCGCGGCCTGCGGGTTCCGTGTCGCTCTGGTCCCAGCCGAGCGGTGCACGGTCGCCCCACACGTCTTCGAACGCCTCGAAGCCGGGGATGGACTTCGCCGCGGTGGTCTTGAGCGGGCCAGCAGAAATGAGGTTGACGCGGATGTCGTGCTCACCCAAGTAACGGGCCAGGTAGCGGCTGGTGGACTCGAGGGCGGCCTTGGACACGCCCATCCAGTCGTATGCGGGCCAGGCGACGGTCGCGTCGAATGTCAGGCCGACGATCGATGCGCCCTTGTTGAGAACCGGCTGGGCTGCAACGGCAATAGCTTTGAGCGAGTACGCCGACACGTGAAGTGCGTTCGACACAGACTCCCACGGGGTGTCGAGGAAAACACCGCCGAGTGCGTCCTTCGGGGCGAAGGCGATCGCATGGACAATGCCGTCGATATTGCCGCCCAGACGCTCCGGCAGCGCGGCGAGGTCGTCTTCGTTGGTTGCGTCGAGTTCGATGACCTCGGCGGGCTTCGGCAGACGCTCAGCGATGATCGAGGTGATCTTCATCTGGCGACCGAAGGAGGACAGGATGACTTCGGCTCCCTGTTCCTGGGCCAGGCGGGCTGCCGAAAAGGCGATCGACGATTCGGTGAGCACACCCGTGACGAGGATGCGCTTGCCTTCAAGAATTCCCATGGTGTTCCTTTCTTAGGATTCTGCTGTCAGTGGCCCATGCCCAGGCCGCCGTCGACCGGAATGACGGCGCCGGAGATATAGGCGGCATCGTCCGATGCGAGCCAGGCGACAACGCCCGCGACCTCTTCGGGAAGGGCGAAGCGCTTAGCCGGGATGGTGTCGAGGTATTCCTTCTGCTGCTTTTCGGGCAGTTCGTCCGTCATGTCCGTCTTAATGAAGCCGGGAGCTACGACGTTCGCGGTGATGCCGCGCGCACCGAGTTCGCGGGTGAGCGAACGCGCCATGCCCACGAGCCCGGCCTTGGCGGCCGAATAGTTGAACTGGCCGGGCACACCGTAGAGGCCCGAAACGGAGGAAATGAAGATGATGCGGCCGAACCGCGAGCGGATCATGTTGGTGATGCCCGGTTTGACGGTGCGGTACACACCCGTGAGGTTGGTGTCGATGACCTGCTCGAAGTCCTCTTCAGACATACGCATCAGCAGGTTGTCGCGCGTGATGCCGGCATTGGCCACAACAACGTCGACCGGGCCGAGTTCCTTTTCAATTGCCTCGTAGGCCGCTTCGAGCGACGCGAGGTCTGTGACGTCGGCTGCGACTGCGAAAGCGCCTTCGGGAGCATCGCCGTTGCGCGAGGTGACGGCGACCTTGTCGCCCTGGGCCAGGAAACGTTCGGCGATCGTGCGGCCGATGCCGCGGTTTCCGCCGGTTACAAGAACAACACGGGGTTCAGCCACGCTGATCCTTTCAGTCTGAAGTCAATCTCTCCCAACCTAGCCTAAAGCCCAGCGGGGCGTGGCTGCACAACAAAGGAGCGATATGCTTTTGTAGTCCGTTTGAAAGGTGGGAAAACGTGAAGAGCAGGCCTGCGGTCAGCATCACCTCGGCCAGCGAATCTCACGAAGCCGATCTCAACGCCCGCACGCGGAAATACCTGATACTCATGGCCATTCGCATGGTCTGCTTTGTTGGAGCGGTCTTTGCACACGGCTGGTTTCGCTGGGCGCTTGTGGCCGGCGCCGTTGTTCTGCCGTGGATAGCGGTTCAGATTGCCAACGCTGTCAAGAGCCGCTACCAGCAAACCGACGCAGAGCCGCCTGTGCCGACAGCCGGCTCACTCGGCTCACCGGGCGAACGCAGCCAACCGGACCACTCTGATGTCGACGATCCGATCATCATCGACGGCGAAATCGTGGAGGGCGACGATGACTGACCTGCAGTGCTCAGCTAAGGGCTGCCCGGCGCTGGCGTCGTGGGCGCTTTTGTGGAACAACCCCAAACTGCACTCAGAGGAACGCCGCAAAGTGTGGCTCGCCTGCAGTCTGCATCGAGAAACCCTCGAAGAGTTCCTCACACTTCGATCGTTTCTGCGTGACACTGTGCCCGCAGATCGTATTCCCCCAGGAGCTGGATAAGTGCGCTACGGATTCATCTTCTCCGCAAAATGGCTGCGCTACATCGCCATTGCGATCATCTTCGCCATTGCCTGTGCGCTTTTGGCCAATTGGCAGAACAATCGCCGGGAAGCGCGCAACGCCGAAATCCAGCGCATCGAAGCCAACTACGGCGCCCAACCACAGCAGCTGGACGCCGCGGCGCCATCGGTGTCGGAACAGCTGCCGGATGACGCTGACTGGAAGCACGTAACCGCCACCGGCACCTACGATGCTGAAAACACGATGTTGGTGCGCAACAGGCCCTTGAGCGGCCAACCCGGCTACTTTGTCGTGACTCCCCTGAATACCGAGGCCGGTCCTGTTGCGGTTGTGCGCGGCTGGACCGCCAGCTCCGGCGATCCCGATCCGAGCAGCGTCCCCGCTCCCCCAACGGGCACCGTCACAGTTGACGGTTGGATCCGCCCGGCAGAAGAAGGCGATGCTGACGACAACACACCCGGCACCGTCAAGCAGCTCGATCCGAAGGTCATGAACGGGTACGAAAGCGGCTACACGGGTCTGTACCTCCAGGTCGGCTCCGAAGACCCGCAGGCCCAGCAGTCCCTGCAGACGCTGCCGAAGCCGTCTGTCGACCCGGGTTCCCACCTGTCATACACGATGCAGTGGATTCTGTTCGGACTCATGGCCCTTGGTGCTCTCATCGTCGCGCTGGTGCGGGAGCGAAAAGCAATTGCAGAGCGCAAGAGCGAAGAGAACACCGACTACGTTGTCCTGGAAAAGGCAGCTATCGCCCACGGAGTGCGGGCATCTGGAAGCCGCTACGGCGACGGCCGACGCCGTGTGAAGTCAGGTCGCCGCGACCGTTCGGCAGAAGACGACGAGGACGCGGCGCTGGACTCTCAGGGCTGGGGCTGAGCTCAGCACGCGGCTCAAGCGGGTCTAGAGGCACCCAGCCGGTGATTCACGGCTGTCGCAGACGCGCGCAACCGAACGAAAGCCCTAGGCCAGCTCGACAAGCTCCAGGTAGTCATCACTCCACAGGTCTTCATCTGCGTCCGGAAGAAGCAGCACCCGGTCGGGGTTAAGAGCCTCGACTGCGCCCGCATCGTGCGTCACCAGCAGAATCGCGCCCTCGTAGCGCTCAATGGCTGAGAGAATCTCGACCCTCGACTGAGGATCGAGGTTGTTTGTCGGTTCGTCAAGAAGTAGAACGTTCGCTGAGGACACTACGAGGCACGCCAGGGCCAGACGAGTCTTCTCACCACCGGAAAGGACTCCGGCCGGTTTGTCGACGTCTTCACCGGAGAACAGGAACGAACCGAGCACGGTGCGCACCTTTGTGTCGTCAAAGGCGTCCGGCGCGGCAGACTGCATATTCTCCAGAACCGTCCGGTCGAGGTCGAGCGTGTCGTGCTCCTGCGCAAAATACCCGAGCTTAAGTCCGTGACCGGCGACCACTTCACCGCTGTCGGGCTCTTCTACTCCAGCCAGAAGCTTCAGAAGGGTCGTCTTACCGGCGCCGTTGAAGCCGAGAATGACCACGCGCGTCCCCCGGTCAACAGCTAGGTCAACGCCCGTGAAGACCTCTGTTGAACCGTAGGCCTTGGACAGACCCTTGGCTTCAAGCGGCACCTTGCCGCACTTGGCGGGTTCGGGGAACCGCAGGTCGGCGACTTTTTCGCGCTGCCTCTCCCCCTGTGTACCGGCCAGCAGACGGTCTGCTCTCTTGGCCATGTTCTGTGCGGCGACGGTCTTTGTGGCCTTCGCGCGCATCTTGTCGGCCTGGGCGTGCAGAGCCGCCGCTTTCTTCTCGGCATTGGCGCGTTCGCGCCGCCTGCGCCGCTCGTCGTCTTCGCGCTGCTTGAGGTACTGGCGGTAGCCCATCGAGTAGATGTCAATGCACTGACGCGTGGCGTCGAGGAAGAACACCTTGTTGACGACCTCGTCGATCAAATCGAGGTCGTGGGAGATGATGATGAGCCCACCGGGGTATTTGGCAAGGTAGTCCCGCAGCCACAGCACGCTTTCGGCGTCGAGGTGGTTGGTCGGCTCGTCCAAGATCATGGTCTTCGGCGCTTCGAAGAGGATGCGGGCCAGTTCGACCCGGCGCCGCTGTCCACCCGACAGGGTTTCAAGCTCCTGTTTCAGAAGCTCCGCGTCCAGCCCCAAATTAGCTGCGATCGCAAGGGCTTCGGACTCTGCGGCATAGCCTCCGGCTGCGATGAACTCATCTTCGATCCGGGGGTACTTGTCGATTGCTTTAGATGCAATATCCGGGTCCGGCGAGGACATCTGCTCTTCTGTCCGGCGGAGACGCTTTGCGAGAACATCGAGTTCGCGCCCAGCCAGAATCCTCTCTTTGCCCGTCATGCGGAGGTTGCCGGTCCGCGGGTCCTGCGGCAGATAGCCGACCGAACCAGACCGGAACACCTGCCCGGCACTCGGCGGCACCTCGTCCATGAGCACCTTGGTCAGCGTTGTCTTGCCGGCGCCGTTGCGCCCGACCAGACCAACCCGGTCGCCCTTTTCCACCCGGAATGTGACATCGGACATGAGCACGCGGGCACCGACGGTGATTTCAAGCCCCGAAGCAGCGATCATCCTCGGACCGCCTTCTCAATGAGGTCAGCCAGGTAGTCCTGCGGGCGAACTCCCTCACTGCGTGCCTGCTCGGCAACTGCGACGGCGAGCTCCCGCGGAACATCTGCCCAGATGCGGACGGTGTCTTCGGCTGATTCTTCCGCAGCCGAGGTGCCGGCTTCCGAGGTGCCGGCTTCCGAGGTGCCGGCTTCCGAGGTGCCGGCTTCCGAGCTCTCTGCTGCGCGGCTATCAGAGGGTTCGGGGGCGCCTGAGGCAATGCCTGAAAAGCCGGGTCCGCTGTCGGGTTCAGTGCCGTCCTGGTAGGCACCCGCGGCGGCGCGAGCGAGGTCGTCAGCCCGTTCGTTCATCCGATGATTGGCGTGCCCCTTCACCCATTCGTAGGTGATGGAGCGCCCGGCAGACTTCGCCGCGGACATGAGTTCGTCGAGCTGCTTCATGAGATCGTCGTTGAGCACGGGCTTGCCATCGGCTTTTTTCCACCCGCGCTTCTTCCACCCGGCCATCCACTTGGTTATGGAGTTGATGGCGTACTGCGAATCACACAGAACGTGCACATCGGCCCCGGAGTCCTCGAGGGCCCGCAGCAGTTCGATGACAGCCCGCAGTTCCCCGCGGTTGTTCGTCGCTTTTGGCCACCCGCCTGAGGCCCACTGGTCTTCGCTGATATACCAGGCCCACCCGGCGGGACCGGGATTGCCAAGAGCGGAACCGTCAACGGCGGCGATGATCGTCACAGAACTCCTAGAAAAACAGATTGGGGGCGGGTAGATTCTACCCGCCCCCAAAACTTCAGCTGATCAGATGTTGAAGCCCAAAGCGCGCATCTGCATGCGGCCGTCTTCTGTGATCTTCTCGGGACCCCACGGCGGCATCCAGATCCAGTTGAGGCGGAATGCCGGGACGATCCCGTCGAGAGCCTGGGCAATCTGGTCCTCGATGACGTCGCTCAGCGGGCATGCCGCCGAGGTCAGGGTGATGTCGATGACAGCAGTGCCGTCTTCTTCGACAACAACCCCGTAGACGAGCCCGAGGTCGACGACGTTGACGCCGAGTTCCGGGTCGACGACGTCAAGGAGCGCTTCTGTGACTTCTTCTGCCGAGGCATTGCTCGGCGAGTCGATGACTTCGGTCACACTGTCCTCCTCTGTGTGATCAGGCGTTCTGGAAGAAGCGGTCGTAGCCTTCGTTTTCCAGACGCTCGGCCAGTTCCGGCCCGCCCTCTTCGACGATCTTGCCGTCGACGATCACGTGCACGAAGTCCGGCTTGATGTACTGCAGGATGCGCGTGTAGTGGGTGATGAGCAGGATGCCGACGTCCGTGTTCTCCTTGGCGCGGTTAACGCCTTCGGACACGATGCGCAGGGCGTCGACGTCCAGCCCGGAGTCGGTTTCGTCGAGGATGGCAAAGCGCGGCTTGAGCAGCTCCATCTGGAGGATCTCGTGGCGCTTCTTTTCACCGCCGGAGAAACCTTCGTTGACGTTGCGGGTGGCAAACGCCGGGTCAACGCGCAGCTTCTCCATGGCTTCACCCAGTTCCTTGGACCAGGTGCGCAGCTTCGGTGCTTCGCCGTCGATGGCGGTCTTGGCCGAGCGCAGGAAGTTCGTGACGGTCACACCGGGGACTTCGACCGGGTACTGCATTGCCAGGAACAGGCCGGCCTTGGCGCGTTCGTCGGCTTCCATTTCGGTGATGTCTTCACCGTCAAGCTCGATCGTGCCCGAGGTGATGGTGTAGGCGGGGTGACCGGCCAGGGCGTAGGCCAGGGTCGACTTGCCCGAGCCGTTCGGGCCCATGACCGTGTGGGTCTTCTTCGAGTTGATGTCGAGCGACAGGCCCTTGAGGATCTCCTTGGGGCCGTCCTCGGTTTCAACGCTGACGTGGAGGTCGCGGATAGAGAGAATGGACATGTTTCCTGCTTTCAGTGCGTCGAGTTGATGTCTACGAAGATCGTGCCGTCGCGCTCTTCGGCAGCGTAGACGGCGACTGGCTCAAAAGCCGGCGGCGATTGGGGCTCGCCCGTTGTGAGGTCGAAGGCTGAGCCGTGCAGCCAGCATTCGATCGAACAGCCCGAAACTTCGCCTTCGGCAAGCGACACTTCGCCATGCGTGCAGACGTCGTTGACGGCGTGGACCGCTCCGTCTTCCGTGCGCGCGATGCACACTTCAACGTCGTCGATAACCACGCGGACGGCAGTGCCGACTGCGAGCTCGTCCGATTTCAGTGCCGGCTTGCCGCTCATTCGGCCATGCTCCGAGCGAGTTCTTCTTCGATCTTCTGGTTGAGGACGTCTTCGACTTCCTCGTTTTCGATCTTCTGGATGATTTCGTTGAAGAAGCCTCGCACCACCAGGCGGCGTGCTTCGTCTTCGGGGATACCGCGGCTCATGAGGTAGAACAGGTGCTCTTCGTCGAACTGGCCGGTCGACGATGCGTGTCCCGCGCCTTCGATTTCGCCCGTTTCGATTTCCAGGTTCGGAACCGAGTCGGCGCGTGCACCCTTGCTCAGCAACAGGTTGCGGTTCATTTCGTAGGTGTCGATGCCAAGGGCCTCGGGGCGGATGAGAACGTCGCCAATCCAGACGGTGCGCGCGTCCTTGCCGTAGAGGGCGCCCTTGTAGAGCACGTTCGACACGGCCTTCGGGGTGTTGTGGTCCACGTAGGTGCGGTGTTCGAAGTGCTGGCCTGCATCTGCGAAGTAGAGGCCGAACATTTCGGCTTCCCCGCCGGGTGCGGAGTAGCGGACGTTGGTGTTCAGACGCACGATCTTTCCGCCGAGCGTGATCTGCACGTGCTTGAAGTACGCGTCCTTGCCGACGACGGCATCGTGCTGCGCGGCGTGCAAGGCGGTGTCGTCCCACAGCTGCAGTTCGATGAAGTCGACGTTTGCGCCGTCGCCCACGACGGTCGTGATGAGTTCGCTGTAGTCGACGGCGCCCTTGTGGGAGACGATGAAATCAACGTGGGCGTTGTCGCCGACGGTCACGAGGGTGTGGCCGTGGACGAGGCCGCCTTCACCCGTGAGGTCGATGCGGACGGGTTCGCTGATCTCAGCGCCGGCTTCCACCGAGTAGTGGGTGACGGCCGCCGCCTGGTTTGCGGCAATGACAGCCGGCAGGTCTTCCGGTGCCACGGCGCCGAGCTCACGAGCACGCTCCAAGGTGATCGTGTCGACGGTGACGCCTTCGGGCAGCGTTTCTTCGCGGCCCAGTGAACCGCTTCCGGCCTGGTCCTGAAGAAGCACGTCGAGTTTCTTGACCGGGCTGAAGCGCCATTCTTCTTCCCGGCCGGTGACCGCCGGGAAGTCGGCGACGTCGAAGCTGCGCGTACGCTGCGAACGAGTGGTGGCAGGCACCTGCTTGGAAGCGGTGCTGCTCGAGGTCTGGGTCATTTCTCTCCTTTGACAGTAGGCGTGGTCTTCGCTGCGGTGATCAGCCGACCGCGCCTTCCATCTGAAGTTCGATAAGGCGGTTGAGTTCGAGTGCGTATTCCATCGGCAGTTCTCGCGCAATGGGTTCGACGAAGCCGCGGACGATCATGGCGTAGGCCTCGGTTTCGTCCAGGCCGCGGCTCATGAGGTAGAACAGCTGGTCAGCCGACACCTTCGACACGGTTGCCTCGTGGCCCAGTGTCACGTCGTCGTTGCGGATGTCGATGTACGGGTACGTGTCCGAACGCGAGTTGTTGTCCACGAGCAGGGCGTCACACAGCACGTTGTTGGCCGAACCGGATGCATTCGGGTAGACGTGCACGAGTCCGCGGTAGGCGGAACGGCCGCCGCCGCGGGCAACGGACTTCGCAACGATGTTCGAGGACGTGTTCGGTGCGGCGTGCACCATCTTCGAACCGGTGTCCTGATCCTGACCAGTGCCGGCAAAGGCAACCGACAGGGTTTCACCGCGGGCGTGCTCACCGGTCAGCCAGATGGCCGGGTACTTCATGGTGACCTTCGAACCGATGTTGCCGTCGATCCACTCCATGGTGGCACCCTCTTCGGCGATCGCGCGCTTGGTCACGAGGTTGTACACGTTGTTCGACCAGTTCTGGACGGTTGTGTAGCGAACCTTTGCGCCTTTCTTGGCGACGATTTCGACGACTGCCGAGTGCAGCGAGTCCGACTTGTAGATCGGAGCGGTGCAGCCTTCGACGTAGTGCACCGACGATCCTTCATCGGCGATGATGAGCGTGCGCTCGAACTGGCCCATGTTCTCGGTGTTGATGCGGAAGTAGGCCTGCAGCGGAATTTCAACGTGAACGCCCTTGGGGACGTAGACGAACGAACCGCCGGACCACACCGCGGTGTTGAGCGCGGAGAACTTGTTGTCACCGGAGGGGATGACGGTGCCGAAGTACTCTTCGAAGATCTCCGGGTAGTCCCGCAGACCGGTGTCGGTGTCGACGAAGATGACGCCCTGGCGTTCCAGCTCTTCGTTGATCTTGTGGTACACGACCTCGGATTCGTACTGGGCGGCAACACCTGCGACCAGGCGCTGTTTTTCGGCTTCAGGGATGCCCAGGCGATCGTAGGTGTTCTTGATGTCCTCCGGCAGGTCGTCCCACGTCTGCGCCTGCTGCTCGGTGGAGCGCACAAAGTACTTGATGCTGTCGAAGTCGATGCCGCCCAGATCCGGACCCCACTGCGGCAGCGGCTTCTTCTCGAAGAGCTCAAGCGCGCGCAGGCGGCGCTCGAGCATCCATTCGGGCTCATCCTTCAGCGTCGAGATGTTGCGGACGACATCCTCATTGAGCCCGCGCTGAGCATTGGCGCCTGCTTCATCAGAATCTCGCCAGCCATATTCGTAGGCGTTCCCGAGGTCCTTCAGTTCGGGATTGGCTTCCAGAATCCAGTTGGATTCAGTGGTGTCAGTCACCTTGCTCCTCCTTGGTTTTGATCTGGCGCATCGATCAGCGGTCTGTTGACGTCCGAGGTCGGCACGTGCGTGTTGCACAAGTGGCCTCCGGCCGCGAGCGTCGACAGGCGCCTGATGTCCACGCCCAGAAATTCAGAGAAGGCATCCAGCTCTGCTTCGCAGAACTGCGGATACCTTGCGGCAGCTTTGTGAATAGGGCAGTGCCCCTGGCACAGCTGCATGGCCTCCAGCGGTGTTCCAACCGCCACCGGAATCGCCGATGCCGCGTAGCCTTCGTCGTCCAGCGCTTGGGCAAGATCGCGCGAGCGTCCCGCCACGGTTGCCGACCGCTTGCCGACTCGCTGTTCGACACGCTCCATGAGTTCGCCGATTCGCTGCCTGGCAAACTCATCGATCGCTTCCTTCCCCAGCTTATCCTCGAGGAATTCGAGCGCTTCCACTGTCAGCTCGTCATAGGAGTGGCTGATTTTGCTGTGTCCCGCGGTCGAAACCACGTAGTGACGCGCCGGACGCCCCCGACCGGTCTTCGCGCCGGCGAGATCGCGCACTTCAATGGCCCCTTCGTCTGTCAGGGCGTCGAGGTGCCGCCTGATGGCAGCGGCGGTCAGGTCGAGTTGTCGGGCGATACTGGCAGCGGTGATCGGACCGTGGTCCAACACCGCTTGCAGCACCCGCGCCCGGGTGCGCAGCACAGCCTGCGAACTCTGCTGAGACATAACCTGCCTTGTAGGGTTGATTTGCGGGCCTTTTGCCCCTCCACCATTCAATAACATTAATGTTCCCTAAATTGTTCCACAAGCGCCGGGCCGGGGCATCCTGACCCCTCAGATCGGCGCGGCGGCTACAGTGGGCACCTGTGACAGCTCTACAAGTCCGCGACGTGCGATATTCCTATGGCCGCAGCCCGGCCGTTGACGGAATATCGCTTTGTGTTGAACCCGGTATGACCACCGCGGTCCTGGGTCCCAACGGAGCCGGCAAATCCACGCTCATCTCGTTGTGCACGGGACTTCTTCGCCCACAGTCCGGGACCGTTGAGATCTTCGGCCTCAGCCCTCTGGAAACTCAGGCCCGAGCTCTGATCGGCGTCATGCTGCAGGACGGGGGTCTTCCGATGGCCGCTAAACCGCCGGCAATACTCAGGCACCTGTCGCACATGTACGCAGATCCGGCTGACCCGGATGAACTCATGGACCAGCTGGGAATCCGCGCCTTTGCCGACAGAACCATCCGCCGACTCTCCGGCGGACAGAAACAGCGAGTCGGTCTTGCCGCCGCGCTCATCGGCAAGCCCAGCCTGGTGTTCCTCGACGAACCGACGGCAGGACTCGATCCACAGGCTTCCCTGGCGGTCAAGGAAATCGTCAGCAGCCTCGCGGACAGCGGAACTGCTGTCGTGCTGACCACTCACAACATGGCCGACGCACAAGAGCTCGCCGACAACGTCCACATCGTCGACCACGGGCAGATCATCGCGCAGGGAACACCGTCCGAGCTCACCGACGGCCACACTTCGACCCTGCGCCTGACCTTCGCCGACACTCCCCCAAGGGCGCTCAGTGAAAAGCTGCGGTCACGCTGGGGCCTGAGCTCCGCCTCGGCAACGGCCATGACCTCAGCGGGCAGTTTCAGCGCCGAAGACCTCAGCAAGATCACCGCCGAGATCGCATCCGGCGGTGCAGAGCTGACCGGCGTGTCCATGAGCTCCGGCGACCTGGGGGATGTCTTCCTCCAGCTGACGGGAAGGAGCTTGCGATGACATCAAATACCGCCGGCAGGCAGCCAGGCTCGTTCCGCCAGCAGCCGGCACCCGCAGGACGCCGAATAGCGGCTCGAGCAGCGTTTGAAGCGAAGGCGATCCTGGGCAATGGCGAACAGCTCATGCTGTCGATCGTGCTGCCACTGGCCTTCCTGTTCACCCTGTCGCTCACGGACATCCTCGAAGTCTTCGGCTACGAAGGCAGCAACCACACAGCTGTTGCTCTGGCGGGCGTACTCGGTGTGTCCATCGCCTCCAACGCCTTCACCGGCCAGGCAATCGCAACCGCTTTCGAGCGCCGCTACGGGGTTCTGCGCCACACCGCCACGACACCATTGGGCGCAGGCGGACTCGTGGCCGGCAAAATCATCGCAGTCCTCGGCGTGACCGTCGTCCAGTACGCGCTCGCCTTTGCCTGCGCGGCGTTTCTCGGGCTGGAGGCCAACCTCAACATCGCTGCCGTTGTCATCAGCGCTGTTGTTGGCACAGCCGCCTTCGTCGGCCTGGGACTTCTCATGGCAGGGACCATGAGGCCCGAGGCGGTGCTTGCCTTTGCGAACCTTCTGTGGGCTGCCATGGCCGGCGGGGGCGGACTGCTCATCGATCACGGAGGGACGTGGGGTGAAGTCGTCGGCTTCCTGCCCTCCGGGGCGTTGGGATCCGCTCTGCGCAGCGCAGTCATCGACGGCCGCTTCGACTGGATGAGCCTGTTTGTCCTCACTGTCTGGGCCGCCATCGCAGCGGCAGCGGCTCGCCGTTGGTTCTCCTACGAAGACAGGTGAGAGAATAGACCCCATGTCGACCTCCGCCTCTGATCTTTCCGCGGCCCAGCCGCACAACACCACAGCTCTCCCCCGCCGCATTCGCGTGGCCGCGTGGGTTGTCCTCATCGCCCAGGTGAGCATCATCGTCACCTCGACCGCCGTGCGCCTGACAGGGTCAGGCTTGGGCTGCTCCGACTGGCCCATGTGCGAACCGGGATCGCTCACCAACACCCCTGAGATGGGCATCCACGGCTTCATTGAGTTCGGCAACCGCGTCCTGGGCGTTGTCCTCGGCATCATCTGCCTGGCGGCACTCGTCGTGTTCTGGCCGTACCGCCGTCGGCGCCCGGAGTTCTTCTGGTCGGCATTTGCGCTCCTCATGGTGGTTCCCGTCCAGGCTGTCATCGGCGGTCTGTCGGTGCTGAGCAAACTCAACCCCTGGGTTGTCGCCAGCCACTTCCTTCCGTCGGCCGCGTCAGTCGCGGTCGCTGCGTATCTGATCGTGCGGGTGTACTCCGGACCCGGTACGCGCCGCCCTGTTGGCCCGCAGAAGCTGCGCAAGCTCATGTGGGTTATTGCTGCTCTGCTCGTCGTTGTCCTTGTATTCGGTGTTCTCACAACCGGAGCCGGCCCGCACGCTGGTGACCGCGAATCCGCTCGCAACGGCCTGCCGACAGTGTGGATGGCACGCTTCCACGCATTCCCGGTGTGGCTCATGGTCATCACGGCGGTGTGGGCTCGCGTTATCGCGGCAAAAGAAGGAGCAGTCCCCCAGGCTCGCGCCATCGACTTCCTTCTGGCAGTGACGGTGCTGCAGGGCCTCATCGGCTACGTGCAGTACTTCACGGGTCTTCCCATCGGCATTGTGCTCGTGCACATGTTCGGACTGACGCTGGTCATCATGGCCGCGGTCTTCGCCATCATGTCCAACTATTCGTGGAAGGCCGCTCCGGCGCACCCCGCTGACGACATTCTCGAACCAGCTGACAGCAGAGCCTGACGCATGCTTCTGCGTCTTTTCCACAGGTTCGTCCTGCCCCTTTGGCCTGCGCTGTTGGGCCTGCTCGTCTTTGAAGCTCTCCAGATCGCCGCCTCTCTGGCACTGCCGGCGCTCAATGCCAGGGTCGTCGACGACGGCATCGCTGTGGGCAACACCGCCGAGGTGTGGCGCCTGGGAGGCATCATGCTCGCCGTCACCCTCGGGCAGGTCATCGCCAACGTCCTCGCGATCGCCTGCGGCGCCTACGCCTCGCTAAAGGGAGCCCAGCGGATCCGCTCGGCGTTCTTCGACAAGGTCTCGTCCTTCGGGTTCCAGGAGCTGGCGGAGTTCAGCTCCGCCAGCCTCGTGACCCGCTCGACGAATGACGTCCGCCAGGTCCAGCAGTTCCTCACGATGGCCATGTCGATCACGATCATGGCCCCGTTCATGGCCGCCGGCGGACTCATCATGGCGCTGACCCAGGACGTCAAGCTGTCCTGGGCCGTTCTCGTGACAGTCGGACTTCTCGTCATCGTCATGGTGTGGGCCATCCGCGGCATGGTGCCGAGCTTCCGGGCCATGCAGGAGCGGCTGGACGCCATGGGCTCCGTTCTGGCCCAGCAGCTCTCCGGCCTGCGCGTCATCCGGGCCTTCGTGAAGGAGGACCGCGAAAAGCAGCGCTACGCCGAGGTCAACAGGTCGATGACGGATGCCTATATGACCGTCGGCAAGTACTTCGTCACGCTCTTTCCGCTCATCATGCTCGTCGTCGGGCTCGGCGAGATGGCGATCATCTGGTTCGGCGCCCTCGGCGTCGAATCGGGCGATACGCAGGTCGGCACGATCATGGCGTTCACGCAGTACCTCATGCTCATCCTCATGGGCGTCATGATGGCCTCGTTCTTGGCCATGATGCTGCCGCGCGCCGAAGTCGCGGCCGGCCGCATCTGGGACGTGCTCAAGACGGAGCCCGCGCAGACGCGCTCCGGCGACGTCGACGAGGTGCCCGCCCCGGGCGCGCTCGAGCTCGACAGCGTCACCTTCTGCTTCCCCGGAGCCGAGGCGCCTGTCGTCTCCGACGTGTCCTTCTCCGCTGCGCCGGGGACCACGACGGCGGTCATCGGCGCGACGGGCTCCGGCAAGACGGTTCTCATGCAGCTCATCGTCGGCCTGCTCGAGCCGACGAGCGGTTCCGTCGTCGTCGGCGGAGTTCCCGCCGCAGAGCTGTCGGCCCAGGCCCGCAGCGCCCAGTTCGGCTATGTGCCGCAGAAGCCGCAGGTCTTCGCCGACACGATCGCAGGCAATCTGCGCAAGGGCAATCCGACCGCCTCGGACGACGAGATCCGCGAGGCACTGCAGACAGCGCAGGCGTGGGAGTACGTCGAGCGGCTCGACGGCCAGACGGAATTCACCGTGAACCAGGGCGGCACCAATCTCTCGGGCGGCCAGCGGCAGCGCCTGGCGATCGCCATGGCGCTTGTCCGCACAAGCCCGATTCTCATCTTCGACGATTCGTTCTCCGCCCTCGATACGACCACGGAAGCCGCGGTGCGCTCCGGCATCGACGCGTCCGGAGAGCGCACGCAGGTCGTCGTCACACAGCGCTGCTCCACGGCCGAGAAGGCCGACCAGATCGTCGTCCTCGACGCCGGCCGCGCAGTCGCGGTGGGCACGCACAGCGAGCTCGTCGTGTCCTCCGAGGTCTACCGCGAGATCGTCGAATCGCAGACGGGAGTCAGCCATGAGCGATGAGCGTCCTCCGAACGAGAAGTCAACGCACTTCTGGAAGACCGTCCGCCGCGTGGTCGGCGAATTCGGCGCCCACCGCGGCCAGATGGTCATCACCGCCATCACGCTGTTCATCGGAACGGTGCTCACGATCGCCGCGCCGTATGTCTTCGGCCTGGCGACCGACGCCGTGTTCGCCGGCTATCTCTCGTCGAAGACCTCACCCGGCCAGTCGACGGCGGAGGCCGCCGCAGAGCTCGAGGCCGGCGGACAGTCCGATCTCGCGGCCGTCCTCGACACGATGGACGTCGTGCCCGGCGCCGGCATGGACTTCGGACTCATCGGCCGGCTCGTCATGCTGGGTGTGGCCGTCTACGCGCTGTCGTCGCTGTTCACCTACATCGGCGGGCGCGTGAGCATCGGCGTGGTCAACACCGTCATGAGCGGCATGCGCACGCGCGTCGAGGCGAAGCTCCACCGCGTGCCCCTGTCGTACTCAGACCGCCAGCGCCGCGGCGATGTCCTCTCCAGGCTCAACAACGACCTCGACAACCTCACGCAGGTCGCCAATGAGAACCTGCAGCAGATCATCACGAGCGTCATCACCTTCGTCGGCGTGCTCGCCGTTATGTTCACCCTGTCCTGGCAGCTGGCGCTCGTCGCGATTGCCGCGATCCCGCTGACGGCGATCATCTTCGCCCTCGTCGGCGTGCCCAGCCAGAGGCAGTTCAAGAAGCAGTGGGCCACGACCGGCGAGCTCAACGCGCATGTCGAGGAGTCGATCTCCGGCCTGTCGCTTCTGCGCGTCCACGGCGGCCTTCCCGCCGCCCGCGAGGAATTCGAGAAGACGAACGCGGACGTCTACTCCTCCAGTGTGCGCGCCCAGATCCTGTCGGGCTCGATGATGCCGGCGATGCTCTTCGTGTCGAACCTCGTCTTCGTGGCCACGGCCGTCCTCGGCGCGGCACTCGTCGCAGGAGGCGCGCTCACCCTGGGCGTCGTGCAGGCGTTCGTGTGGTATTCCCGCCAGTTCTCCCAGACCTTCGGGCAGCTGGGCGGCATGGCCTCGCGCCTGCAGTCGGCGGCCGCCAGCGCCGAGCGCGTCTACGAGCTGCTCGACGCGCCCGAGGAGACCCCGAACGCCGATGCCGAGCCATTCTCCCCGACCGCCGGTCGGGTCGAGTTCGACGAGGTCAACTTCTCCTATGATCCCGAGGCGGAGCTCATCAAGGGCCTGTCCCTCACCGCCGAGCCGGGCCAGACGATCGCCGTCGTGGGGCCCACCGGCGCAGGCAAGAC
>CABTZE010000023.1 GCA_902489215.1 uncultured Brevibacterium sp.
GTCAACCAGGACGGGTTCCATGATGGCGAACGGAGTCACCCGGCCGGTGCGGCCCACCTGCACGCGGATGTCGAGCAGTTCCGTGGTGACTTCTTCCGGCGGGTATTTGTACGCGCACGCCCAGCGGGGTGCTCGCGATGTGTAGCCCAGCTGCTCCTGCACCGCGAAGTCGTCGATTTTGATGACGATGCCGTCGATGTCGTGCAGGAGGTCGTGCCGGTGTTCGGCGTAGTGCTCGATGTAGGCGTGGACGTCGTCTTCGGTTTCGCAGTGCTTGTAGTACTGCGAAATGGGCAGGCCCCACGAGCCCAGGATGTCGTAGACCTCGGACTGGCGCTTGGGCAGTTCTTGGCCGTCGCCGGCCTCCCAGGCGGCAACACCGTGGACGAGCATGCGAAGCGGCCGCTGCGCTGTGACCTTAGGGTCTTTTTGGCGCAGCGAACCGGCTGCGGCGTTGCGCGGATTGGCGAAGGGGTCCTTGCCGGCGTCGATGAGGCCCGCGTTGAGATCAGCGAAGTCTTTCAGCGGGAAGAAGACCTCCCCGCGGATTTCGACCTGCGCCGGCGGGGCGTCAGTGTCCAATTCCACAGGGATGTCTTTCAGCGTGCGGATGTTCGCCGTAATGTCTTCGCCGGTGTAGCCGTCACCGCGCGTGGCTGCGCGCACCAGTGTGCCGTCGCGGTAGAGCAGATTGCACGCCAGACCGTCGATCTTCACTTCCGACAGAAACTGCGTGCCGGCTGGAACGCTGCGCTTGACCCGGGCGAACCAGGCGTCGAGTTCTTCGACGGAGAAGACGTCGTCGAGCGAATACATGCGAGCCACGTGGTCGACCGGCGCGAAGGCTTCTGTGTCAACGCCGCCGCCGACTATCTGGGTGGGCGAATCCGCAGCGGCCAGTTCCGGGAAGTCGGCTTCGAGCTGTTCGAGTTCGCGCATGAGAGCGTCGAAGTCGGCATCCGGAATCGTGGGAGCGTCGTGGACGTAGTAGGCCTCGCGGTGTTCTTCGATTTCAGCGCGCAGCCGGGCAGCGCGTTCGGCTGCCTGTTCCGGTGAATAGGTGCTCATTCTTCTTCTTTCAGCGCGTTGTGAATATCCGTTGCGGCCTCCATGAGGCTGCGGCATGTGCCGGTGTCAGCCCCTGCGGGCAGCAGACCTCCAGATGCCGGTTCGGCAAGGCCAGTGAGGACACCGAACTGGGCTGCCGAGGTGCGGCTCATGCCGATTCTCTGCCACGGCTCCCACACTAGCGCCAGGGTCTGACTTAACCGCGCCCGCTGGATGGTGTGCGGGAAGGCAAGCCACACCTCGTGCCCGGCATCGACCCATTCGGCCAGCCGCTCCCACCGGGCAAGACCAGCCGGAGAATCACCAGCCGTCCCCTCGGAAGAAGCCCCATCAGACTCAGCCGCCCCCGCACCAGCCGGCAGGTCGACCACAATCGACCCGGCACCGATGTCGAGCAGCTGATCAGCGTGCCGAATGTCCTTCCCGTCGATCTGCACGGTCCCAAGCTCCGGCACGTGCAGCAGGGGGCTCTCCCCGCACCTGGCCAAAAAGGACTGCAGTCCCGTGAACACGGCCTGCTCCGGCAGGGCGGGCAGGGTCCGGAACCCGGAATCGGTCGGCACGGAACCGGTGAGGATCGGGTCCAGGTGCCTCTCCACAATCCTCACCCGAGGTGCCTGCCCAGTCCTGCGCTCCACCTCGGCAAGGTGCGCCTGGACAGCGAAAGCGTAAGCCTGCAGGACATCGCGCACGGCACCGAAGTCGGACAGGACTGGTGCCCCGCTTGGCAGTGTCATGTGGCGGATCAGGTGCCACGGCCCGGGCAGGGTGAGGAATGTGGGGCGTTCGTCGCAGTATTCTTCGACGGCGTCGAGGATTTGGGCGGTGTGAGAACGACTGAGTCGCTGTTCGCGGCCTTCTCCCCTGGCCAGCCGCCAGCCGGCGGGACTCAGGTCGACGGGCAGGTCGAGCATGCCCGCCGCCGGTGCCAGGAAGTCCAGCGCCCAGCGGGTGCCGCCTTCGGCAGGCTGCGCGATCTGCGGGATGGCCGGCATGCCTTCGCCGGATGCGGTGACAGCGGCGCTGAAGGCTTCACGCGGTTCGGTTCCGGCCCACACACCGGTCGTGGCCGTCAGGTTCACCTGCCGCGCCCTCGCAGCTGCACGGGCGGGACGTCGACAGCGAAGCCCATGATGCGGCCGTAGAAGCTCAGTTCTTCTTCCAACGAGGTGCGGATGGCTTCGGGATCACTGAAGCCGTGTGCTTCATTGGGGAAGAACCGTGCGGCGTAGGGCAGGTTCGCCTTTTCCAGCGCGTCGATGAGTGCGCGCGCTTGGTTCGGCGGGACGACGGCATCCTGCTCGCCTTGGAATACAGCCACGGGTGCGCTGATGTTCTCAAGGTGGTCCAGCGGTGATGCCTTCCGCAGCGTTTCGGGGTCCCCACCGCCCACGAGCCCATCCAGGTAGCGGGATTCGAAGTCGTGGGTGTCTTCAGCAAGCGAACGCAGATCCACAACCCCGTAATACGAGCTTCCGCAGGCAAACACATCTGTTGTCGTCAGCGCCTGCAGCACGGTCAGGCCGCCGGCGGAACCACCGCTGATGGCCACGCGGTCGGGATCGATGAGGCCGTCGTCGGCCAAGCCCTGGGCGACAGTCACGGTGTCGGCAACGTCAAGCACGCCCCACTGGCCTTTGAGCGCTTCCCTGTACGGCCGTCCCATTCCGGTCGAGCCGCGGTAGTTGACGTCGATGACCGCAATCCCGCGGGACGTGAAGTACGCGTGGTGCAGGGTCACCCGCGGCACAACTCGCGCGGTCGGGCCGCCGTGCACAAACGCCACACACGGTGGGGCGGGTTCGGCACCGCCGCCGAGGTGGACGTCAGCTTCCGCTGCACTGCCCGGTCTGCGCGGCGGGTACCAGACGGCTTGGATGCCGGAGTATTCGCGCACTTCGGCCCGCGGCAGGTATTCGGCAATGGTCGACCAGCTTTCCGGCAGCACGATCGACAGCGCGACCGGTTCGAGCTCGCCGGAGGCGATGTCGAAGGTGTAGAGCCCATCGACGCGGTTGCGTCCACCGGCGCGGATAAGCGCTGTTGTGTCGCGGAAGTCTTCGATTTCAGCCCAATCGATGTCAGCACCGAAGTCCACGGGACCGCCGCCCTGTTCGTCGGGACGGCTGTCGGCCCACAGGAGCGCTGCCGTGCGCTGGGTTGAGATTCCGTCGCGCGCGGCAGCCGCCACAATCCGCTGTCCGTCAAGAACCGGCAGGTACCAGCGTGAACCCAGCGTCCAGAGTGGACCCCCGATCTCACCGGGGTCGTCAAGAACAGAGGCAGCTTCCGCCTCGGGAGTTCCGGGAGTGCCGAGCGCACGCCCCTGGAAAACGCGAACATCCAGGCTCACCACGGCCCATGAGCCGCGAGCGTCAGTGCTGACCGTCAGCGTGGAGCGGCTGAGCCATTCGGGCTGAAGAATCGATTGGCGCTTCTCAGCACCCAGGATGGCCACGGGCGAACCCAGCGGTTTGAGGGTCTGCGGGTCGAGGTCAGCCAGCAACAGGCGGGTGGCGTCCCACGGCATATCCGGGTGGTCCCATCCGATGAATGCCAGGTGCTGTGCATCCGGGGACAGCCGCGGATAAGCCACAAAATGCGGGCGGTCCTCCCCCGTCCAGTCCGCGGGGAAAAGCGAGCGCACCGGGGTGTCTGCGCTGGGGTCAATGAGGACAATGTCCCGAACAACGTCATGCGGGTGCGCGCCGCGGAACTCACGTACCGCGGTGAAAACAGGGACTGACGAGGTGCCGGTCGGGGCAGCTGAGGGGATGTGGGCTGCCGTGATGTCACCGAAGAACACACTGCCGTCGGAGTCATCCGTCAGCGCCTGCGGGGCTGTGCCAGGGGTGACCGTGTAGAGGCGCTGTGAGACCCGGTCGACGAACACGATCGTGCCGTCGTCCGTGCAATCCCACGCGCCGCCGCCGTATTCGTGAACACGCGAACCTGCCGTCAGGTTCTCCGGCAGGATGTCCTGGGGCTCGCCGTCGCCGTCGCGGAAGAAAATGCCGACACCCTGCTGGCCTGCTCTGCGCTGGGAGAACAGCACACCGCCGGCAGCGAAGCGGGCTCGGTCGATGGGCCTGGTGCCGGCCGCTGCCAGTTCGGCGGTGATGGGCGATGTGAGCGGCGAACCGGGTGATGCAGACTGGCCGGTCATGTCAGGCTGCCGTGCGGTCGATCGTGGCCTGGCCGAGCACCCGGGTGCCGTCGTAGACGACCATCGTCTGGCCGGGTGCGACACCGCTTAAGGGCTCGTCGACGCTGATGTGCATCAGCTGTCCGGCAGGCCGAGCCTGCGGAACGTTGAATTCGGTTTCCGGCGGATCCGGCAGATACTCGCCCATCCACATGCGGGCCGGTACCGGTTCAGCGTGAGCGCGGATCTGCACTTCGCATTCCATGGCCTGATCTTCGGAGCTGCCGGCACCTTCCGGAGGCTGACCGCACCACGTGGTGCGGATGCCCGTCAGACGGGTGATGGAAAGGTCGGGACGCTGGCCCACCGTGACGGTGTTTGTGCGGGTGTCGACATCGACCACGTAGCGAGGTTTGCCGTCGGCGGTCGGCTTGTCGATGCCCAGACCCTTGCGCTGGCCGATGGTGTACGACTGTGCGCCGTCGTGTTCGCCCAGCACTTCGCCCTCTTTGTCTTTGATGAGACCGGGGCGCATGGGAATCTTGTCTGCCAGCCACGCTTTTGTGTTGCCGTCGGGGATGAAGCAGATGTCGTAGGAGTCCGGCTTGTTCGCCACGGGGAAGCCGCGTTCGGCAGCTTCGGCGCGAACATCGGCCTTGGCGGCACTGGCGCCAATGGGGAAATAGCAGTGGCGCAGCTGCTCTTCTGTCAGCACGCCCAGCACATAGGACTGGTCTTTGTTCATGTCCTGACCGCGGTGCAGCTGCGGGTGGCCGTCGACCCACTGGATTTCGGCGTAGTGGCCGGTGGCAATCGCGTCGAAGCCCAGGGCGAGCGCACGGTCGAGCAGGGCTGCGAACTTGATGCGCTCATTGCAGCGCATACACGGGTTGGGGGTGCGTCCCTGTGAGTATTCGGCGATGAAGTCATCGACGATGTCTTCCTTGAAGCGCTCGGAGAAGTCCCACACGTAGAACGGGATGTCGAGCATGCCGGCAACGCGGGCGGCATCGCGGGAGTCTTCGATGGTGCAGCAGCCGCGCGACCCCGTGCGCAGGGTTCCGGGCATACGCGACAGCGCCAAGTGCACGCCGACGACTTCGTGTCCGGCGTCTTTGGCTCGTGCGGCGGCGACGGCTGAGTCCACACCGCCTGACATGGCTGCCAGTACCTTCACGGTCCCTCCTTCGATTGGGCTGCTGGCTCTGAAAAGCGCCCACGCTGTGACAGAGCTCTGCTGTTACAGCGTTTGGGCCATTGATTCTATTCCTAACTGCGGCTCAGTCGGCCTGGCTCCAGTCGTAGGCGGAGTTCATGCCGGCTTTGCGTGCCTGCTCGACAACACCGGGCAGGGCTTCGATGAGTTTGTCGACTTCTTCTTCTGTTGTTCCGTGGCCCAGTGTGAACCGCTGGGATGAGCGGGCCTCGTCTTCGCTGCGTCCGCAGGCCAGGAGTACGTGGCTGGGCCGGTTGACACCGGCACTGCAGGCCGAACCGGCCGAGGTGGCAAAACCTGCCGCGTCCAACAGGAACAGGAGGGAATCGGCTTCCGCTCCGGGGAAAGTGAAGTGGACGTTGCCCGGCAGCCGGTCCTGACGGTGACCTGACAGGTGGGCATCCGGGACGCTGTCCTCGATACCGGCGATCAGCCGATCACGCAGACCAGACAGGCGCGGCGCCTCGTGAGCTATGTCCCCCGTTGCCTCCTGTGCGGCGGCGGCAAAAGCGGCAGCCCCTGCAACATCAAGGGTGCCCGAACGCAGGGAGCGCTCCTGGCCGCCGCCGTGCAGAACGGGGACCGCCTTGATGTCGCGGGACAGGATGAGAGCGCCGATGCCCACGGGACCGCCGATCTTGTGGGCGGTGACGGTCATCGCGTCGACGCCCAGGTCGGCGAAGTCCAACGGCAGCTGTCCGAAAGCCTGCACTGCGTCAGTGTGGATGGGCACGCCCGCGGCATTGGCGAGTGCTGCCGCTTCCTTGATCGGCTGGACGGTGCCGATTTCGTTGTTGGCGTACATGATCGACACGACAGCAGTGCGGTCGCCGTGGTCACGCAGCAGCTCCTCCAGGTGGTCCAGGCGGATGACACCGTCGGCGTCAACGTCGACCAGGAGCACCTGCGCGCCCTGAGTTTCGAGCCAGCCGGCGGTGTCGAGGACAGCATTGTGCTCAATCGGGGTGGTGATGATGACCGGGTGCGACAGCTGCGAGGCGTCGGCTGACTGCGCAGCGCCCGTGCCTTCGGCCGGCACGCCGTTGCGATGCCAGAACAGACCCTTGACGGCCAGGTTGTCAGCCTCCGTACCGCCTGAGGTGAGCACCACCTCGGCCGGGGTCGACGCGCCGACCGCCCGAGCCAGCACCTCGCGCGAATCCTCCAGGCGCAGACGCGACTGCTGGCCCAGCGAATGCAGGGCCGATGGGTTGCCGATCTGCTGCAGTTCGTCGGTGTAGGCCTTCAGCGCGGTCGGGCGCATGGGCGATGTCGCTGCATAGTCGAAATAGGAACGCACACACCGAGTCTAACGACCGCGGCGATACACTCTAAGGCGTGATTGCGTTCCTGACCTATGCCCAATATGCGGCCGCCGGGCTGCTTGCCCTGTGGGGCACCATCCAGGCCCTGCGAAACCGTCCGGCACCGATCGCGATGATCTGGTGGGCAGGTGCAGTGCTTCTGCTGTTGATCGTTCAGCTGGTCACCAGCATTGTGCTTTTCGGGCAGACAGACGCCGACCCGCTGCTGTTCTTCGGGTACGTGCTGACCGCAATCATCCTCGTGCCGATAGCCGCGGTGTGGGGATACATTGAGCCCAGTAAATGGGGGCCGTGGGTGCTGGCTGCAGCCGGCGCCACCGTCATCGTCATGATTATTCGAATGGACCAGATCTGGCTGTGAACACCTCTGCGAACACTTCCGGCAACACCAAGGCCTACTCTGCAATGCACTCCGGGCCGGGGCGCGCCCTGACCGCGGTGTACGGCATCTTTGCGCTGTCAGCATCGGCCAGGGCCGGATACCAGTTCGTTTCACACTTCGACCGCGCACCGCTGGCCTACAGCCTGTCGGCATTTTCGGCGGTCGTCTACATCGTTGCGACGGTCTGCCTGGCCATCGCCAACCGCACAGCGCACCGGATTGCTGTCGTTTCGGTGCTCATAGAACTTGTCGGAGTCATCGCCGTCGGCATTTTCAGCCTTCTCCGCCCGGAGCTCTTCCCCGAAGCAACCGTATGGTCAGACTTCGGCATCGGCTACGGCTTCGTTCCGCTGGTGCTGCCGATACTCGGCCTGCTGTGGCTGATCCGCGTGGACCGCATCGCCAAGCAGTACGGGGCTTAAGCCGGCGGGCCCGGCCAGAAGGCACCTCGGCCCCAGAAGAGACCTCGGCCAGCCAGCCGGCACCTCGGCCAGCTAATCCCCGAACAAAAACACCCGTTAGCAACAAATCTGCGCCTTAGCGGCACCGAGACACTCCTTAGCCGGAATCTGCGCTTTAGCCGTAACTGCTAACGGGAGTTTTTGTTGCTACCCGGTGGTAACCGGCCCCAAGGGTGCACCCCAACCAGCAGAGCCAGCGCGGCTCAGTCGCTGGAGTCCTTGCCTTTGTCTTCGCTCTTGTCCTTGTCTTTAGACCCCTTGCTCTTGTCTTCGCCCTTCGCGGTGGTCTGCTTGCCGGACAGCGGGAACCAGTCGGGGCTGGTGAGCTTGGTCTTGCCCTTGCTGGTTTCAATGAGGAACGGGATTGACGCTTCGATTTCTACGCGGTTGCCGTTCTTCTTCCCCGTGGTGATGGCGGAAACCTGTTTGGGGAGTGTGAAGTTGAAGTCGTCGGGCACCTCGAGTGTGATGGTGCACCGCATTTCCGCCATCGAAACAGCGCCGCCGCCCTCGGTTTTCACCGAGTACTTTTCGAAGTCGATTTCCGTGTACGGCTGGCAGCGTGATTCAACGCGCTTAAAGGATTTGGTGTCCTTCGCGTATTCGTCGACGTAATCGCGGTAGCCCTTGAAACCGTCGCCGCTCAAGTCAAAGTCGTCCAGCGAACCTCCGCCGCCGGATTTTCCAGCACCGCTGAGGTAGTCCTTGACCGCGGTGACGGTCTTGCCGAAGTCGACGGCGTACTGCTTGCCGGCCTCAGCCACCTGACCGTCTTCCAGTGCGAGGTTCGGCACCCGCTCGGGGTCGATGAAAAGTCCCTGCTGCACTGTCCATTCGCTGTTGGCATCGTCACGCGTCACCAAAAGTGCCTGCGTGCCGGATTTCGCATCGTCAGCATTGGCGAAGGCAAAGAACCACAGCGGATACTCCGACTGCTCGGGCCCGCCGGCAACCACTTTGTCGAAGCCGACAGTGCCGAGCTTCTTCTTTTCTGCTTTCGCTACGAGAATTTCGGCTTTTGTGCGGTCGAGCATCGGTCCGCCCTGGATTTCGTCCAGACCTTTGCCGTCATCAGCGAGCGCTTTCTGCAGTTTCTTCGTGTAGTCGGTGATGAACTTCGAACCATCGCCGGCACGCAGCGGCGCCTTCGCGTATTCACTCGACTGCGGAATCGCGGGCCGGGCAATCGGCGGTGCGCCGGCACACGCGCTCAGCAGCCCCAGTCCCGCAAAGGCCGCCGTCATCAGGCTGAGTGCGCGCTTCATCGGGCCCCCTCCGCTGTCTTCTGCACCTCTGACGAGGCGCCGCCCGGCTTCCCGCCTTCTGGCACCCGGGTGCCAGGCACCTCGGCGTCTGTCGACTGGGAGTCCGCTTCCTGGGAGCCTGACTCATCCGCACTGCGACGGCGGCCCACCGCGACCTTCGGCTGGTCGTGCTTCCAGGACAGGAAAAGCCAAACGGCGCAGGCAAAGATCATCACTGTCAGCGCCAGGCCGATGAGTGCCAGAGGAACAACACCGGGTGTGTCAACCGTGACGGTGATTTTGGCGTCAGCGAGGTCACCTTCAGGTGCGGCAACAACGACCATCTGCGGGTTGCTGTCAAGGCCAAGCCGCACCTTCGGCGATGTCCCCGTTTCCTGTGCAATCCACCAGTCGCGGCTTTCGGGGGCAGTCGGCAGTGAGTCTCCCCCGGCTACGAACCTGTGGTGGATTTTGCCGGGCAGGTCGATTTCAGTGGCTTCGTCGTGCGCGGTGCCCGTTAGATAGCTGCGAGCGTCAACCCCGTTGGCGGTTCCGATGAACACGGGACTGTCGGATTCGACGCTGACCTCCGCCACAGCATTGGTCACGGGAATCAGCTGCTGGTCGATCAAGACCGCCTGACTGCGTTCGTCAGCGGTCATCGCTTCGGTGCGAGCCTGCCCGTCAAAGCCGACAACGGACAACGCTGATGTCACCAACACCAAGCCGAGAACTCCGACCAGCGTCAGCAGTCCGGCGCTCAGAAGCCTTTTCATCAGAACAGTGCGCGCATCAGTCGGCCGCGGGCCTTGACGACGCGTGTGTCTTCAGCACCGACCGCGTCAAAAAGGTCCAGCAGGTGTACGCGGAGTTTTTCACGGTCGTCTCCTGCGGTGGTTCCGATCAGCGTGATCAGCCGCGTGAACGCGTCTTCTACGTGGCCGCCTGCAACGTCGAGGTCAGCGCAGTCAATCGCCGCGTCAACGGACGATGGGTTGTCGGCTGCGGCTTGGCGCACGGCGGCGAGGTCCTTATCGCGGGTGCGGCGCAGCAGGCCGACCCGGGCGATGCCGGCTTTCGCTTCGTCATCTGCGGGCGATTCGGCGAGTGCGTTCTTGTACACCTGTTCGGCCCGGTCGAGGTCGCCGGCTTCCAGTGCTTCGAGCGCTTCGGGGTGGCGGGGTCCCTGCTGTCCGGGAGCGCCTTTGACCCACGCGGTCTTGTGCAGGCCGGCCTGACTTGCGGCCTGTGCTATCTGGTCGAACAGCTGGCGGATCTGCGCTTCGGGCTGCATGCCCTGGAACAGCGGAACGGGCTGGCCCTTGATGACGGCGACAACCGTCGGCAGGGCCTGCACCTGGAATGCCTGCTGGATGGCGGGGCTGGTGGCAACGTCCACGAGTCCCAGCACTGCGCGACCAGCCTGGTCTTCAACGATCTTCTGCATGACGGGCAGGATCTGCTGGCTTTCGGGCTGCTGACCCGAGTACAGCACGAGCACCACGGGCAGTTCCATCGACAGTCGAGCCGCCGATTCAAAGGTCTGCTCGTTCACTTCGAAGGCGAGCGCGGGAACTTCAACCTGGTTGGGGCCGGGAGCGTCGCTGGACTGTGCGGCACCGCCCGGTGCCGAAGCTGCCGAGGCGCCGTGTCCTCGAACTGCCGAAAGGTCCAGGCCTTCCTGGGGTCCGGGCTCGCCAGGCTGGGTCGGCTGGCCGCCCTGCGGGCTTCCTGCCTGCTGGCCGTGTCCGGGGTGTTCGGGCTGCTGGGGAATAGTCATGTTCTCCTCGTCAGTTGTTGCCGCCGAGTTTGGCGTCGGACATCGCGGTTGAAACGCCGATCAGGCGCACCTTGCCGTCGCCCTTCTTGGGCACCACGAATGCGTAGACCTGCGTGTATTCGGTCTGCAGTGTGCGCTTGGTTTTGCTTTCACCGACAACCTTGGCCTGCGGGTTGGGCACTGTGAGTTCGCCGGTTTGGCCGTTGCGCGATTCGGGTGACAGCGAAAGAGTCTGCACTGCCGATCCGATCACAATGGCCGACCCGTCGGTTGCCGACTGCGCTGCGACCTGGTTGCCCGGTTTGTATTCGACCTTGGCCGAGCCGTTGCCCTTTTCGATTTCCTTTTTGATCTTCTTGTACGTTTCGAGTTCCTGCTTGGCGAACGCGTCGTCTTCGAAGTCGCCCTTGCGCTTGGCCTTGTTGGGCTTCTGGAGTTTCTCGGCGTAGTTTTCGACCGTCTGCTTGGGCGTCATCACCAGGCCGTCCTGGTCGGCTGCCAGGAGGCCCGAACCGACGCGCGCGTCTTCGACCTCGGGGAATTCAGCGCCGGGCAGAAGCACGGTCAGGGCCCACAGACGGTAGGGGCTGCGGGCGTCCTGCTGGCTGAGCATGACCAGCTGGGTTTGGTCGTTTCCGCTGACCACTGCCGATGTGATCCGCGGCCAGGTGTCGGTTGCCGAGGTGAAGTTCACCTTGACATCGTCAAAGGCCGGGGCTGCCGGCAGCTTGGCTTTTTTGTCCTTCTTCTTGATCTTGTAGGCGCCTTCGCGCTGCTGGAAGAAGCTGCCGTCGGCACGTTCGCCGAGTTTCTTCGTGTCGAGCTTGTCGTCGGCTTCCTTGATGGTGGTGTTGATGTTCTCCAGCACGCGTTCGAGCTGTTCGTCGGTGACGGAGGCTGCCGGTGCGGTGGGGGTTTCCAACGGCTGCGGTTCGGGCAGTTCCTGTGCACCACAGCCGGCGAGTGCCAGGCCGGGAACGATCGCGAAGGCCGAGCCCATCTGGGCCAGACGGCGGCGGCGCTCACGGCGCGCTTCCTCGCGTTCTTTTTCGCGCTTCTTCGCTTTGGTGCCGGAGATGAACAGCAGGATGCCCAGAACGATGAGGATTAGTCCGATGATGATCAGCGGGGTCGCCCACGGGTTGGTGGCGTCGTTCTGCCACGTAACCGAGACCTCCAGGTTGGTCTTTTCACTGCTGCCGATCAAGAACGAGGTGTCACCAGCCGGTTCGCTCCATGTGAAGGTCACCTGTTCGGCTTCGGTCGTGGAGTCTTCCCACAGGTCCGCCCCCGCGGGGTTGGGCACACTGTCTTCTTCACCGGCAACTTTTTCTGTGCGCAGCTCTTCTTGGGTTTTCAGGCCGGTGATGTCGAGGTAGGAGGCTTCGCCCAGCCATGCTTCGACGTTGGGCTTCGATGCGTGGGCAACGGTGATGTCGCCGGTGCCCTTGACGGTCACTTTGGCTTCGCCGGGGTACAGGTTGAGGACTCCGGGCTCGATGACGGCCGCTGCGGAGCTTTCGTCAGTCTGCGTGGTCGCCGTAATGTTCTCCGGCGGTGCCCACACGGTCTTCTGAAGAACTCCGACGACGCCGAGAACAGCGCCCAGGACGATCATCACGACTGCAGCAATTGAGCGCACGCGCTCCCCTTCGATCAGCTTGCGGTTCAACTGTCTATTCTACGTACCCGGCAAAGCCGAGTTCTTGGCGGACTCTCAGCGGTCGGCCCACGCACACCGGGCTGTGTCAGACCGCACCGCTAATATGGGCGTCGTGGCTGTAGACAGAATTGTATGGATTGACTGCGAAATGACCGGCCTTGAAGTCGGCACGGACGAACTGATCGAAGTCGCGGCGATTGTCACCGACTTTGACCTCAAACCGCTTGACGACGGCATCGACATCGTCATCAAGCCGTCTGAGGCCGCGCGGAACAACATGAACGACTTCGTGACGAACATGCATCGCGAATCCGGGCTGATCGACGAACTCGACCAGGGCACCACGGTGGCCGACGCCCAGCAACGCGTCCTGGACTACATCCGTTCGCACATCCCGGTTTCCGGCAAGGCACCGCTGGGCGGCAATTCAGTCGGCACCGACAAAATGTTCCTGCAGCAGCAGATGCCGGAAATCGTCGACTATCTGCACTACCGCATCATCGACGTCAGCTCGATTAAAGAACTGGCCAAGCGCTGGTTCCCGTCGTCGTACTACTCGGCACCCGCCAAGACGGGTAACCACCGAGCCCTTGGCGACATCCTCGATTCCGTTGCAGAACTCGAGTACTACCGCCGGGCGGTCTTCACCTCAGACGCCCCGGACTCAACGGCTTCGGCCAAGATTGCCTCTGAAATCACCGCCGAGTACTTCCCCACCGACTCAGCCGGCACCGACCAGCCCCAGTCCCCAGGCACCTCGACAGACAGCTGAACATGAGCACCACCACCGCTCCGCTGACATCGGCAGACGAAGGAAACGAAATACCGCTGGGCAAGCGGGACTCGCGCTACCGGTTCTTCGAAATGATCCCGGCGATCTTCAGCTACGGGAATTTGACTGCTGTTGTCGTCCTTTCGCTCATCAACCCCACATGGGGTGCGCTGTGGGTGCTGGCGATCGTGGCCTACATGTTCATTCGCGGTGCGCGCGGTGCGGTTGACCTTGTTCGCGGACTGCGGCGCTTCCGCCTGGCGGCTCGGGTGGACTGGAACGCACGCCTGTTGGACATTGCGCTGGTTTTGGACGGCAAGCGAGTGCCGCCGACCCCACCGGGATCGTTTAGGGCAGCCCAGCATCGGCAGCTTCTGCGGCAAATAGAGAAGAACCCCCAGAACTACCCGCACCCCGCCCGGGTGCAGCACGCTGTCATCATCGCGGCGTACAACGAACCGTACGAAGTCATCGAACCGACCATCCGCGGGCTGCTGTACACAACGACACCGTCGGACCACCTGCACATCTTCTTTGCCTACGAAGAGCGCGGCGGCCCGGACATGCAGCTGACCGCGCAGCGGCTGAAGGAAAAATACGGAGCCAAGTTCGGCACCTACGAACTCGTTGAACACCCCCGCGACATCCCCGGCGAAATCACCGGTAAGGGCGGCAACATCACCTACGCAGGCCGCCGCACTGCACAGTGGGCCGAAGAACACGGCTACGACCCGGCTGAGGTCATGGTCACGACGCTCGACTGTGACAACAAACCGTACGAAAGCTACTTCGACTACGTGGCCTACGAATACATTCGGGCGGAAGACCGCCAGCGGGCCTCCTACCAACCGATCGCGCTGTACCTGTCGAACATCTGGGATGCTCCCGCGGTCACCCGCGTGATCGCTTCAGCCAACTGCTTCTTCAACCTCACACAGACGGTCCGGCCGTTTTCGCTGCGCAACTTCGCATCGCACTCGCAACCGCTCGATGCTCTTATCGACATGGACTTCTGGTCCACCCGCACCATCGTCGAAGACGGCCACCAGTTCTGGCGTTCGTACTTCCACTTCGATGGCGACTACCGAGTGATCCCGGTTCACGTTCCCATTTATCAGGATGCGGTGTTGGCTGGAAACCTCGGGCAGTCGATCAAAGCGCAGTTCAAGCAGCTGTCCCGCTGGTCCTACGGCGCTTCTGACGTGCCGTACGCCGTTAAGGGCTGGGCCAACTCGAAGCCCAAGTTCTTCCGCACGCTGTGTCAGTTCATCCTGCTGCTGGAAAGCCACGTCACGCTCGCCAGTGTTTCTATCATCATCGCCGTGGGCGGCTGGGTGCCGTTCCTGGTGCTGCGTGCCACCGGCGAAAACGCATCGGAGTTCACCAGCAACATGCCGTTGTTGGTGGGCGCCATCCAGCAGGTGGCCATGATCATGCTGCTCACGTCCCTGCTGGTGTTCGTGAATCTGCTGCCGCCCAGACCCGTGCGCTACTCGCGGATGCGCTCAGTGTCGATGCTCGCCCAGTGGCTGCTGTTCCCGTTCACGCTCATGATCTTCAATTCCTCAACAGCGCTCGTCTCTCAAGGCCGGCTGCTGTTCGGCAAATACCGCGAAAACTTCGAGGTCACCGAAAAGACGGTTGTGAAGTCGAACGTCGAACCTTCGGCACGTCAGATCAGCCTGCAGCGCATGGACATAGAAAACGACGGCCGCTGACCCATGAGCTCAGCTCGTCACGCACATGTGACACTGCCGACCGGGCCCACCGTTGTCATCGCGCACGATGAACGCCTGGTGGGCGTCTATCACGTGCCCATCAAGCACAGTCCGGCCCCGGAGGCTTTCGGGCAGGAAATCAGCTCTGCCTCGGCGGCTGACGACCCGGTCATCGGACCGGCGCTTGAGCAGCTGCGTGAGTACTTTGCCGGCCAGCGGCAGACTTTCGATGTGCCGTTTACACTCCACGGCACGGACAATCAGAAGCGCGTTTGGCAGCTGCTCATGGACATTCCGTTCGGCGAACAGACCACGTACGGGCAGATTGCCCAGCAGTTGGGAAAACCCGGCATGGCGCAGGCTGTCGGCGGTGCCGTTGGACACAACCCCATCAGCATCATCGTCCCGTGTCACAGGGTCATGGGTGCTGACGGCAGCCTAGTCGGCTACGCCGGGGGTCTTGAGCGAAAGCGGATCCTGTTGGAACTTGAAGGGCACACACCGGACCGCCCGCTGTTCTGAAGACCCGGTGCCGAGGTGCCGGGACTCCCGGGTGCCGAGACTCCGGGAGGTGGAGCTCCACCTCGTAATTGTGTAGCAGGTGCCGCACTCAGCCGCGCTGCTTCTGGTCTTTCTGTGAGCGGCGCAGGAACAGCCACGCCGCCACGATGACAGCCAAGCCCACAAGGATTGTGAGACCACCCCACAGCAGGCTGCTGCTGCGGGCTTCAGCGTTGTCCACGCCGGCCTGGCTGCCTTTCAGCGCAGAGCTACGGCTGCCGTCTTCGGAGGACTCGGCCTGTTCAGCTTCGGGGGTGGGAACGGGGTCGGTCACCGCACCGCGGTCCTGTCCGGCATAACCTCCAGAACCAGGGCTGGGGCTCTGCGGAACCCAGTTCGTGCCGCCGTTGCCGGTGTCCGGATAGCCGCCCTGTCGACCGGAGCCGTCACTGTTGATGCGGCCGTCAGGGGGCAGCGGCTTGCTGCCCGGCGAATCTGTCTTCGGCCGACGAGGATTGTCTTCCGGAGGATCCTTGGGGTCGTTCGGCTGTTCCGGATCCGGCTTTTTCGTTGGCGTCGGAGTGGGCTTAGAGGTGGGCGTGCCCGTCGGCGTTTCGATTGGCTTATCCGTCGGAGTGCCGGTTGGCCCGTCGGTGGGTTCATCAGTCGGCTGTGACGTCGTGTTCTCTGTCGGTTCGTCGCTTGGCCCGTCCGTGGGTGACGTGTGCACCCCGTCGGAGGGCTCGCTCGACGGCGAAGGGCCGTTATTGCCGTCAGGTTCAGTGGGCACGTACGGCGTGCCTGGAGTCGGCGCGGTGGGATCGTTTTCCGGCTGCGAGGCTGCCGGGACAGAAACCGTGAACAGCAGGCCGGTGGCGGCAAAACAGCACAGTGCGACGGCCATGGCCGGGCGCCCGAACTTGATTTTCATGCTGCCTTCCGGTGTGTGCGTCAGCGCTGTGCACGCTCAAATATGCGCGTTCAGCTGTTCCGGACGTCTGACCGAGTTACGGTGTAACGCCCGTTATTACCCTTTGTGTGCTTTTGCGTAGCCTCTGATTGTATCGGATTCGCTGCGGACGACCGCGTATTCGGCATCCGAGTCAACGGTCATGAGGTTGTTGTTGGTCTCATAGGCGACGTCACCTGCGATGATCGCGGGGCGGCCTTCGACCACTGCGGGGGTATATGTGCCGCGGGGTTCGCCGAAGCGCACGTCTTCGTCTGCCGCGTCGCGCACCAGCAGGCCTGTCTTCATGTCGAAGAGGTAGGGACCGAATACAGCCAGGTGGAAGCCCTGCCCCCGTTCCCATTTGGCTTCGGAGATTCGGTTCGCTTGGGCTTCGACCGTCGACACGATCTTGCCGTGGCTGGTGTCGCTGACGACGACCTGCACGGAGGCGTCAGATTCGAGGTCGGTTCCGCTCTCGCCCCACACCGTGACGATTTTTCCGTGTCCGGCTGTCACCCATTTGAGGATGACCAGGCCGCGACCGGGCTTTTCGAGTGAGAACTTTTCAGTCAGGCCGGTGTCAGTGTCGGATACCGCGGCGTCACCGTCGAAGGTGGCAGTGATGATTTTCCGTCCGTCGAGCCCCATGGGGGTGAAACCGGATTCGATGCCCACGACGGGGTGCACTTTGTCATCGTGGAAGTGGTACAGCTTTTCGTCTGCGACGATCATGGGCGATGTTCCCGACAGCGAGATTTCGGCGTTCTTGGGAAGTTCGTACTTGTGCGTCTTGTCTTCACCGTCGAAGAGGACTTCTGCGGTGTCGCCTGAGCGCAGCAGGAGGGCTGGCCGGTTGTTGATTTTAGTGTCAGCGGCGATCTGAATGTCGCCGTCCATGGTGGTGGTTGCGCGTTTGCGGCCGGTTGCGGGTTCGTAGATGTCGACGGTCTGATTTTTGACTACGACGATTCCGCGTTCGGATGCGCTGACTGATCCGGCGGGGTCGACGGGGAGTTCCCACGCAGGTTCGTTTTTGAATCCGGGGACGACGCTGTCTGATTTTTTGAGACTCAGTTTGGGCTGTTCGGCTCCACCGGAGGCATTCGCCGAGGTTTCTTCCAGCCCGCCGTCGGGTGCGCCGACGAATGATGGGATGACCCACAGGACGATGACCACGATCAGCATGACGGCCAACACGATTGACGGCACCAGCATGGATGGCCTGCGTTTGCGGCGGTCTTCGCGTGTGGTCCTTGTTGGTTTTGGTTCGTCAGAGAGCAGCCGGGTCAGCAGTGATCCGTTGCCTTGCCGGGTTCGGTTCCGCTTGGCTGCTCGTCTGATGCCCTGATCGGCCGAGGCGCCGTCGGCTTTCCCCGTCTGGCGGCCGGTTGGTGCGATCTGGTCTGCTGGTGTGTTGTCTGAGGTCGCGGCGGCCGAGGCACCTGCTGGGATTGCCGGAGCATCTTCTTCTGCCGAGGTGACGCCAGGGTTTTCCGGCCCACTCCCCTGTTCGGAGGAGTTCGGTTGTGATGCTTGTGCGGCTGGACTGTCAGTGCGGTTCTCGACTGCGTTCTGCGGCTGGATGATGGGAAGTTCGCTTGTTGCCACCGTTCCGTCGGCCGCGATGACCACGGAGTGCGAAGAGTCACCGTCGGTGATCTGCACGAAGATGGGGTGATCATCAACTGCCGCTTCGTCGCGGACTGCGGCGAGTGCTGCGCCGAGGTCGCGGCACTGTTCCGAGACGCCGTCGATCGTCAGCAGGACAGTTCTGTCCTCAGCAAAGCTGACGTCAGCGTGCTTCATCCTCGGGCTTTCTACTGGGGAGTCAAAGGGGTTGGTTCCAACCTGTCAGCGGCCGGACGGCCCGCTGTTTCACCTGAGTGATTTTACGCCGCGCAAATTGCGGTTCCCAGTTTGCGGGCAAAACGTTATGGCTCGTTTATCTGCTGGTGAGAACGTGACTGTTCGCTGTGTGAAAGCAGGGTTCAGCAAGGCGCCCGTTGGGCTCGGAAAGGTGAAATCTAAGCCGATTTGGTCTTATGGCTGCGGGTGGCTTACCATTGTCAATGCTGTCCAAGCGGCAGTGATGGTGGCTATAGCTCAGCTGGTAGAGCACCGCGTTGTGGTCGCGGGGGTCGCGGGTTCAAGTCCCGTTAGCCACCCCAGCAAATTCCCGGAGCA